>DASZDE010000139.1:0-9799 GCA_035942355.1 Allosphingosinicella sp. | reverse complement strand
GGCCTTCATCACTCACGCGGCATTGCTGGATCAGGCTTTCGCCCATTGTCCAATATTCCCCACTGCTGCCTCCCGTAGGAGTCTGGGCCGTGTCTCAGTCCCAGTGTGGCTGATCATCCTCTCAGACCAGCTAAAGATCGTAGCCTTGGTAGGCCTTTACCCCACCAACTAGCTAATCTTACGCGGGCTCATCCTTCGGCGATAAATCTTTGGACTTACGTCATTATCCGGTATTAGCTCAAGTTTCCCTGAGTTATTCCGAACCGAAGGGCAGATTCCCACGTGTTACGCACCCGTGCGCCACTAGACCCTTACCCGAAGGCAGGGTCTCGTTCGACTTGCATGTGTTAGGCATGCCGCCAGCGTTCGTTCTGAGCCAGAATCAAACTCTCAAGTTAATGTCCGATCAGCGACGCACCCTGGAACGGGCGACGCCAAAGACCGGCTTCAAGGAGCCGTTCCTGCACAAATACATATTACTGTGGATATGTAAGAGGACATTAGGGCCTCCCGCCAAAGCAGTGCTTCGACGGATGCCCTTGGAACGGCTTGCTTTACCGACGCACCGAGGCTTGAAACCCTCGGGAGCCGGGGCCGCCGCCCACATGTCCCTTCATCTAAACCGACAATGTCAAAGAGCCGACGTTTCACCTCCCCCTTTGGATCGGGGCATCGGGTTACCGATTGATGAGACGCAAACGGGCCGGGCCAAAAGCCTGTCCCGCCGGTAAACAGCCATATATGGAGGAGTTTTCCGCCCGTCAACAGCTGTCGTTCGAAAAATTCCTGGCGGAGCTTTCGAAGAGCAGGGCCGGCCGGGGCCGCCTCGCCGCTCGTCGAAGCCATATAGGGACCGGCGAACCCTCCTTCAACCGCTTCTTATCGCAAGCTTTTCGGAAATCTTCGCGCCGATCCGCCGCCCCCGAAGGCCGGTGACGCGGTCGCGGCGGGTGGCGCCATGCTCAGCCGAGCGGCAGGCGTCAAGGACCCTTTTTCCGCGCCATCGAGGCGGGCAAGGGCGAGGTTTCAACCAGGTGGCAGGTCGCGCGGCCGCCGAGCGGTTGCCTGGAGCCGCCGATGAGGGAGAAGGCGAAGCGCAGCTCGGGCGGGGCGGACGGCGTGGGTAATCGCTTCTTCACCCTGTTGGGCTATCTGCGGGAGCGAACAGACGCCCCCCCCCGGAGAGGGCGTTCGGGGTCAGCGAATGGCATCAGAGCTCGACAGTCCAGACATGCACCTGCCGGGCCTCGGCGACCGGGTGAGAGGCGCCATCATCTGGCGGTCCGGGAGCCAGATCCTCGCCCAGCTGATCACCTGGGCGGCGACCTTCCTGGTCATCCGCCTGCTCGATCCGGACCATTACGGTCTGTTCGCGATGACCGGCGTGGTGCTGGTGTTCCTCAACCTGATGAACGGCTACGGCTTCAGCTCGGCGCTCGTGCAGAGCGAAACGATCGACCGCGAGCGAATCGCCCAGGTGTTCGGGCTGCTGCTGCTCCTCAACGGGGCGCTGGCCGCGGCACAGATCCTGATCGCACCGGTCGCCGCCGCCTATTTCCGGCAGCCGATCGTGGCCGACCTGCTGCGCGTGCAGGCGTTGCTCTATGCGTCGACCCCGTTCATCGCCCTGCCCCACGCGCTGCTCAGCCGCCGGCTCGAGTTCAAGCGGGAGGCGCAGGTCAATCTGCTGGCGGCTACGCTCAGCGCGGCGACCGCGCTCGGCTGCGCGGCCGCGGGGGCGGGCGTGTGGACGCTGGTGGCGGCGCCGATCGTGCTGTTCTGGACGCGCGCCGTGGGCCTCACGATCGCCGCGCGCTGGCTGGTCTGGCCCAGCTTCCGCTTCAGCGGCGCGGGCCCGATGATCAGCTATGGCGGCGCGATGGTCGCGGTGCAGTTCTTCTGGTTCGTCCAGAGCCAGTCGGACGTGTTCATCGCCGGCCGGCTGCTCGATCCGCACGAGCTCGGCCTCTACACCACCGCCTTGTTCCTGACCCAGGTGCTGGCGTCCAAATTCGTGCCGCCGCTCAACGAAGTGGCGTTCGCCGCTTATTCCCGGATCCAGGGGCACCGGGACATGATGGCGTTCGCCTTCCTCAAGGCGGCGCGGCTGATCATGCTGGTCGCTCTGCCTTTCTATTTCGGGCTGGCGGTGACGGCCGAGCCGCTGGTGCTCACCTTCCTCGGGCCGAAATGGGCGGGGACGATCGCGATCGTGCCGACGCTCGCCATGGCGATGCCGTTCCTTACCCTGCAGATTTTGTTCGCGCCGGCGACCAACGCCACCGGAAGGCCGGGCATCGCGGTCAGGGTGGGCGTGGCCGGCGCGCTCATCCTGCCGGTCGCCTTCCTGATCGGGATCCGATTCGGAATCGCCGGACTGGCCTATGGCCTGGTCGCCGGCATGGTGCTGCTGACTGCGGTGACGGTGGCGCTTTCGGCTCGCGCGATTGCGGTCGGCCTGCCCGATCTCGCGCGGGCGGTGCGGCCGGGCCTGCTCGCCTCGGCGGCCATGGCGGCGCTCGTGCTGGCGGTCGACGCGTTGCTGCCGCCGCTGCCGCCGCAGCCGCGGCTGGCGATCCTGGTGAGCGTCGGCATGGCCGCCTATGCCGGGCTGCTGCTGAGCTTCGCGCGGCCGCTGGTGGCCGAACTGCTCGGCCTGATCCGCCGCCGGCAGCCCGCTGCCGCAAGAGCCTGATTCACGTTCCAGGCCGATTCAGCCTGAAACGAGCTTGGTCTAGGCGCTCTGGATATAGGCCCGCATCGCCTCGGCCTCCTGCTCGATCCGGTCGATGCGGTATTTGACGAGGTCGCCGATCGAAACGATGCCGACCACCCGCTCGCCCTCCACCACCGGCAGGTGACGGACCCGGCGCTTGGTCATCATCGACAGCGCCGCGAGCACCGAGACCTCGCGGGTGACGGTGATGGCGGGGGCGGTCATCACCCGCTCGACCTTCCAGTCGAGGATCGCCGCGCCGTCGGTCTTGAGGCAGTGGATGACGTCGCGCTCCGACATGATCCCGGCGACCTTGGCGTCCCTCAGCACCGGCATCGCCCCGATCCTGTGCTCGGCGAGCTTGGCGATCGCGTCCCGCACGCTCGTGTCGCAGCCCACGCTCACGACCTCGTCGCCCTTGCCGCCCAAGATCGCGCCTATCGTCATCGTCCGGCCTCCCGTTTCTGTTTTACGCCGACTCAGGCCTTGATGATCACATGGCCGCTCCTCAAATGGAAGCATGCCCAGACAGGATCCCTCCGAGTCCAGCGCCGAGCGCACCGCCGCCGCATGGGTCCGCTACAAAAGACTGATGGTCTGGATGGGGCTGGCGGCGGCGGTCGCGGCGGCGCTCGCGCTCGCCTATCTCAGGAGCACCGGCGGGCCGGTGCCGATCCACATGGTGATCGCGACCGTCGCCGGCGTCGGCTTCTCGGTGCTGCTCGGCACCGCCCTGATGGGCCTGGTTTATTTCAGCAGCCACAGCGGCCATGACGACCGTTCGCACGGTGCCGCCGGACAGCCTGGGGACGATGATGACGGCCGCTAGGGGGGAGCCGATCCTGCGGGTGGTGCCGCGGCCCGGCGACATCAATTCCAACGGCCACATCTTCGGCGGCTGGGTGCTGTCGCAGATGGACATCGCGGCCGGCATCGTCGCCTCGCACCGCGCCCAGGGGCCGGTCGCCACCGTGGCGATCGAGGCGATGGAGTTCATCGCCCCGATCCTGCTTCACGACATCATCTCGGTCTACGCGCGGACCGAGCGGACCGGCCGCACCTCGATGGGCATCCGCATCGAAGTGGTCGCCAGCCGCGACCGCGGCAAGCAGCAGGTCAAGGTGACCGAGGCGCTGTTCACCTTCGTGGCGCTGGACGAGCAGCACCGTCCGAAGCCGCTCCCGCCAGCCTGACCGCAGGCTCCGGAGTGACGATCTCAGCAAGCTCGATCCGCTTCCAGACCGGCTGCCGCCCGAGCCGCGCGTTGAACAGCGTGTTGAAGGTGAAAGCGTCGCGCGAGCGGGCGACGAGCGAATCGCCATAGACCGGCCGCACCCGGTCGGGCGCGTAGCCCATCAGTTCGAGCAGGGTTGGAAAGATCTGATAGTGGCTGACGCGGTTGCGGTTGCGGTCCAGATGCCGCTCCCATGCGAGCGTCTCGAGTGCGTCGCCTTCGATGACGACCAGCGGCACCAGCCCCTCCTCGGGCACCGGATCGCTGCTGCAATGGGTATTGAGGCCCGTCCGGCCACGCTCGTGCAGGTCCTGGCCGTGATCCGATGTGTAGATCAAAGTGGCCGTGCCGAGATCGGCGCGCGCCAACAGCCGATCGAAGAAGCCGCCGACATTCCACAGCAGGGTGTTGCGGTAGGAATTGCGGTAACGCCGCCAGTCCTCGGCGCTGCCGCCGAAGCCGGCGCGGCTGCCGGTGTCGCTGATGGCTTCGTGGCCGCCCCTCGGCAGCGCCGGGCGGTAGCGCATGAACGCGTCCGGATATTTGTCGTGGATCGGGAAATGCGCGCCGACCTTGTTGACCATGACGAATTCGGCGGTGCGGTTGCCGAGCAGCTCCGCCAGCGCGTCCGCCGCCGCCATGTCCCGGTCGCGCACCGGCACCGCGTCGAACTGGATGTGGCGGTCGACCGCGTGCAGCTCCTCCTCGGTCATCAGGTTGTGGAGCTGCCCGCCGATGCGCTGGGCATCGATATAGACGGTGCGCAGCCCGGCCGCGCGCGCATAGCTCCAGATCGACGGCATGGTGGCGTTGATCCGCCGATAGTCCGCGCGCGTGCCGCCGTAGCGGAGGGTCAGGTTGGTGCCGATGCTGCAATTGGTGATCGCGGCGGCATAGCCGTAATTGCGGATCGCGGCGCCCGCTCGCGGCTCCTTCAGCCCCGACCTCGCCCCGCCCGGAGCGTTGAGGTCGAGATAGTTGCCGCCGACGCTCTCATCCACGATGAGCACGATGTCCCGCTCGATCCGCTTGCCGCTGCGGGGGATGGCCACCGCTTGGCGCTCGGCGGGCCAGCCGGCGCTTTCAAAGGCGGAGAGGCTCGCATAGCTGAGCGGCGTGAAGGCGCCGGGCAGCCCGCGGGCGCCCTCGCCGCCGCGCGCGAACAGGATGGCGGACAGCAACCCGACCGCCGCGAGCGGCGCGGCGGCCAAGGCGAAGCGCGGCACCGGCGGTGCTCGCCTCGGTTTCAGGGCGACGCCGGCGAACAGCAGCAGCGCCGTCGCCGCGGACCAGGCGATCGGCCGCGCGTGCTGCCCGAGCGCGTCGCCGGCGAAACCGCGCGAATTGGTCAGGTTGATGAAGGCATCGTAGCTGAGATGGTCGCCCAGGATCCGCTCGGACGAATCGAGGAACAGCGCCGAGGCCGACAGGAGCAGGGCCCAGACCCAGCGCAGCGGCGCATTCCGGACATAGGCCGCCAGCACCAGGCACGCGGAAAGCAGCCCGAACAGGCCGAGATAAAGCAGCAAGGCCGGCGCCAGCCCGAGCGAGCCGATCCGGTCCCCGATCCCGCCATAACCGGCGGCGAGGTAGAGGATGATCAGCAGCTCCTTGAGCGGGATCTTCACCGGCGCCCTTCCGCTTCCCAGAAACCCGAATCCTTAGCGAGGTGCGGATAAGGCTTGGTTAAGCGGCGCGGCGCAGAAGACGGCGCGCGGAGGGCGGCCTGGCGAATGCCGGCACGGTCACCCCCCGGGACCGCCGGACGTTCCCGACCGGGAGCGGCCGAGCCTCATCTCAGGTGGTGGTATAGGCGCCTTGATACCAGCCCGTGCCCGGGTCGTTGCACCATTCGATCGTCTTGTCCTGATAGGTGCAGTAGACGCGGAGGTGAACGCCGTCTTGCCCCTGCCAGCTCGTCGCGGACACGCTCGAACCGGCGGCGCTGAAGGCCCCGGCCGCCCAGCCGGAACCATCCCAGCATCTTTCAATCACGTTATAGGCGTCGGTCGAATAGACGCGGATATGGGTCACTCCCCCGGAATCGAGCCAGCTGGTCGACGCAGTGCCGATCGGAAAATTGGGATTGTCTGAAGCCATGCTCCCCTCCTCTTGCGGTAGACGGCGAACGAAACGAGTCGCGCGCTGCGCGAACAATCTTCATTTGTGGCAAGGCGTGCAAGCGGGGAGCGCCAGTAATGACGTCCAAAACGGAGATGAAACGACCTAGGACGCTGATCTTGCAGCGATCGTCAGCGCTTCGCTGATCGTCAGTTGTCGTGTTCTTCCTCCTCCTGCGACATGCGGTTCGCAGAAGGCGGCTCGGATATTCTTTCAATCACATAGCTCAAGGCGAGGCGCCCATTGGCCGGAACCTTGGCCCGCCACATGTGGCGGCCGTTGCGCATGCCGAGCTTGCGGCTCGGCCGCGCGAGCCGCCACTCTTCGCCGTAGATGCGAAGCAAAGTCTCGACGACCACGGATCGGGGGTGGGCGTTGGTGATCTCGACCTCGTAGCGCTGGGCGGCCGCTTCCCCCGCCCCGCCCCGGCCTGCCGGACTGTCGAGCTTGCGCTGGACCACCATGATCTGGGTGGATTCGCCGACGCGAAGGTCGAGTTCCTGCCCGACCGCCGTGTCCTCGACCAACGCTTCGCCGGCGAGCATCGGCCGCCCGCTTACGGTTTCGAACACCGCCGCGACGCCGGAGGGGAGGGGCACGCCAAGCCCATGCTTTTTCTCGTTCTTGAGCCGGAGCAGGAGCGTCGCCGGTTCGGGACCCCCTTCGTGCTGCGCATTGAGGTCCGCGCCGTAGAGCCGCTCGAACCGCACCCGCGGCTTGGTGAGCAAAGCCACCTGCTTTTGCGCATGGGCCGACACCGTGACAGGCTCGGGAATCCGGTAGAGCTTGAGGTCGCCAAGCTCTTCCTGCTCGGCCGTGATCACCGTTACGGGCGAGTTCGCCATCAGAAACTCCTGGCGAAGCCGGCTACCCGTGACGATGATCGCTTCGTTGCCCATCGCATATTCCTCCAGCGCCCCCGGCACGGGCGGCCGGACGAGGGGCAGGTCGGTTGTCGTGCCCGCCGGCCAGCATTGGAGCCGGATCTCGGCCGGCACCTGCGACTCGCCGAGATCCTCCTCGTCCTCCTTGTTCGGCGCCCCCGCCACCGCCTGCGTCTGGGCGGCGACGAAACTCTCGTCATTGCCGTTGGCGAGCGTCAGCCACGCGAACAGGTCCAGCCGGCGCCCATCCGGCGCCATGTTGATCACGTAATTGGCGCGCCAGTCGAAATCGGTCGCCAGGTAGGAGAGCCTCAGCGTCGCGCGCGCCGCGGCGGCGCTGATCGTCCGCACCGCCAAGGTCGGCCTGTCGGTCAGGCCGTCCGGCACGGCCTCGTAGACGAGCGTCTCCGGAAGCCCGGTGCAACGCAGCGCCTCGAAGCCTTCGGCGGTCTGCAGGACGACGCCGTCGGGCCCCGACCGAAGCACCGCCTCGGTCTCGGTCACTCGCCCCGTGGCCCGGCTGGTGCGGCGGATGTGGACGCGCTTGCCCAGCGCCGCGTCGACGAGTCCCCCAGGCGACAGCAGGCGCGCGTCGCGGTTCTTCTCGGTGACGCCGCCGGGCAGTCCGCTCACGATCGCGCTGACCGGAATGATGCCGCCGGCAACGCCCTGGAAGCGCAGCTCGCTCGGCCCGGCCGGAAGGTCGACGGTTCGGGTCTCGGTGACGAGCGCGTAACCTTCCAGCCACTCGAGATCCATCTCGCCGCCGCCGCCGCGGTAGACCGTGACCGAAACCGCCTCGGGCCCGGGGGATACGGTCAGCGGCTGCACGGGCAGCCAGGCGGGCGCCAGCAGGAGCAGCAGCGCCGGGAGCGCTCGGCGCATGATCAGTAGCGCGTCTCGAAGGTGGCGCGGATCACGGTTTCGCCATTGGCAGGCACCGGCACGCGGTAGAGCCGCTCGTCCAGCGATCGCTGCCGGCCGGCGATGGTCTCATTGAGGGCGCGGGTGTCACGTAGCCGCCGCGGTCCAGCCCCGCCTGGACGAGGTCCACCGTCACCGGCGCCGGCCGCGCGTTGGTGAGCGTATAGACCATCGTCGAGCGGTAATAAATCGGGTTGGTCTCGATGACTCGAACATAGGTGCCGTGGCGCGAGTCGGTGACCCGATAACGCTCGCTCAGCTCCCACTCCTCGCCCCTGATCCGTTCGCGCTTCTCGACGGCTGCCTTGACCTTGACGTCGAACGCCTCGCCAGTCCGCACCGCGAGCTCGGATCCCATCGGGCTGTGCGGGATCAGGCTTTCGCCGATGAATTGCGGCTGGCCGCGGGCATCCTTGACGTAGACGCGGACGGTGCCGGCGGGAAGCTGGTCGCCGACGCCGCTCTTGCTGCTGTTGGCGAACTTGATCACCGTCGACGCGCTGCGCTGGGGCTCGACCGTTTCGAGCCAGTCGACCCGGAATTCATAGGCCTTGCTCGCGGCCGCGGCCCGCACGTCGAGGAAGCTCACCTGCTTGGTCTGGGCGTTGGCGATGGTCGTCCGTTCGGCCAGCGGATAGAGATAATATTCGCCCAGGCGGGCGCGCGTGCCGCTCTCGGTCCCCGCCGCGCGCAGGCTGTCATTGGGCGGGCGGTAGCTGCGATAGCCCCCGTCGTTGCTGTTGCCTCGGTTCGGCGTCCCCGCCACCATCACGACGTCGGCATTGGCATAGCCAGTCCCGGTGCTGTTGGTGAGCGTGATCCAGCCCTGCAGGTCGAGACCTCCCGCCGCCTCGTCGAACAAGGCGACATAGTCCGACCTCCAGCCGAGGCCCGGGGTCAGATAGGTGAGGCGGGCGGGGCGGGTGCCGGCGCGGCTGCTCTCCACCGTCACCGACAGGGTCGGGCGGGCGCGCAGATTCTCCGGCACCTTGTCGAAGATGACCCGCACCGGCAGGCCGTCGTCCCGCAACACTTCGATCCGGGGGCCGATCTGGAGGACGACGCCGCCGTTGGTCGACAGGATCTTCGCCTGCTCGCGCGTCTCGGTGCCGGTGGCCGGGTTGAAGCGCACGATGGTGACGACCCTGCCGACCGCCTTTTCCATCAGCTTGCCGGGCGAGAGCAGGTCGTAATCGAAATTCTGTTCGACGATGCCGGCATCCGGGGCGGCGAAGGACACGGTCTCGGCCCTGATCTGCGCCGACACGTCGGGGAATTCCTGGCGCGACCGGCCGGCGGGGATGGCGAGCTGGCGCGTATCCTGCACGAGCGCGAGATTGTCGTTGTAGATGGTGACCTTGAGATCGCCCTGACCCGACTGGGCCCAGGCCGGCGCCGCCACAGCGGCCGACAACAAAAGCAGATAACGCATGGCAACGACCCCTCCCGACGGGGAGGAGTGTTGCCATATCGCCAGCGCTGTCAATGCTGCTGATTAGAAGGACTTAGAAGTCCACCTGGGCGCGGGCACCGACCACGTCGATGCCGTAATTGCGGTCGCCGTCGGCGGCCGCGACGGCGGCCTCGTCATAGCTCAGATGGGCATAGTTGATCATGAAGCGGACATAGTCCTGCGGGATCCAGATCAGCGAGGCCTGGTAGCCGGCCTGCTTGCCGCCGCGGACCAGATCGTCGTTGAGGTCGACATGGTCGTAGCGAAGGTTGATTTGGAACGCGCCGATACCGCCGTCGGTCACCGGCTTCAGGACCTTGGTGCGGTCGAACTGGCCGGCCTTGTAGCCGCGGGTCTCGCCGGTCAGATAATAGCCGATCTCCGCATAGCCGCCGAAGAAGCTGGAGCTGGGGGCGGGGTCGAGCTGGTCGGCGGTCAGCCAATGGACTTCGGCGGCGGCGTGGAAC
>DASZDE010000138.1:0-28637 GCA_035942355.1 Allosphingosinicella sp. | reverse complement strand
CAGCTCAGCATCACTGCCGGAGGCGATGTCCTGGTGTTCGGCACCGATGTCGGCGACCTCGTCAGCGACGGCACCGGCGGCGACCCGATTGTCATCAACCTCAACGCCAACGCTACCCCGATCCACTTGTCGACCCTGATCTTCGGCATTCAATATTCGAACACCAACGCCGGCGATCCTTCGACCGGGACTCGCACCATCGACATCACCCTCGTTGACGGCGACGGCACCAGCGGCGGCGCCGGCGACGACACCACCATTGTCACCACCACCGTCACCGTCACCGGTGTCAACGACGCGCCGGTTCTCGCCAATGCGGTCGCCGACCATCACAGCGACGAGGATGCGGCGGTTTCGTACCAAATCCCCGCCGACCGCTTCGCCGATGTCGAGGGCGATGCCCTCAGTTACAGCGCGACCCTGGCCAACGGCTCGGCGTTGCCGTCCTGGCTCAGCTTCGATGCGGTCACCCGCACCTTCTCGGGCACGCCGCCGGCCGACTTCAACGGCACGCTGGCGCTCAAGGTCATTGCCAGCGACGGCGCGCTCACCGCGTCCGACACGTTCGACCTCGTCATCGACCCTGTGAACGACGCGCCGGTCAGCGGCGGCGGCGGCAGCGCCGACGGCTCGGAGGACGATTCGTCGATCGGAGGCACGCTCCCCGCTGCGAGCGACGTCGACGGCGACGGCCTCGACTACAGCCTGGTGGCGGGATCGGTTCGCGTGAACGGCGCCGCCGCGTCGGACGATCTCATCACGGTCAATCCGGACGGCAGCTACTCCTACCAGCCGACCGGCGACCAGGATCTGGACGTCGGCGAGAGCCGCACCGTCACGTTCGACTATGTCGCCGGAGACGGCAGCGCGTCCTCCGCCGCCGCGACGATCAGCATCAGCGTAGCGGGACGCAACGAGCAGCAGACCATCGAGGGCACTCCCGGCGACGACACCATCGTCGCGACCGATGAGCAGACCTCGCCTCACCTCACCGACTTCACGGTCAACGGCAAGCCGGGTGCCGATACGATCACCGGCGGCGCCGGCACGGACACGCTGAACGGCAACGAGGCCGATGACGAGCTTCACGGCGCCGCCGGCAACGACCTGTTGAACGGCGGCAGCGGCAACGACCTGCTCGACGGGGGGACCGGCGCGGATGCGATGAGCGGAGGCGCCGACGACGACACCTATCTGGTCGACGACGCGGGCGATCAGACAGTCGAGGCGGCGGACGCAGGCACGGACGGTGTCGAGACCTCGCTCAGCCATACGCTGGCTGCCGAGGTCGAGAATTTGACCCTGACGGGCATCGGCGGGATCAGCGGTACCGGCAACGGCCTCGACAATTTCATCCTCGGCAATGCCGGGGCCAACACCCTCGCCGGGGGCGACGGGGACGACACGCTCGACGGCGGCGCGGGCGCGGACATGATGACCGGCGGCGCCGGCGACGACGATTATGTGGTCGACAACGCCGCGGACAAGACCATCGAGCTGGCGGGCGGGGGCCATGACACGGTCAGCAGCTCGGTCACTTTCACGCTCTCCTCGGAGCTCGACATCCTGGTGCTCACCGGCACCGCCGCGATCAACGGCACGGGCAATGGTCTTGCCAACTCGATCGTCGGCAATGCCGCCGCCAACACGCTGCGCGGCGGCGCCGGCGCCGACGCGATGAGCGGCAATGACGGCGACGACACGTACGAAGTCGACGATGCCGGCGACACCGCCACGGAAGTGAGCGCGACCGGCGGAACCGACCGGGTCAACAGCTCGGTCAGCTTCGTGCTCGGCTCGAACATCGAGACCTTGGTGCTGACCGGCACGGACGCAATCAACGGCACCGGCAACGGCCTTGCCAACTCGATCTTCGGCAATGCCGGTGCCAACATTCTGCGCGGCGGCGCCGGCGCCGACGTGATGAGCGGCCGCGACGGCGACGATACTTACGAAGTCGACGATGCCGGCGATACCGCCGTGGAGGTGAGCGCGACCGGCGGCACCGACCGGGTCAACAGCTCGGTCAGCTTCGTGCTCGGCGCGAATGTCGAGACTTTGGTGCTGACCGGCACCGACGCGATCAACGGCACCGGCAACGGCCTTGCCAATTCGATCTACGGCAATTCCGCTGCCAACACCCTGCGCGGCGGCGCCGGCGCCGACGTCATGAGCGGCCGCGACGGCGACGACATTTTCGAAGTCGACAATGTCGGCGACACCGCGGTCGAGGTCAGCGCGACCGGCGGCACCGACCGGGTCAACAGCTCGGTCACCTTTACCCTGGGCGCCAATATCGAGACGCTCGTGCTCACCGGAACGGCTGCCATCAACGGTACCGGCAACGGTCTTGCCAACTCGATCTTCGGCAATGCCGGCGCCAACACCCTTCGCGGCGGCGCGGGCGCGGACGCGATGAGCGGCCGCGACGGGAACGACATCTACGATGTGGACAATGTCGGCGACACGGTCACGGAGGTGAGCGCGGCCGGCGGCACCGATCGGGTCAACAGCACGGTGAGCTTCGAGCTTGGGGCGAACCTCGAGACGCTGGTGCTGACCGGCACGGCGACGATCAACGGCACCGGCAATGGGCTGGCGAACCGCGTGACCGGGAATGACGGCGGCAACATCCTGCGCGGCGAGGACGCCAACGACATATTGGGCGGCCTGGCCGGCGCCGACCGGCTCTACGGCGGCAATGGCAAGGACATCCTCACCGGCGGCGCCGGCATCGACCATTTCCTGTTCGACACGGCGCCCCATGCATCGACCAATTTCGACCAGATCGTCGACTTCACCCCGGTGGACGACGTCATTCTCCTCGACCGCGCCGTCTACACGGGTATCGCCGCCGACGGCGTGCTCCCGGTGGCAGGGTTCCATGCCGGCACTGCCGCGCAGGACACGTCCGACCGGATCATCTACGATGCCGGCACCGGCAACATCTTCTACGATGCCGACGGACTTGGCGGCGTGGCGCAAGTGCTGTTCGTCACGGTGAGCGCAGGAACCGCACTCACCCGCACGGACTTCTTCGCTTATTCGACCGCGCCCGCCCCGGCGGCAGTGGCTGCACCCGGCGTGGGCGCGCAAGCCCGGTTGGCCGAAGACATGCTGCTGATGAGCCTCAGCCCGAATCCGCAGTGGGGAATGACGGTCGACATCGCCTGACGCTCATTCCGCCGACGCCGTTACCCATTGCCGGCATTCATAGATCCGGGCGGCGATCGGCACCGATTCAGTCAGCCGTGGACACCGCACGCCTGGTCTCGGCTGATCTCCCGAAGCTCGTCTCCCGACGCTGGTGGACGCGGCTCTTCATGCTATCAGTCCTGGCGGCGGAAATTGGAGGACGGGGCTTGGGGGAGGCCGCTGAAGATGCGCGGGGCGCCGACCATTACGGCATCGCCTGGCGGCTGACGGCCGCCGGCTGGGTCGGCTGCGCGCTGCTCCAGCTCATCCTCTATCTCCGGCCATCGCCTTATGGCGGGCCGTTCCTGGCCGCCTGGAAGGCCTTCATCATCCGGCCGCTGGTCTACGAGCTGCTCGCGGTATGGCTGATTGCGCTTCCCTTCCTGCTGCTGTGGCTCGTCCTGTGGCGGCGAAAGCTGCCCTCGCCCTGGCGGCTCGGCCATTGGGGGCTGATGGCGCTGATGGCGCTGAACCTGCTGCTGACCGCGTTCGACCACGAGCTCTACCGCTTCCTCGGGCTCCGCCTCGGCCCCAATTTCCTCGACGTCTACGCCGATCCGACCACCCTGGCGGACAGCCTGTTCCTCAACGTCCTGCGCGGCGACCGCGGCGGGCCCTTCCTTTCGCCCGTCCTGTGCGTCGCGGCGCCTGCTCTCTATCTGTGGTGGTCGGTCCGCCTGGTGCGGCGCCGGACCCGCGCACCGCCGCTGCTGCGCCTGGGCCTCCAGCCGGCCATTGCCTTGCTCGTCCTGCCGCTCGCGACCGGCCTGATCGGCTATTCGCTCGCCCATGCCAGGTTCCGGCTCGCGCGGCTGGAGCCGGCCTTGTTCGCCGCCGTCCGCGACTTCTACTGGAGCTATGAGGACGACGCGCCGCCCGGCGATCCGGACGCGCTCGCCCGCGCGTGGCAGGCGGAATGGCTGGCAGGCAGCGCTGACAGAGGCTGGCGCTTCCCGGACCGCCGGCACCCGTTCGTCCGCGTCCCGGCGGGCCCCTCGGCGCCGGCCCCGCGCGACCGCTGGAACGTCGTCATCATCCAGCTCGAATCGGTGCGCGGCGTCGATACCGGCCATCTCAGGCCCGACCGCTCGCCCTCGCCGACGCCTTATGTCGACAGCCTGGCGGCACGCCCCGATGCCGCCGTCTGGACCCGCGCCTTGAGCTTCGGCCCGCCCAGCATCAACGGCCGGTTCGCCACCTTATGCTCGATCACGCCCACGTCGCGCCGGTTCATCACCGCCCAGACCCGCGCCTCCTTCTATTGCCTCGCCGATGCGCTCCGCCGGCACGGCTACCGGGCCGAGATGTTCGCCGCCGGCGACATCGACATGGACAACAGCACAATCTGGGTGCAGCGCATGTACGACCGGCTGTGGCGCTACCCGCAGGAGGGGCAGCGCGACCGCGAGATCTTCCGCCACGCCGCTGCGCGCATCCGGCTGCTCGGGCGGCAGGGGCCGTTCCTCGCCACCCTCATCTCGGCGAGCAACCATCACCCGTTCCGCTCGCCCGAGCCGACGCTCGACATCGCCGGTTATGCGACCGTGCACGAGCGCATCCTCAACACCGTCCGCTACACCGACGACGTGGTGCGCGAGCTGGTGGAGTCGCTGCGCGGCGAGCCCTGGTTCGAGCGAACCCTCATCGTCATCAACAGCGACCACGGCTACAATCTCGGCGAGCATGGCGGGCTGGTCGGTGCTTACAGCCTCCACCGCGAATCGGTGTGGACGCCGTTCCTGATCGTCGGCCCGCACCCGCGGCTGCCGGTGGGGCGCCACGACAATATCGTGACCCTGCTCGACGTCGCCCCGACGATCGCCGACCTGATCGGCGTCCGCGAGGCCAATCCGTGGCACGGCCACAGCCTGCTGGCGGTGCATCCGCAGCGGCGCATCCGGTTCGGCTTCCGCGATGCGCTGCTGGCCGAGGCCGGCGGCTGGAGCGCGGTGCGCGACCCCCAGGACGGGCGGCCGCACCTCTACGATGCCCGCAGGGACTGGCTGCAGCGGCGGAACCTGGCCGCGCGGCACCCCGAGCTGGCGCGGCGGTTGCTCGAGGAGGCCGACCGCAGCCGGCGCTTCAACGACTATCTGATCCGTCACGGCCGGGTCTGGCCCCGGACGTCTAATCCGCCTTGAACTTGACCAGCGCCAGCGAGTCTCCGGTGGCGCGCAGCCACAGCTTCAGCGCCGCCGCATAAGCGAGCAGGGCTGCCGCCAGCGCGACGCCCGCCGCCGCCGCTTCGGAGGCCGAGCCCATCGCCAGCAGGGCCAGACCGGCCGCGCCTGCCGCCACCATGGCCGAGGCGACCGGGGCGGCGCTGTAGTGCAGCGGCATCCGAACGTCGAAGCGCGAGCGAAGCGCGCGCCGCCGCATCGCCGCCCCCGCCGCGGTCGCCGCCAGCACCGCGAGCGCTGCCCCGGTCACCCCTAGCGGGACGATCAATGCCGCTCCGAGGACGAGGTTGACGAGGATGGTGGCAAGCGTGATGCGCAGCGCCACCGCCGGCTCCCGATAGAGGAAGATGAGCTCGCTGATGCCGAACGCGCCGAGGATGGTCTCGGCGGCGGCGAGGAACACGAGCGCCCAGTAACCGGCCGCGAATTCCGGCCCGAACCAGCCGAGCAGCGGCAGGCCGATGGCGGCGAGGCCGACCGCCATCGGCAGCTGGATGGCGAGAATGAGGCGCGAGGCCGACGCGACCGCCGCACCGGTCTCGATCGGCCCGTGCGCCGCCAGCGTCTTGGCGACGACGGGCGTCAGCAGGCCGTCGAACGCCTGCCGCGCCTGGCGGATCGGGGTGCGCATCTGGCGGGCGAGGTTGTATATTCCCGCCGGGGCTTCGCCGAGGATGAGGCCGACCAGGTAGAGGTCGAGGCGGGCGAACAGCCCGGCGGCGAGGTCGGTCGCGGTCGCCGCGCGGCTGTCCCGCAAAATCGCGGCGAAGGTGCCGCGGGGCAGGCGGTAGGAGCCGAGGCCGAAGCCGCCGAGGCTCCGCCGCGCCCCCGCCGCCGCATAAGCGAGCGCCGCCAGCGTGCCGCCCCAATAGCCGATCAGCAGGCCGGTCTGCTCGAACCCCGCCAGCCACGCGGCGGCGGTGACGGCGAGCGCGGCATAAGGCTCGACCAGGCTGCGGGCGAGCACGTCGTAGCGCATCCGGTGCTTCCAGCGCGTCGCCGCGAGGAAAATATCGAGCAGCGCCTGGCCCGCAATCATCGGTGCGACGATCGCGAGGGCCGGAGCCGTCTCCCCCGCCAGCCGCCACACCGGCGGCAGCGCGAGCAGCAGCATCAGCGCCGCGGCGAGGCCGAGGCTCGCCGCGGCGGCGACGAAAGCGGCGTCGAGCAGGACATGGGCGGACGGGCGGCCCGAGCGGTCCTCGTCGAGCCGCTTGAACAGCAGCCGCTTGAGGCCGAGCCCGCCCGCCGCCGCACCCAATTCGACCACCGCGACCGCAAGGCTGTAGGCGCCGAACAGGGCCGCCCCGAACAGCCGCGCCGCGATGAACAGGAACAGCAGCCGCGCTCCGAACCGGATCGCGTAGCCGATCGCCGCCGATCCGCCGCCGCGCACGATCAGCCGGTGGGCGTCGACGCCGTCCTTCACCGCGCCCTCCGAACCGGCCGTGCCAAGTCTCGCCCCCCGCCGCCCTCCGCCACTTTGCGCTTGTATCCATAGCGGCGGCGGTTGACCAAGCCGCAATGTCAGCCCGCATCCCGACTTCGGCCGACGCCGACGAGAGGCCGGCGGTCGCCATCTTCCGGTCGCCCGTTTTCAACCCGTCGGAAACCTTCGTCCAGGCGCAGGCGGCGGCGCTCGCGCGCTACCAGCCGCTCATGGTCGGGCTGGAGGACAAGGGAAATGCCGGCGGCGCGCTGAGCGGCAGGATCGTGCTCGCCGCGGGCGTCCGCGAGCGGCTCGCCTTCACCCTGGGACGGCCGGGCGCGTTGGCCGAACGGCTGCGCCCGTGGGCGCCGCAGATCGTCCATGCCCATTTCGGCACGGACGGGCTGACGGCACTTCCGCTGGCGCGTGCGCTCGGCGTGCCGCTCCTGACCACGCTCCACGGTTATGACGTCAGCCGTTCGCGCGCGCGGCTGCTGCTCTCCGGCCGGATTTCCTGGGTGCGCTACGCGTTGTTCCAGCGGCGCCTGATGGCGCAGGGCATTCTGTTCCTCGCCGTCTCCGATGCCGTCCGGCGCCAGGCGGTCGCGCGCGGCTATCCGGAGCAGCGGACGATCACCCACTATATCGGCGTCGACACGAACCGCTTCCGCCCCGGCGACGCCGCCGAGCCCGGGCTGATCCTCCACGTCGGCCGGCTGGTCGAGAAGAAGGGGACGAAGTTCCTGCTGGAAGCGTTCGCGAAATTGGCAAAGGAGGCGCCCGGGGCGCAACTCGTCGTCCTGGGCGACGGGCCGCTGCGCAGCTCGCTCGAAGCGCAGGCTGCGGCGCTGGGGCTCGGCGCCTCGGTCCGCTTCCTCGGCGCCCGCCCGGCGGCGGAGGTCGCCGGCTGGATGGGCAAGGCCTGGCTGCTCGCCGCGCCGAGCGTCACCGCCCGCGACGGCGATGCCGAAGGATTGCCGACGGTGCTGGCCGAAGCGGCGGCATCCGGGCTTCCTGCGGTGGCGACCC
Source organism: Allosphingosinicella sp. (assembly GCA_035942355.1). Classification (GTDB taxonomy): domain Bacteria; phylum Pseudomonadota; class Alphaproteobacteria; order Sphingomonadales; family Sphingomonadaceae; genus Allosphingosinicella. Next base: position 20,804 of record DASZDE010000138.1, on the reverse strand, counting down.
GGCATGCCGGCAACGGCGAAGCGGTGCTCGACGGACAGACCGGCTTCCTGGTGCCCGAGCGGGACGCCGCCGCGCTGGCGGAGCGCCTCATGCAGCTGATCGCGTCGCCGGCCCTGCGCGCCCGCATGGCCGCATCGGCAAGGGCGCTGGCGGAGGAGCGCTTCGACCTCGCCCGCCAGACCGCGATCCTCGAGGACCATTACGACCGGCTCGTCGAGCGTTGATTGATCGCCCGAATCGTCACCCCGGACTGATCTGCAATTATCCCCGTGCGCCAAGCAGCAAGCATCTTCCGAAGTATCTGGCGGAAACTCCTCGGTCGGGTGAATGTCCGCATTCAAGCCATTGCGAACATTAGCAAGGACCGTCAGTTGGCTGGAGCGACGATCACGTCCCAATGCTCCTCAAGCAGGCTGAAGCGCCTTGCTTCCTCCGCTTCGAACTTTTTCTTATTGGGATAAAGCCGTGCCTTCACGGCATCCGAAGCCTTGTCAAAAGCTCCCCCGACGAGGACTGCTGCGGAAGGGTCGCGAAAGGTAATCGTTACTCGCAAATCCCAGCGCTCATTTCCAGCCATGTGCGTGAACGGCTCTTCGGTTCGTATCGCCGTGATGAAGCCTTGCTTCTGCAACTCGGCCAGGATTGGCTCGTGATTAAGCTTGTAAAGCCGCTTGAACTCGCCCGCGCTGCCCCACTTGATGCGGTAGTAGTGCTCGGTGGTGATGGGCTCCCCCGTCGTGACAAACTGCGCCGCCGCTTCAGACGTGAAGGTCGCAAACGCCACAGCGATCGCCAATAAGCCTTTCATTGCAGTCTCCCCGTTATTGCTGCCGAGGGTAGCAGCGTCGACAGGGGGCCTCAATGTCCGCCTTCCACCCATGGCGGACGTTCGTCCTGACGTCCGCTATGCGCCCATTGTCGCCGCTCAGGCCTTTTGCCGCTGATCCTGAGACCGGCCGTTCGCCCGGGCGCGGGGCTCGGCACATGCGACGTTGAGTAACTGGTGCTATGACCTAGTTCATGGCGACCAAACTTTCGTCCCTGCAGTCGGGAACGCTTGGCGAACTACTCGCTGTGGCGAAGCTGAACACGCTTGGCCATGCAGCTTACATCAGCCCCGAAGGGGCACCCGGTCATGACGCCATTGTGATTGTCGGGGGCGAGGCAAAGTCGATAGAGGTCAAAACCCGCCAGTTCCTGAACCGGCCGTCCGAGATCACTCGCTGGCCTGTTGAAATGGATGCGAAGGGCGATGCGGACTTCTTTCTGTTTATCGAGCTCGACCTGCGCACCCTTACGCCAACCTTCTATCTGCTGACGGACTCACAGGCTCGAGAGGCACACAAGGACTACAAAGGCGGCGGGAACTGCACCCCGCCCCATGTAAGGCGGCTGGCGCGTCCAAACGACTTCTCCGCGCTTCATGGCGAAGGGCGGAACCCTACCCAGCAGCAAGAAGAAACATAGTCAGGCTAGGAACATCGGTCGATCGCCCTGCGGGTTGGTTAAGGACGAAGAGCGGACGCTACGCCCATTCATGGAGGGGTGAGGCGACATCCTCGCCTCTCTCCAGCATGGCGAGGACCTCCAGTTCCGGCTCAAGGAGGAGGCTTCTACTTCGACCGTTTTCGGTCACGACAGCCTGAACGGGCGGGTTGTTGATCCGGTGAGCCAGCTCCGCTTTCTCGTCCGGAGTCAGGGACTGGTACAGGAGCGTCAGGGTGGGTGCCCTCCGAAGCCGCTCATCGATCTCATCGGCGCGCTGGCGAAGCGTGCTGTCATCCTCGGGGTCGAAGAGCATCAGCCTGATCGTGTGGAGCACGCGACTCCTGGCGCTCAGATCCTCATCCTTCCCCCAGAAGCTCAACCGCTCGGCGCCATGGTACGGCTTCGCACGAGCAACCTTCTTGCGGATCTCGGACCAGATCTCCGGTCCTCCATCCAAACTTACCCGGCGCAAGGTTTTCTCGTCGATGGCTTCGACAGAGTATCCGGTAAATCCAAGGTATCGATAAGGCCGCGCGATGGTTGCTTGCGCGTTGTCTCGATCGTCGAACTCGAGAACGAATTGCCTTCCGAACCAATTCGGCCCGAACGCATCCTTGACCCACCGTCGAGCCTCAGCGGTGATCGCGATATCCAGGGAGACGATCTTCCGGTCTACGTCTCTATATTCCTCCGGCGTCTTCCCCGTCGCCTTTTCAAACCACCGTCCTAGAGCCGATTCTAGGATATCGTACTTGCCGCAAATGTACGCCATTGCCGCTCGCGCGTCGGCCCCTCCCCGAAGCAGGCGCCTGAGGTGATCGATCGCCACACCGAGATTTTCTTTTCCCATTGCTCAACCCAGGGCTGCATGCGGAACCGCCTCAGCGATAGCATCCTACAGCCTCGGCAACCACGCCGGCCGCGATGTTACCTGACGATCGACCTCTTGGCAGAACGGCGATTCCCGTAGGGGACCCGCTGAAACGCAAGCGAAATGAGGAGAGTGCTCGCGCTGGCCGTCACGACTCTACGAGTGTTCACCCGTGTCGAGACGGCTGGCGTTGAACGTCCGCTTGTCGAGAAATCGCGCTCAAAACGGACGGTCTGCTAATGGCCGAAAGCAGCCTGTCCGCTTTGAAACGCAATTCGTGCAAACCAGCCGCTCGCTCAAAGGCCGAGATGGGTGGATAGCGGACCGGCCGCTTACGGGTGATTAGCGCTTACGGGTGATTAGCTGGGTGATTGCCTCGGCCTGGAAAGCGATCGATGTTCGGGGTCGCCGGCGTCTGACGTCGTCTGCTATTGAAGAGGAAAGCGATCGCGGAACGGAATGGCTACGGCGCATCTTGTGTTCGGCTTCTTGGGATCGGGAAAGACGACGCTAGCCAAGAGGCTTGAGCGTCAACATAGCGCTGTTCGCTTCACGCCTGATGAGTGGATGGCGCGCCTATTCGGCGAAGACCCGCCCGCAGACACGTTTCAGGACAGGGCAGCGGCTATCTTCGATATCATGCAGCCTCTTTGGGTTCGCTGCCTATCGCTGGGCCTCGACGTTGTGCTCGACTACGGTTTCTGGTCTCGGGCTGAACGGGATCGCGTGCGGGTCGTGGTGGGCGCTATCGGGGCTACCCCCGTATTGTGGTCCGTGAGCTGTTCCGACGACGAGGCCCTAAAGCGCATCGCGCTAAGAAACGAGGCTGCTCACCGAAGCCTTTATATCGCTCCTGCCACCTTCGAGCTGCTCAAGGCACGGTTTGAACCTCTTGATGTGGACGAGCCGCATTCGGTAGCCTGAAAGTCGGAGATTGGGCGACTGCCGACAGGCAGCTTTTCGCTTGTGGCGGGGACCGCAATCATACAATCCGGTTGCACTTCGGCCATCGTGCAACAGGGCCCTAATGTCCGCGCTGGGTCGGGTTCAGTCGGTCCGCTATCGACCCAATGTGGACATTACTGATCAGCGGCGCAGAACGTCATCGATTGATACAACATCCGGTACGAACGCCTCTGCGAACTCGCTGCGCATACGCTCGGTCACGTTCGGGCTATCCGGGTCCAATCGCCACACTGGGGAACCGCCAAGCACAACCGCAACGAGTTCTTCGTTCGGGTCTCTTCGCGGTGAAAAACCACCCGCGGTTCGTTCGATTCGGTACCAAGTCCTCCAAAGGACGTAGCCCGTCAGATCTTTATAATATACCCCTGCGACAGGGTTTCGTTCGATCTTAAACTGGAAGTTCTCGCCAAAGCGTTCTTTTAGGTCTCGCGTGTAGAAACCTGAGCGACGCCAGAGTACCTTGGTCTCTCGATCGACAATTTGACATCTCATGCGAAGTCGGAGGCGCCGATAGTTTCGAGATACCTTAAGGAGGTCTCCCACGTCGATGTCTTGGTGGGAATAGTGCCAGTCATTATTGAAGAACATTATTCTACCCTCGCGCTCTAACTTCCCTTAAGGAAAAATTTCATCGCATCTTCTAGGCTATTGCCCCACAGTAAGAGACCCAATAACAGGAGTGCAGCTCCGAGTACCAGCCATAATGTATTTGCCAATACGCCAGTCCAGATCGCAAACCAAACGGGCGTTTCCTGGGCAGCCGCATCCTGAAGTCCGAATTCCAGCGCCTTTTTCAACCGATCATCGAGAAGACCCATTGCTCGGGCTTCTAGGCGGGTTTGCGCTTTCGACATTTCTTCTGACCAATTATCCTTGCAGTAGCTGAGGGCAGCCATTAGCAGCGCCTCATCCGAGCGGGGAGCCTGGCGGTCCTTGAGGCGCCTGTCTTCCAACACCGCTTCGTGCATGATCGCGCGGCAAATGACAGTGCCAACGATAGTAGATGAGGCGCCACTAGCATACCGCACCTCCTCATCCGATAATTTTGATCGGATGAATTCGAAAGCCTTCATCGAATCGCTCCCGGTTCGGCGCGGGATGATACGCGTCCGTACACAAGCGGTAAACCATGCTAACTTGTGACTCCTCCTTGACCGTGGCGCATCCCTCGTTTCTGGGTCAGGGGACGACGAGTCGTTCTGGGACGACCCGGCCACTCTGGCTACTCACGACGGGTTAGTCTGACTCGTTCCAACGGCCAGCGAGCAGGTCAAAGTTTGACGGTCGCTTTCCACCCTAAACGGACGTTCTTGCGGTCCTCTTCTTGTACGGTCCGCGCTTGGCAGGAGCCGCCTCGGGATACTCCACGCTGATCTCCCCAAAGCCGGCTAATTAGGTATATAGGTCCCTTTCAAAAGGCGTTCGAAGCGGCTGTTGGGGTCATCCGTCATTGTGCAGCCCTTTCATTCGTGAGGCGCCTGAGGATGGCTCGGGCCGCCGTAGCGGATACGTGGAGATCGTAAAACGTCTCCCCTTTCAACCCCGGCTTACCCTCTACCAACGATACATCCTAACGCGTGGGCCAGATCCTATCGTGGCGGAGCACGTAATCGTTGAGGCGGGCGGCGCGTTCGGACTTGGCGAGCAGCTGGGCAGCGAGGGCGGGATGGCGCTTCGCCAGATCGTGGCGCTGCAGCCAGTCGGTGCGGGTATCGTAGAGCCGGGGCCGGTCGTCGCGCGGGTCGAGAACGGCGCTCCAGCGGCCCGAATCGAACATCATCGCGCCGCCCGCCGCAAAGGCGGTGGCGCCGGAGCCGGTGACGGCGAGCAGGCTGTGGCCCTGCCACGGGTTCGCCTCGCGCAGCCCGAGCAGGTCGGCGAGGGTCGGAGCGATGTCGAGCAGGCTGGCGGGCTGGTGATGGAATCCCGGAACGAGCCGCGGGTGCCCGCCGGCGATGATCAGCGGGACCCAGACCGATTCGCGATAGAGATCATGCTGCCCGGCACGCTGGCCGTGCTCGCCGCAGTTGAACCCGTGATCCCCGGCAATCACCAGGATGGTGCGGGCGAACCAGGGTTCGTGGCGCAGCGACTCGAGGAACTCGCCGACGACATCATCCGTGTAGCGCGTGGTGTTGAGGATCCGCTCGGCGGCGGTGGAGCTGCCGGCGACGTCGAACGCCGGCTCGACCGACCGGAAGGGCGTGTGATTGGTGACCGACACCAGGGTCGCCCAGAAAGGCTGCCCCGACCGCCCCAGCTCGCGGATGCGGGGGGCCGCCGCCCGGAACACCGCGCGGTCGTGCTGGCGCGCCTCGGGGAAGCGCCACAGGCGGTCGTACCAGCGGCGCAGCCATGGCGTGCTGTTGTCCCAGTCGGTGTCCCCGCCGTTGAACATCTCGGTCCGCCAGCCGCGGCGGCGCAGCAGTTCGGGCAGGCAATGGAAGCCGGCATTGGTGAAGGCGGTGATGTAGCGGCGCGAATGCGGCGTGATCGAGCAGTGCGCCGCGAACAGCCCGTTGATGCTCGGCATGCCGAAGCTCGCCGCCCTCGTCCAGACGGAGGCGTCGAGCCGCTTCGACAGCCGGTCCAGATAGGGAGTGGGCGACGGGCGCCGGTCGGGCCGCAGAAAGCCCATGTCCATTCCGCGGAACGTCTCCAGCTGAAGGTAGATGACGTTCCAGCGCGCGGCTTCGTCCGGGCCAGGCGCGGCCGCGATCGGGACCCGTAAATAGGGCCGGTGGGGATCCGGGAAGCGCCAGCCGCGGTCCGTGCTTCGCGCCAGCCAAGCGCTGCGATACTCGTCCGCCAGCCGGTCGAGGTCGGCGGGGCGTTCGAAATCCTGGTAGCCCTGGCGGATGTCGACGGCGAGGGCGATCGCTACCGGCTCTACCTTCCGCAGCCTGAATTGGCCGGTGGCCTGGAGCCAGGCATTGCCGGGCGCTAGCAGCGGCACCAGCGCGAGCGGGACGGCGAGCCACAGCGGGGGCGCCCGGAAGGGGCGCCGCATTGCCCGCTGGATCAGCCGCACCGCGCCGCCGAAATAAAAAGCGGGGACAAGGATGAACAGGATGAGCGGCAGGAAGGGCCCGCCGCGGTCGGCCCGGAGCAGGTCGATGAACAGGCTGTCGGACAGGGTGCCCGGCCGGGCGTAGGTGGCCAGGAAGGAAGGGGTCAGCCGGATGCCGAGGAAGCGGGCCACCTCATGATCGAACTGGCTCAGCGCCAGGTTCAAGGTGAGCAGCAGGGCCTGGATCAACGGGATAGCCGACCAGCCCGGGCGCGTCAGCCGCCGCCGGTAGAGCGCGAGCCAAAGCAGCAAGAAGGGAAAAGCGAGCAGCCACACGCCGAGCAGATCGTAATAAAGCGCAAGCCCGAAATAGCGGCGCCATTCGAGCAGGAAGGGTCCGCCGTCCGGGGCCGGGCGCAGATAGAGCAGCCCCTGAAGCAGCGCGCACCCGGCACAGGCCAGCAACGCCAGCAGGAAAGCGAGCGTGAACTGGTCTCCGGCCTGAAGGGGTCCACGATCGGTGCCGCCGGCCGCCTTTTCCGTCCGCATCCGCCCTCCCGCTCGGCAGCGGCGCCCTAAGCCCGTGCCAACGCCGCTGTTGACCGCGTGCCCGCGCTGGCCGATGGATTGCCTCCATGCGCGCCGCCGCCAACACCTTGCGGATAGCATATCCGCTGCACTGGTCGCGGCTGAATCGCCAGGCCTGCCAGGAGCAGAGTGTGAACACCGCCGCCGCCCTCGCCCGGCGCGGCCATCAGGTAACGCTGCTGATGCCGAAAGGCCCGCGCGACCCGGCCCTCACCGCCGCCGAGGTGGCGGACTATTTCGGCGTCCAGGGCGAGTTCCGGCTGGTCCAGCGCGCCAGTCCGTGGGGCGGGACGAACGCCGTCTCAAGCGGGCTCTGGCTGCAGCGCAGCTTTGGAGATCCGGAGGTGCGCGCCGCCGACCTCATCCTGTCGCGCATACCGATGCTGCTGGCGATGGGCCTGATATCGCCGGTCCCGTTCGCGATCGACCAATATCGGCCATGGACGGACGACCTCCCCTCGTTGCGCCCGCTCATCCGCCGCATGGCGGCGCGGGCGCAATGCCTCGCGCTGATCATCCATTCGGAACATGCCGCCCGAAGCTACCGCCGTGCCGGGGTCCCGCCGGAAAAGATCCTGGTCGCCCATAACGGCGCCGAGCCGCGCCACATGGACCCGCCTTTGTCGATCGCTGCGGCGAGGGCGAGACTCGGGCTGCCGCTCGAGCGGCCGATCGCGGTCTATGCGGGCCGGGTGAATCGCGACAAGGGCCTCGACCAGCTGTTCGCGGTGGCGCGGCTGCGGCCGAACATCCTGTTCCTGCTGGTTGGCTCGCAGGGCGACGGCGCGATCGAGCGGACAGCCCGGGCGGTGGAGAATGTCCGCACCGTGCCGTGGCAGGAGCCGCCTGCGCTGCCGCCGTGGCTCTACGCCGCCGACATGCTGCTGATCCCGCCGTCCCGGGCGCCGCTCGAGCGCCACGGCAATTGCGTCCTGCCGATGAAGCTGTTCGGGTATCTTGCCGCCGGCCGGCCGATCGTCGCCCCCAGGTCGCCGGACACCGCCGAGCTGCTCGAGCATGAGCGGACGGCCTTGCTCGTCCCGCCCGGCTCCCCGGCTGCGGCCGCCGCGGCGCTGGACCGCATCCTCGCCGACGCAGGCTTGGCCGGGCGCCTCGCGGCCGCATCGCGACAGCTGTCGGAGGGCCTCAGCTGGGACGTTCGAGCCCGCCGCATCTCCGACTTCCTGGCAGAGCGGATCGGCGCGGCGCCGCGGCCGCGGGCGCGGCCCGGATCAGCGCTCGGTCCACAGCAACACCCACCAGCCGGTCAGCACACCTAGCACAGGCGCGGTCCAGGCGCCGATCGCCGCCGGGACGATGCCTGCTTGAGCGGTCACCGTCAGCACGCCGTCCGCCACCAGGTAGACCAGCCCCCCGGCCGAAGCGTAGAGCAGGCCCGGCCAAGTCCGTCCGGTGCGGCCGTGGACGAAGGCGAGCGGCAGAGCCAGGAGGAGCATGACCAGGGGCGCCACCGGCTCCGCCGCGATGCGCAGCACACGAGTCTCGAAATAGGGCTCGCCGCGGTCGACCGGCGCGGTCACCTCGATCGCCCGGCGAGCGGCCGCCGACGGCAGCTGAAGGCCCGGCGTGAAGAATTGCTGCACGTCGTCGGGCCTCAGCGGCGTCGGCCAGGCAAGGGCGGCGGGCCGGTCGAAGGCGGCGCCGAAATCGCCGAACCGGATCCTGCGGACGTCGGACAGCATCCATCCTCGCGCAGCGGACGTGGCGCTGGCGGCGGCAACCCGCTCGCTTATCAGGCTGTCTGGGCCACGCCGAAAGATCACGACGTCCTCCAGGCGCGAGCCGTCGGGCGAGGTCCTCGCGGCGCGCACGATGTCGCTCCCGATGCGGAACCAGCGCGGCTCCGCCTCGCGCCTGCGCTCGCCCACCGCGGTCGCGCTCCACCACGCTTCGAACCGCAATTGGCTGGCCGGGGTGACGCGCTCGGCGAGCAGGAAGACGATCAGCGCCAGGACGAGGTAGACGGGAGCCGCCATGCGGAAGATCCGGAACTGGGAGATTCCAGCCGCGCGGACGGCCACCATCTCGCGGCTCCGGCTCAGCGTGACGAAGCTGAACATGCCGCCGGCGAGCGCCGCGATCGGGATCGCCTGCTGGGCCACCGGCGGCAGCCGCAGCAGCGCGTAATAAGCCATGTCGGCGACGCCCATGCCGCGCTGCACGAAATCGTCCCCTCGGTCGAAAATATCGACCATCTGGAGAATGGCCACGATCGCGACCGCAGCGAACACGATATGCCGGGCGAGGTTAAGGGCGAGATAGCTGGCGATCGTTCCGCCCGGCCCCTTGAGGGCGATGCCGCCCCGCGGCCGCGCCGGGATGAGCATCATCGCCTTGTTCAGCGCCGCGGCGGCCGGGCTGTGGCTCGGCAAATGGCGGCCGGAGACGAACAGCGCCGCCACGACGAGCGTGAACGACGCCGTCACCGCCATGATCGCCACGCGCGAATCGGCCGCGCCGGCCACGCCGAGATTCTTGGCGAAGTTGAGGCCGTGGTGGAACAAAGCAAGCACCGCGCCCGCGAGCAGGATGCCGAGCCCGCGGCGGCCTTTCTTCACGGCGAATGCGAGCGGCAGAACGAGGAAGGGGAGCAGCGGAATGGTGAGCGAGCGCGCCAGCCGTTCGTACAGCTCGGCCTCGAGCGCCGCCCGCCCGACCCGCGGCGCTTCGGCGGCGGCCGCTTCGGCCAGCTCGACCAGATCCATCTCCTTCTGATCCCAGCCGCGCTGCCAGGAGGCCTCGTTGACGAGCAAGGACTCCTCGAATCGCATGGTTCGGAAGGCGAGCACATAGGGCCCGGCCGGGTCCGGCCGCAGCGGATCGGCGACGTAGCGGCCCCGCTCGAGGGCGAGCACCATGTCGAGCCGTTCGGCATCGATGCCCATCGACCCGCTTTGCGCGGTCAGGACCATCTCCCGCCGGGGCGAGATGCGCTGCCACACGAACACCCCCTCCACCGAGCCGTCCTCCGCGCGTCGGTCGAAGGTCAGGGCCAGGCCCTCGGCGGGACGGTAGAAGGCGCGCGACTGCAGGCCTCCGACGCGGCCCGCATTGATCGCCGCCGCCTTGGTGGCGCGGAAGCCGTGCCGCCCGTACGGCTCCAGCCAGCCGCCGGTGACCAGGCTGGCGGCGGTCACGACCAGCGACGCGGCCGTCAGCGGCGCGGCGATCCGCGCGAATGAGAGCCCGCTCGCCAGCATCGCCTCGAGCTCCAGCCGCTCATCGAGCCGCGCGACGAGCAGCACCAATGCGGCGAACAGGCCGACCGGCAGCGCGAGGTTGAGATAATAAGGGGCGAGCTGGGCCAGCAGCGGCAGAAAGAAGGCAATGTCCGCCCCCGCCGCCGCCAGTTCCTGGATCAGGCGCAGTGCCCGCTCCAGCATCATCGCGGCGCAGGCGCCGAGCGAGACGATTAGGAAAGGCGGCGCGAGGCCGCGGATCAGATACCAGTCGAGGCGGCCCGGCCGCCGCCGCCGCCGCAATGCCCGAACAGCGGAGGCCGAAAGCGCTGGGTCACGCATGGCTGACGCGCGAGATACGCGCCAGCCTCTCCAACAGCTCCCGGTCGCGCGCATTATGGTGCCGGACCGACAGCGCGAGCAGCAGGTTCAGCAGCACGCATTCGGTGAGGAAGAAGTAGATCGGGCTGCCGAGCGCCATGCTGAGGCCGAGGATGAGGGTGCGGGGATTGGGGCCGACGGCCTTCTCATAGGCCAGCGAAACGCGCGAGGCTCGCCGCACGATGCGGGCGAAGCCGCCGAGCCGGCGCCGATCGCCCGCGGCAGCCTCGATCTGGGCGTCGATGCGGGCGGAACAGGGCGTCATCGCCTGCGCCAGGCGGAGATATTCGCGGGCCAGCCAGGCGAAGGTCAGGCTGAACCAGTTGCGGCCGCGGAACACCTCGTCGTCCGCAGCCTGCGCATGCTTGAGCCACGGCACGCCATACGCCCACCACAGATAGTTGCGGCGCTGGGTTTCGGCGTGATTGGTCTGGACGATGTGAGACGCCGCCGCGGCGGTCGCGAGCAGCCACGCCCAGCCGCCCAGCTCGGCATCGAGATGCGCGGCAAGCGCGATATAGAGGACGCAGTGGCCCGAATAATCGCACACCCCGTCGACCAATTCTCCGGTCGGGGAGGTCCGGCCGGTGAGCCGGGCGAGGTCCCCGTCCGCGCCGTCGACGACGTGCCACAGCGCGTGCAGCGAAAAGCCGAGCAGCGCCGATAACGGCCAGGACAGGCCGGTATAGGCCCAGGCCGCGGCCCAGATGAGCAGCGCGCCGGCGACGGAGACCGCGTTCGGCGAAATGCCGGTCGGCATGAGCAGCCGCGCCAGCCGCGCCGCGAGCGGATGATAGATCAGCCGGTTGAGGCGGTCCTCGAGCTCCGGCGGCCGGCTCCGCAAAGCCTCCTCAGGGGAAAGAGCCCGAAGGCTCGGGGAGCTCGAGGCCATGCGCGCCCTCTGGTGAAAACGGCTCGTCGGCTGCATCCTTGCGTCACAGGCGCGTCGGTTGGAAAGCGAAATTTCCATGGCCCGCGGTCGGCTGGCCCGGGCCGCGCCCGCCGACGGAGCCGTTCAGGCGCCGCCGCGAGGATCGGCCGGCAGCCATTGCCTTTCACTCCGGCGGAGGGGATAGTGACCTGACCATCCTTGGGACGGGCTGCGAAAAATCCATGAGACCCCTCAACATAGCTGTGGTCGATCTGGTGACGAACCGGCCGTCGCGCGCGCTGTATCCAAGGTTCATGAACGCCAATCTCGCCAGCATCATGGGGCAGGCGGTGGCGGTGTGGTGCGAAGAGCTTGGCCATCGCGTCCGTTTCATCTGCTATACCGGGGTCCAGGACATCTTGCGGGAGGTGGGAAGCGACGTCGACGTCGTCTTCATCGGAGCCTTCACGCGGTCGGCCCAGCTCGCCTATGCGCTGAGCAGCGCGTTGCGGGCGCGGGGCGCGGTCACGATCCTCGGCGGGCCGCATGCGCGCTGCTATCCGGACGACGCCGCCCTTTATTTCGATTTCGTGCTCGGCTTCACCGACCGCGACATCATCGAGGAGGCGCTGAGGGATCGGACGCCGGGGAGGCCGATAGGGATGTTGCTGGCGGCATCCGGTCAGCCGCGCCGGTTGCCGTCGGCGCGCGAACGGTGGAAGTTCATCGCCCAGACGCTGCGCGGCGCGCCCAGGATCCTCAAGGCGGTGCCGATGATCAGCAGCCTCGGCTGCCCCTATCAATGCCCGTTCTGCATCGATTCGACGGTGAAGTTCCAGCCGCTGAGCCGGGATGAGCTGTTCGACGATCTGAGGTTCGTCGCCAGGATGATGCCGGACGCGGTGATCGGCTGGCACGATCCCAATTTCGGAGTCCGTTTCGACGAATATATGTCTACCATCGAGGCGGCGGCAGGCCCGACGAGCCTCCGTTTCATCGCCGAGAGCAGCCTCTCGCTGCTGTCCGAAGCCAATGTGCGAAGGATGGCGGCCGCCGGTTTCGTCGGTTTGCTGCCCGGCATCGAATCCTGGTTCGGAATGGGCTTCAAGTCGAAGACGGGCGCGAGCCAGGGCATGGCCAAGGTCGAGCAGGTATCCGATCACGTCAACATGCTGCTCGAGCATGTGCCTTATGTTCAGACCAATTTCGTGCTCGGACTGGATGAGGATCGCGGCCCCGACCCCTTCGAGCTGACCAAGCTGTTCGTGGACAAGGTGCCCGGCGCCTTCCCCGCTTATTCGCAGCGGACGGCATTCGGCGAGGCGACCCCTGAAAACCTGGAGCTGCAAAAGGCCGGCCGCGTCCTCGGCTTCCCCTTCCACTTTCTCGACAACAACCAGGTGATGAACGTCGTCCCGAAAAACTATCGGTGGACGGAATTTTACGACCATCTCCTCGGTTTGACGGAATATTCCTTCGCTCCCCGCGCGATCGCCCGCAGGTGGGGGGCGACCAGGGGCTTCACCTCGCGCGCCGTCAATTTCCTGCGCGCGGTCTCCAGCGAGGGGTCGGGACGGATCAGGCACTTCAGGCAGGTTCGCCGCGCGCTCGACGGGGACATTTCGGTGCGGCGCTACCTCGAACGCGAGAGCAACGCTTTGCCCCAATTCTACGTCGACAAGATGCGCGCGGACCTCGGCCCGATGTGGAAGCTCCTCCCACCCGAGGCCATTCGGCACGACCCCTATGCTTTCCTCCGCAAGTCGGAGAGGCTGGCCGCCGTCGACGAGGACGACCGGCACCCTAGTTCCGACAGCGCCGGTCGCACCGCGGTCGCCGCCGAGTGATCGCGGAGCCCGACGGGGAGCCTGAAAGGCGTCAGGCCGCCGGCGACGCCAGGCCGAAGATCGAGGAGATCCGAACCGACTTCAGCACGAACAGGATCCACACCGTGGCGGCGCCTGCGAACAGATAGAGGACCGCCATCGGTAGTCCGATGAGGATCAGCAGCGCGAACAGAAGCGCGAAAAAATCGCGGCTCGACACGATGGTGGCAGCGCTGATCAGCCATCGCACGACGCGGCTGGAGAAGCGGCCCCGATAATGGTGCTTGACCATGTCGAGGCTGAAGGGCGCCGTGGAGCGCGCGGAACGCAGCGCAATCACGGCGAGCCCGATGACGAACAGCACGAATCCCCACACAGCCAGCGCCAATGCCTGGGCATGTCCGCTGGAGCCGAGATTGATCGTCAGCCCGATGATCAGCAGGAGATTGGTCGTGACATCGATTACGCTGTCGAGCACCGCGCCTGCCCGCGAAGACCGGAACGTCGCTCGCGCCACTTCGCCGTCGACCCCGTCGAAAATCGAAGCGGCCTGATAGAGAAGCGCACCGGCGACCAGGCCCTGCTCCCCGCCCGCGACCAAGGCGGCGAACATGAGCAGCGCAAGCAGCGCGGTTCCGGCGGTGGCGTGGATGGGCCGGATCCCCGGCACCCGCAGCACCAGCGCCGAGAGCCGGCGCGAGATCGGCCGGTTCAGCCATCGCGATACGGGGCCGTCGCCGGCCTTTCCGGTCTGTTTCAGGATCGCGTCGGCGGCCGCGCGGTCGTCCAGCCGGATGCCGGCCGAATCGAGCGCGCCCTGATTTCCCGCCAGCAGATGCGGGATGCTACGCGCGGGAACCAGCCGGTCGCCGGTTAGCCGCACCACCGGGCCCAAAGCCGCGCTTTCCAACTCGCCGATCCTCTCGGGCGGCGCAACCCGCACGTTCGAGCGCCCGGCGAGGCGGGCGATGTCGGCCAGAGCGGGCGAACCCAAGACCTCCCCGGTCTGGAGCACCAGCCATGTCTCCGCGAAACCCGCTTCCGCCAGCTCGCGAACGATGCGGGCGGCTGCGGCAACGCCGGCGATGCGCCGCTCGGCCTCGCCGGCGCTGGCGAAGGTCACTATTGCCGTTCCAGGCTGTCGATCACCGTCCATGCCGGACGCTGTAGCACATGATCCCCGGCAACTCGCAAGCTCCGCGGCTCGCCCCGAAACGCTTGACTTCCCCTCCTTTTCTGCGAGCAACCTGGAGCGTTCGGCGATGGGTAAAAAGTGCGTTGGCGGGCTCGTCGTTGGTTTCCCGCAAGTCCCGAAGCAATTGTGCGGCGGCTTAGCGCCGGCGTCGCTGCCGCCTGAGGGAGGATCCCATCGCGAGGGCAAGACAATGAAATGCCTGATCCTGGCGGCGGGGCAGGGCAGCCGGATGAGGCCGCTGTCGGCCTCGAAGCCGCTGACGCCGGTCTGCGGCACACCGCTTATCGAGCATGTCATCCGCCGCGCCGCCGCCGCCGGTGCCGCTGAATTCCTGGTCGTGACGGGCCATTGCGGCGAGCGGGTCGAAGCTTTTCTGGACGGCCTCTCCGGCCGCATCGGGCTGCCCGTGCGCGCGCTCAGGACCGCGGATTGGAGCCGGCCCAACGGGTTCTCGGTCGTCACCGGCGCTGCGGAGATCGCGGAGCCTTATCTGCTGCTGATGGCCGATCACCTGTTCGATCCAGCGATTGCCAGACGCCTGCTGACGGAGGCGAGCGCGGGCCGGGATCTTGTGCTGGCGGTGGATCGGAACTGCGCCAGCCCCTCTATCGACCTGGACGACGCCACCCGGGTCGAGACCGCGGCCGACGGGGCGATCGTCTGCATCGGCAAGGGGCTCGACCGCTACAATGCCGTCGACACCGGCATCTTCCTGGCGACGCCGGCGCTGCGCGAGGCCATTCTTGAAGACATAGCGGCGGGCGGCGGGGGCAGCCTGTCCGAAGGCGTCCAGCGGCTCGCCGACCGCCGTTCGGCGCACACGATCGATATCGGCTCGCGCTGGTGGATCGATGTCGATGATCCCCCAAGCCACCGCCGCGCCGAGGCTGCGCTGGCCGGCGCGGCGCCCGCGCCTTAAGGATAATGCAGCCTGACCGTCGTTGTCATGTCGGACTTGGGAATGGCGAGCCGGACCGCACGGAATGCGGGTATTCCGAACAGGGTGGAGGGATTGTTCGAAAAGCCGAAGCCCTCGGCCGGCAGGCCGATCCCGCTGCGGTTGAAGCTCCGGTTCGCATCGGCATCATGATAGGCGGCGAGCCCGTAGGTGCCCGCTCGCGGCAGATGGATGCACAGCCGGGTGACCGGCGCCCGGGCCGGCACCCGCCCGACATAAAGCGAGCCGCGCCGCGCCAGGAACCGGCGCGGATCGTCGGCATATAAGGTGACGGCGATCAGCCCCCGGGCGCTACGGACGCTTTCGACGTGGACGAACAGGCGAAACTTGCTCGGCGGCCCGGTGCAGGCCGCCGGCGCTGCCGGCGGCGCGGCTGCGGTCGAGACGAGCAAGGCCGGCAGCCCGGCCCCGATCACGCCAAAGCGAGTCATTGCGGCGAACCTCAGGCGACAGCCGCCATCTGGCTGCGCGCGTGGACATTGGCGTCATGCTCCAGCGCCCCCGGCGGCAGCGCCTCCCACAGCATGCCGAGGTCGTTGCGGATCCGCGCCTCGAAGAAGGGCGGCGGGCGGTTCGTCTCGCCCTCGAAATAGCGGCGCACCTCCCGGTCGGTGCGCAGCCTGTGCGCCATCGCGGCCTGGTATCTGGGACGGCCGGTGGTGGCGCCGCGGACCAGGTTGAACAGCCCGGCCGCACCGGGGTGGTTGGCGCGCAGGCGCCGCCAGATGCCGCGTGGGCCGAGCGCGTAACGGGTGAGGTCGGCCACCCGATCGTAGAAGTCCGGCCAATCATAATGGGCGGGCCGGACGTTCATGCCGTGGTTGCTGTCGAGGAAATGGAAGGCCATGCCGTTCACCCTTCCGGCACGCTGCAGCTCGAGGTTGAGCGGCGAGGCCCGGCCATAGCAGGTGAACAGGGAGAAAGCCGGATAGGCTCCGGGGGTGAGGTCGAGGAAGCGCTTGGTCAAGGTGAACGGCTCGTCGCCCGAATCGCAGTCCAGGCCGAGGATGAAATTGGTCTGCACGAACGGAATGTGGGCGAGGATCCGATTGACGTGGTCCGCGACCTGCGCGACCTTTTCCGCGCCCGAGGCCCGGCTGGCCTTGGACTTGTTGCCGTAATCGTACCAGGATTCGATCCCCGGCAGCATGCCGACGAAGCCGTTGCGCTCCAGCCTGACCAGATTCTCGTCGCCGAGCAGCGACAGGCTCATCTCGGCAATGTGCTTCATCCCACCGGGCGGCACAGCCTCCTCGATCGCGCCGAGATAATCCTTGAAGCGGACCCCGAAATTGGGGTCGTGCCAGCCGACCAGCGGGTCCTTCACCTTGCCAACGAGGAACCGCAGGTCCGCGGTCAGCTGGTCGAAATCGAGCGGCTGATAGGGAATGGTCGCATCGATGCAGAAGCTGCAGCTGTACGGGCAGCCGAAACTGCCGATCATCGGCACGATCTTGATCGGGCCCGCTTTGGCGAGCGTGGGCGCGACGAACTTCCAGCGCTGCCGCAGGCTCGGTATCTGGCGCGGCTGGACCGGAGCGCCAAGGAGCCTGGCGAGAGGCCGGTGCGGCGCCGCCTCGGCGAGCATGTCGGCGATCTGCTCGCGGCCCGTGAGGCCGAGCACATAGTCGAAATAGCGGGCGGCATCCTCGGGATAGCAGCGCGCGTGCGGCCCGCCGAGCGCGGTGACGGCGCCGTGGGCGCGGTAGATTTGGCTGATCGCATAGGCGCTCAGCGCCGACAAGGTGAAGCCGCCGACGATCAGGAAGTCGGTCTCGGCGGCGAGCGCGGTCACGTCCTCGTAGCCGGTATAGCAAAGGTAGCGGACGTCGTGGCCCAGTTCCTCGCACCAGACCGCAACCGCCTGCGGCATGATGCTCGCGAAGCTCGGGCTCATCTTGCGCTTGAACAGGTCGTTGGTGGGGCCCCGCTCGGCGAGATCGATGATCGTGACCCGCACCCCCGGCTCCCTCAAATCCTGCCGCGACTAGAGAACGAAGTGCCGGAGAGCGCAAGCAAATCCTTGCGGCGCAAGCCGCTCAGGCGGCGGATTGATGCGCCGCGTGGACGGCCTCTATCATCGCGTCCTGCTTCAATTTCTTCGCCACGAATGCCTCGCCGCCGGCGGTCTCGTGGAACAGGTCGAGCGTCTCGAGCTCCTCCGGGCTCACCGGGGTGATGGCGAGGTCGCTATATTCGTAGCGCTTCGGGTCGGCCTCGACCTTCTTCACGATCCGCGCGGCATTGGCGTACATCCGCCAGTATCGGAACGCCTTGCCGGCCGTCTCCAGCGCATATTTGAGCTCGAACCAGACCGGCAGCTCCCGCCTGAAGCCCGGCCGGCGCGACTTGCGGCGCTTGCGCCTGAGGACGCCGCCCTCCATCGCGTGAAGCCCTTCCACCTCCCACAGCATCTTGAACTCGTTCATATACTGGACGGCCTTCTTCGGCCTTCCGCCCTTCCGCACCGCATGGCGGCGGGCGACGGTCTCCATATGCGCGTCGTTGAACCACAATCTCCAGCAGTCGCGATAGGCCGCCTCCCATTCCTCGTCGGACATGGTCGGGTGGTGGTTGACGCGGTGGTGGAGGTTGTACTTGTTCAAATCGGGATCCATCCACACGCCCTTGTCGAGCAGGACGCGATGGTCCTCCGCGCCCGGCAGCGGCGTCAAAAAGGCGATCTGGAGCACGTCGACGGGCAGCTCGCGCTTGATGATCTCGATGTCGCGCACGATCGAGGCGCGGGTGTCGCCGGGGAAGCCCAATATGTAGCCGGCGAACAGGAAGGCGCCGCGGTCGCGCCATTCCTGAAGCATATAGCGATAGTCGGTGATCTTGTTCTGGTTCTTCTTGGCGGCGACCAGATTGTCCGGATTGATGTTCTCGAGCCCGATGAACACCCGCATCGCCCCGGCGCGCATCGCCTTGTCGATGAAGTTCGGGATCTTGTGGCAGAGGGTGTCGACCTGGATGGTGAGGTTGGCCTTGATCCCCTCCTCCTCGCGCAGCTTGATCAGCCGGTCGAAAAACTCCTCCCAGCGGCGGTTGCGGGCGAGATTGTCGTCGGTGATGAAGAAGGCCTTGATCCCCTGCGCGTGGTTCTCGCGCATGATCGCTTCCAGATCGTCGGCGGTGCGGAAGCGGCTCTTGCGCCCCTGGACGTTGATGATCGTGCAGAAGCTGCACTGGAACGGGCAACCGCGCCCCAAGTCGAAGCTCGACCAGCTTTGCGAGTTGCGCTTGAGCGCGTCCCTGGGCAGCGCCGGCAGCGGCGCGCCCTCGAGGCTCGGCAGGTCCTTGAGGTAATTGTAAATGGGCTTCAGTTCGTCGTTCCAGGCGTCGCGCAGCACCTCGTCGAGCCGCCCTTCCTCCGCCTCGCCGGCGAACAGGGAGCAGCCGATGTCGAGGGCTTCCTGGATCTCGGCCGGGAGCTCCTTGAGCATCGAGATGCAGCCGGAGATGTGGAATCCGCCGATCATCACCGGCAGGCCGAGCGAGCGGAACTCGCGGGCGAGGTCGAGCGCGTGGTCGTACTGGTTGGACTGCACTCCGACCAGGCCGATCAGCGCCCTGGCGCCGCGGCGCTTCAGGTCGCGGGCGATGCGCGAGGGGACGATGTGGGTGTTGGTCTCGTCGAGGGTGGCGAGGTTGATCTTTACGTTCGCGCCGAGCACCTGACGGGCGGCGCAATCGCGGGCGATGCCGTTCAGCGCGGCCAGCGAATTGGACGGGATGAGCGTGCGCCACCACACGATCGGGTAGCCGTCGTCGTCATAATGCGACGGCTTGATCATCACGAAGTCGAACTCTTCGGAGGCCCTGCCCATGCCGCTGCATAGCGTCTTTCGGCGCGCCAATACAATCGTCTCTTCATTTCGGCGCCATCCCGGCAATTCGACGGCGCCATGGAATTCCCGGGCCGTTTGCCCGGGCCACCCGCACTAAATCAGGCGAAACGGAGCCGGCATCCCGGGCCATGTCGCGGGAGCTAGGTGAAGCGCGCTGGATGTGCTAGGTTGCGCCCACCGCAGAAAAGGAGATCGACAATGCGTCTCCGTAACCGCGTTCGCTTTCTTCTCCTCCTTCCGCTTCTGCTGCTTGCGGTCCCGCAGGCAGCCCAGGCGGCGCTGGCGCTCCAGGACCGACCCCGAGTCACCACCTTTCAGGGCGACACCGACCAGCGGATTCGCCAGATCGAGGAGGGCGGGATCGTCGTCCCCTACCAATCCAACGTCGGCACCGTCTCGCTGCTTGTTCCGCGCGACCTGTTCAGGCAGATGCTGGTGGAAGCCGCCTTTACGGGCGAGATCGACGCGAGCGATATTCCGGGCATCATCCGGGCGGCGGCGAGGAACACGCGCTCGCAGCTGCGCGACCTGCGCACCTACAAGGCGGGCCAGGACGCGCACCGAGCGCTCGACGCGGCGAGCGACCCCAGGGAGCGGATCGGCCCGAATTACCGGCCTCCCCGGCACGCAGCGCCCCCGAGGTACGACGCGCCCCAGCGGCGCGCCGCGCCGCCCCAGCGCGACCGGCGCAGGCAGCATGTCAATCGGCGGGAGCCGGAAGACCATCCGCACGACAAGTAGGTCGGGGCCCGCCCGGCGCCGAATGGCGCAGGCCCGGAAAACTCGATCAGGCGGGCGGCGCCGGCAGGTCCAGGAAGGCAGCCGGCGCGCGCATTAGTTGCGGCTCGGGAAGATGCCCTGGAGCGCGATGATGAAGTTGAGCACCAGATAGGGCATCATATTGTTGTGCGGCTGACTGCCGCCGACGTTGGTGCACGAATTGGGGTCCATCGTGCCAAGGTTGGCCGCGCCGCCATAAAGCTGGACCGGCGAAGTCTGGCCGCCCTGGATCGAGGCGATGCTCGGCGCCAGAAATTTGGTGCCGGACGCGCCCGGCGTCGCATTGGCGGCGGAGGCCGGCACCGCGGCCGTGGTGCCCTGCAGCATGTGCGTGTGGGTCGGCAACTGCTGGATGTTGACCGTGACCGACGTCGAGCCCGCGGCCGTTCCGAGACTGTTGTTGTCGAAATGGATCGGCACCCGGCCGCGCAAATTGGGCAAGGCGAAGGTGGTCTGGCCGTTGCCGCCGTAGGTGGTGCCGAGCAGGGCGAACAGGGCCTGGTTCTGGTTGATCGGCAGGAGCTGGCCGTTGCACAGAGCCCAACCCACCGGCGCCTGGGGGAACGGGACGATCTTGATCTCGGAGAGGAAGGGTTCGGACATCTTTCGGCTCCTTCGAATTCGGTCTGGCGACGAAGGCGGCCGCTACGGCCGCTGCGGGAAGACGCCCTGGAGGGCGATGCAGAAATTGAGCGCGAGATAGGGCTGCATGTTGTTGTGCGGCAGCCCGCCGCCGGCCGGAGCGATCGCATTGTTCGCCATATTGGTGTTGATCGCATCGGTCGTGTACATCGCCATCACGCCGCCATTGCCCTGGAA
>DASZDE010000137.1:0-15074 GCA_035942355.1 Allosphingosinicella sp. | reverse complement strand
AGCCGGTGCCGCATCACCAGCTCGCGCGGCATGCCGATCTTCTGAAGCGCCTCCCGCTCGAAGGCATCAGGATCGACGATTCAGTCAGGATCCATGTGCAGCATCATGTCGACGAGAGCCGAGGAGAGATATTCGGCGGTGGCGAATCCCTGGTTGAACGTCGCCGCCTTCTCGATCTTCTCGATCAGGGATTTCGGCATCGGCTGGCCCGTCTTGTAATGCTTGGCGAAGCGGCTCAGCACCGGCTCGGTCAGAAGCCAATTCTCGTTCACCTGGCTCGGATATTCGACGAAGTCGCGCGGCGTGTTGCCGAGGCTCGGATAATGCACGTTCCCCAGGAAGAAATGGATTGCGTGGCCGAATTCGTGGAACAGGGTCTCGGCATCGTCGAGGCTGATCAGCACCGGCTCGTTCGCCGCCGGCTTGACGAAATTGTTATTATTGGAACCGAGCACGATGTCGTCGCCGAGCAGCCCGGCCCGGCTCCGGAACGTCGTCGCCCAGGCGCCTGAGCGCTTGCCTGTGCGGGCATAATCGTCGCGATAGAAGATGCCGACCTGCTTGCCCGTGCCCCGGTCGGTGACGCTGTAGACGCGGATGTCCGGGTGCCAGACCGGCACCGTCCCCGTGATCTCCTTGAAGTCGAGCCCGTACAGCTCGCCGGCCGCCCAATAGGAGGCTTCGATGATGTTGTTGAGCGCGAAATAGGGCTTAACCTCGTCCTGCGACAGATCGTAGCGCTGCTTGCGGACTTTCTCCTGATAATAGCGATAGTCCCACGGCTCGATGGTGATGGACCTGCCGGCGAGCTTCTGCTGATCGGCGACCTCCTCCTTCACGCGCGCGACCGCGGCCGGCCAGACCCGCATCATCAGGTCCTGCGCCTTGGCCGGCTCGACCGCCATCGTGTCCTGCATCCGCCAATGGGCGTGGGTCGGGAAGCCGAGCAGCTTGGCCCGGTCCGCGCGCAGCTTCACGATCTCGGCGATGACCGCGTTGGTATCGTTCGCGCCGCCATTGTCGCCGCGGTTGACGAAGGCCTTCCAGACCTTTTCCCGCAGCGCACGGTTGTCGGCGAAGGTCAGGACGGGATCGACGGCCGAGCGCGTGTTGACGATCGCATATTGGCCGGCGGGAAGCCCGCGCTCCTTGGCGGCCGAAGCGGCGGCGGCCTTGACGTCGGCCGGCACGCCTTTCATTTCGGCCTCGGTAGCGACGATATGCGTGCTCTCGTCGGCCAGCACCTTCTCGCTGAAGGTGGCGAACCGCTCGGCCAGCTGCTGGTTGTAGGCGGACAGCTGCTGCTTTTGCGCCTCGTCGAGGTTGGCGCCGCGGCGCACGAAGCTTTCGTACAGCCGCGTCACCAGCCGCTGCTGCTTGGCGTCGAGGCCCGAGCTGGCGCGCGCCTCGTACACCGCCTTCACCCGCTGGAAGAGCCGCGGGTTGAGGACGATCTCGTCATAGGCGGCGGACAGCTTGGGCGACCATTCCTTGTCGAGCGCCTGATATTGCGGGTTGGTCATGTTGCTGGTCATGACGCCGAACACCGACAGCACGCGATCGAGCCGCTGCCCGGCCTTTTCGAGCGGCTCAACCACGTTGGCGAAGGTGGGTGCGGCAGGGTTGTCCGCGATCGCGAGCACCTCGCGCCGCTGCTCGTCGATGCCGTATTGGAGCGCGGCGGGAAACAGCTCGGGGGCCACCTTGTCGAACGGGGGGACCCCTTCGAACGGACCCTGCCAATCCGCCAGCAGGACATTATCGGGCATCGGCGCGGCCGGGCTCGCCTCGGCCGGGGCAGGCGCGCGCTCGGCCGCAGGCCTGTCGACCTCGGCGGCATCCTGGTTGACGGTCGTGCAGCCGGTCAGCGCAAGCGTGGCGGCGCTCGCCAGAAGAAGTGCTTTCAACTGTCTCTCCCTGCTTTCTCCGGAATCGGGCGCGGCTGGACAGCCGCTTAGGTGCGCGCCTTATAAGGGAGCCTCAGCCGCTGGCAACTCGGCCGGCGCTCTTTGCATGCCGAAGAATCTGGCGCATACGCCGCCTGTTTCCAAGGGAAGCGTGAGATGGAAGCGAGCGAAGTCGGTTTCTCCATCCCATGGGGCTCGCTGGCGGGCTTCCTGCCTTTCGTCCTGCTGATCGCGGCGGTGTTCCAGCCGGCCCTGCACCGGGTCCGCGCCCTCCTCGCCGCGGCGGCCTTGGTAGGGCTGCTGCACGCGATTTTCTGGTCGCAAAGCATCGGTGGCGGGCTGATGTGGGGGCTTCTGCTCGCTGCCGCCTTGCTGCTGCTCGGCCACCGGCTTTACGCGAGCGGCAAGGTCCGGTTCAGCCCCGAAGAGGAGACCTTCCTCAAGGGCCCGCTCGCCAAGGTGCCGCGCGGCAGCGCGCGCCACCTTCTCGATCAGGGTTTCTGGCTCTCGGGTGAAGCGGGCGACATCCTCACCCGGGAGGACGAGCCGATCAGCCACCTTTATTATATGGCCGCGGGCCAGGCGCGGGTGATCAGCCAGGGCCGGCAGGTAGGTCTCTGCCGCTCGGGCGACTTGATCGGGGAGGTCACCCTCTTTTCGGGCGAGCAGGCGAGCGCGACCGTGGAGCTTGCCGGCCCGGCGCGCTTCTGGTGCGCTCCGGCCGATAAGCTTCGCCCGTATCTCGACCAGCATGACGAGGTCCGCCGCGCCCTTGAACATGGCTTCACCGCCGCGCTCCGGGCCAAGCTGCGCGAAAGCAACCGCCGCCTCGCCGAGGCCGGCGGCCTCCGCCGGTGAGCCTTGCTGGAAAGACGGGACGATCCCCTGCGGGGCTTCCGCCGGGGAATTGACGGTGACAACGCCGCTCAATTCTCGCGCCGCTCCCCCTTCAGTCGTTCCTCTTCTCCGCGAACAGCATCCGCACGAGCGGCTGCAGCGCCGGCTCGTAGCGCGCCAGCACCGTATGTTCGTCGGCCGTGTCAAAATGGGTGATCAGGCCTTCGCCGTTCCAGTAGTGAACCGCATAGCCGGGCGGATCGGCCACGATCATCGGCCGCCCGTCCGGCCGCTCGGGATCAATCTCGCCGAGATCGAGCGCCACCTGCGGCGCGGTTGACGGGCAGACGATCAAGGCGGTTCCCGCCCATCGCGTCATCACGCCGCGATGCAGATGACCCGAAAGCATGGCCACGATGTTGGGGTGGGCAACGACGATCTCGCGCAGGCGCTGCACCCATTCGGCATCCGGCCGCTCGGTCATCCAGCTCAGCCCGGTCTCGATCGGCGGGTGGTGGAGCACGAGGATGGTCGGCCGCTCGGGCGCTTCGGCAAGGCGCGCGCTCAGCCAGGCCGCGCGCACTTCGCAGAAATTGCCGCCGTGGCGGCCCTCTTCAAGCGTATCGAGCACGAGGAGTCGCACGGGAAACTCCTCGATCGCATATTGGACGAAGCCGTCCGCTACCGGCACGTCGGGAAAATAGCTGCCGAAGGATGCGCGCGTGTCGTGATTGCCGAGGCACAAATGGACCGGGAACGGGCACCCTCCCACCGCGCTGCGGAGGCGGCGGTAGGACACGCCGTCATCGCCGGTGTCGGCGAGGTCCCCGGTGATCAGCAGCAGGTCGGGCTGCGGCTTCATCGTGCACAGCATCCGGAGCGTCCGGTCGAGTCGCTTGCGATTGAATTCGGCCGGGTTGTTCGGCTCGAAACCCAAATGCACGTCGGTGATCTGCGCTATCAGCATTCCGGCCTTCATCCCCCGCAGCGTTCCGCACCCTTGCGGCCGGCCTTGGCTTCACGCTCTACACCTATCTCGTCCCTTCTTGCCGCGCCCGCGCTGCGGGATCAATATTGAGGAACAGGTTGACGACGCGCGATTCGGCGCCGAAACGTTTACCGGCTGAACGTGCGGCTTGCGAGGGGGAATGGCAAGAATCGCGATCACTGGAAGCAGCTCGGCGCGGGGTCGGCTGATGTCCGATCGGGCGCCCTCGGCTCCGCCCGCCTGCATTGTGTCCGTCGTCGGCACCCGCCCCGAGGCGATCAAGATGGCGCCGGTGCTGCGCGCGCTGGCCGAGCGCGGCCTTTGCCAGCAGCTGCTGCTCACAGGCCAACATGCGTTACCCGCTGGCCTGCTCAACCTTCCTGCAGCCGTCCATGACCTGGCCGTGGATCCGCGCGAGCAAAGCGTCGATCGTCTCCGGCAGCGGATCCAGGCCGCCATTTGCGGTCACCTCGCCGCACGCCTTCCCGATCTGATGCTTGTGCAGGGCGACACCACCAGCGCCGTCGCAGGGGCAATCGCTGCCAGGGCCTGCGGCATTCCGCTCGGCCACGTGGAGGCGGGCCTACGTTCGTTCGACCTTCGGCAACCCTGGCCGGAAGAAGGCAACCGGATCGCGATCGATCGCCTTTCCGACCTTCTCTTCGCCCCGACCAGGGCAGCCGCCAACAACCTGGCTGTCGATCGGCAGATCAACGCGTGGATCTACATTACCGGCAATACCGGAATCGACGCGCTCTACGCCGCCCGCACGGCCTTGCCCCGACCGGAGCGGCGACCGGATCGCAAGCTCATCCTCGTTACCTGCCACCGCCGCGAAAACCAGGGCGCAGCCATGACGCGCATCGCCGCCGCGCTCAGGCGGCTGGTGGCCGAACTGCCCGTCGAAATCGTCCTCCCCCTCCACCCGAACCGCCATGTGCGCGCTGCGATCGAACATCTGTTGTCGGACGAACCGCATATCACGCTGCTGCCGCCGGTCGAGCATGGCGAGATGGTGCGGCTGATGGTCGCCAGCTGGCTGATCCTCACCGACAGCGGAGGGTTGCAGGAGGAAGGCCCCGCCCTCGGCCGGCCCGTCCTCGTCCTCCGCAACGTCACCGAGCGGCCGGAGGCGGCCGCCAATATGGAGCTCGTCGGCACCAACGCCGACCGCATCTTTGCGGCCGTATCCCGGCTGCTTACCGAGCCGGATCGCTACGCCCGCATGGCGATGCCGGCGCTCCCCTTCGGCGACGGCCGCGCCGCCGCCCGCATCGCCGATGCCGTGGAGGCCTTCCTGCTTGCGCGCCTGACTTCAATCCGCGATGGAGCCGCCGATGGCGCAGGACTGGACATCCGGGAGCTGGCGTAACCGCGACGCGCGGCAGCAGCCCGTCTATCCCGATGCGCGCGCGCTTGCCGCCACGATTGCCGAGCTCGCCGCCTATCCGGCGCTCGTGGCCCCGGCGGAAGCCGACTCGCTCGAGGCCGCGCTCGCCCAAGCCCAGGAGGGGCGCGCCTTTTTGCTGCAGGGCGGCGATTGCGCCGAAAGCTTCGCCGAATTCTCGACCGCCAACATCCGCGCCAGCTACCGCCTGATCGCGACTATCGCCGAACGGCTCGCCGCGGCTTCCGGCCTTCCGATCATCCGTCTTGCCCGTATGGCCGGCCAGTTCGCCAAGCCGCGCTCGACCGATCCCGAAACCAAGGGAAGCCGCGTCCTGCCCGCTTACCGAGGCGACATCGTCAACGGCATCGCGTTCGACGCCGCCGCGCGCACGCCCGATCCGGAGCGCATGTTCCGCGCCTATGCCCAGTCCAGCGCCACTCTCGCGCACCTCCGCGATCTTGCCGCCGCGGACGGAGCCAGGATCTACACCAGCCACGAAGCCCTGCTGCTGCCGTTCGAGCAGGCGCTCGTCCGCACCGACCAAGCCACCGGCCGTCACTATGCCAGCAGCGCCCACCTGCTGTGGATCGGCGACCGCACGCGGTTTCCAGGTTCGGCCCATGTCGAATTCGCCCGCGGCCTCGCCAACCCGCTCGGGATCAAATGCGGGCCTTCGCTCGATCCCGACACGCTGCTGACCCTGCTCGACACGGTGAATCCCCTGCGCCGGCCGGGACGGATCACGCTCATCGCCCGGATGGGTGCCGAACGCGTCGAAACCGCTCTGCCTCCCTTGCTTCGGGCCGTGAAGCGAGAAGGCCATCCGGTTCTATGGTCGTGCGACCCGATGCACGGCAACACGATCAAGGCCGCCTCCGGATACAAGACGCGCCCGCTGACGGCGATCCTGGTGGAGGTGAGAATGTTCTTCGCCGTGACAAGCGCGGAGGGCCGCGCCGGCGGCGGCATCCACATCGAAATGACGGGGCAGGACGTCACCGAATGCACCGGCGGCGCCGACCCGGTCCTCGAGCAGGATCTGGCCGACCGCTACCACAGTCATTGCGACCCGCGCCTCAATGCCCGCCAGGCGATCGAGCTGGCCAATTTGCTGGCCGAGACGCTTGGCAGCAGCGACAGCGCTCAGGCCGCTTGAGGCCCGCGCCGACGAGCCGGACGCGCGGGAGCGTGCAACCGCCCCCGCTCCCCGTCGTTTCGGCTATGAGCCTCGCCAGGACCCCCATGACCAGCGCCTTTCCTTGCATCGTCGTTCCGCTCGCGCTTGCCGCCTGCGCCTGCGCCGCGACGGAGGTCTCCACGACCGCGCCAACCGCCGAGCGTGCGGGCGAAGTTGAGGCGACGATAGCGCTGGGGGAGACGGCAAGCTTGGACGGCGTCGACGTCACCCCCCTGGCGGTGGAAGAGGATAGCCGCTGTCCTATTGGCGTCCAGTGCATCCAGGCGGGGACGGTGCGGTTGCGGGTGAAGGTCGGCCGCCGCCGGCCGGCTGAGATCGTGGTGGCACTCGAACGGCCGTTTGCGCTCCCCGCGGCGCAGCGGCTGACGCTTGCCGCCGTCACTCCTTATCCGCAAGCGGGCACCCCGATCGGAGCCGACGCCTACCGGTTCGCCCTGGCGATGAGCAGGTTGCCCTAGAGCCTGATCGTCTCAAGTCGAAGCGTCGTCCCACTTCGACTTCGGACGTGGAATCAGCCCTTCAATCATGGCGGCTGCGCAAGCTTGACTGCGGCGCCCGCGCGCCCCTATGGGCCGCTCTTCCCGCAACCCGCTTGTGTTCGGGCGCCCGCGACAGTAGCAGCTTGGCGGGCGTGGACGGCCCCTTCGTCTAGCGGTCCAGGACGTCGCCCTCTCACGGCGAAAACACGGGTTCGAGTCCCGTAGGGGTCACCAGCAAAATCAAGCACTTAGCACCTCCACCGCCAAAACCGTCAAATAACCGTCAAATATGCGGGCGGGGACCGCCGCGGACGTTCACGGATGGCGACGAGACTCTCAGGCGGCCGTCACGGCCCCTTCGGCAGCAATCGCGGCCTCACCGAGCGGCGCGGTCGGCGAGGCCGGCTCAGCGCCGCGCGTGCTCAGCGGGCGTTCGGCACAATTCCAGTCCATCGTCCGGCGGGTGCAGATCGGGCTCCTCGGCCAAGGCTATTATCAAGGCGACGTTGACGGTGAGGTGGGCCCTTCGATGCGTGCGGCCCTGCGCGAGTTCCAATCGGCAGTTGGACTAACGGTGACCGGAACCATAACACCCGAGACGCTCGACGCACTGAAGATATCGAGTGACTAGGGTCGTTGCTCGTGCAAAAACTCAAAAGCTCCTGATCCACCGGCCCTCGCCCCTGGTGGCGGGGGATATTATCTTTTGAATGCTGCTTGAACATACTCTGGGGGCTGCTTTTGACCGGAAGGCGACTCTCCGGCTGAGGCGACCGCTGCAGACTCGCTGTGACCGTTCGAACTCGGCGCCAGATGCAATCAAAACGGATCAATAACCTGAGCAGTTTGGGCGAGATCGAGTCACAAGGATCGCTCGTCATCAGCCGCAGGGGGATTGAAGAAATGGAACGCCGGACATTCGGGGTATCCGCCTCCATCGATGCCATTATGACCGCGCTTCCGGAATGGATGAAGCCCGGTTCATTTCGGGAGATCCGGAAGGGCATCTTGGATCGCCCAAAGCTGACGATCTCGAAAAGGCGCAAGCACGTCGGCGCCTACGCCCTCTTCTGCGCGACCGCGCCTTACCTTCTGGTGGTGTCCATGATTTGGGCCATTAACCTCGCGGGAGTCCTGCCGTCGGATCCGGCCCAGCGCATGCACGAACAAGTGCGCGCCTGGGAGATCGAGGTGGCAGAGTTGAGGGCGGAGGCTCGGATGACGTGCGAAATCACGGCATCTTCAAACCCTACGGCCGGGAGACGCTGTCAGGCTCTTTTGCCCCGCATGTTCGATCCCTTGCAGGAGACTACCGAAACGATGCGCCGGGATGCCAAGGCGTTGGAGGCCGCACGGTTCGGGTTTTTCAATGCGGTTGCCGGCGCCGTCGCTATCATCCTGAACGCGTTCTTCTTCACACGTCTGTGGCTGCGTTTTCACCCCGAACATGTTCAGCGCCGCCAAGAAGACGTCGATAAGGTGTGGAGCGCCTACCTCCTCGTGATGGCAACGACGATGTTCATCCCGAATTGCATCGGAGCAACAATCGTTTTGCTCGTCGAGATATTGACGCGCTTGGAACCCGCCGCTGTCGGGGCGGCTTCAAGCTGGCTTCTTTTTGCGGGCTTGCTGCCGTTCGCTGTTTGCGGCGTGCTTGGGTCCTATCGATTGAACTGGGTCCTGCTGGAATCCTCGGATTGGAGAATTCGGAACACCTGGTGGATCATGCTGGCTTCGAACGCCGCCACGATCATGAGCTTCTACGCATTACTGGTTTTTGCATACATCCTCTATTTCTTCTCGTGAGGACCTGCATGGGGACGCGACGTTGCGCTCGCCCCGCGCGCAGCACGTCCAATCTTCCAAGGACGTCCCAGGACCGCAGTGCTCCTCCAAGGGACCATGAAGGTCGCGCTCTCAGCCGCTTGTTCCGCGGGTGGTACAAGTTCGTACCCCCAAGTGTCCCCACGAGCGAATCTGCTGGGTCTAAGCTTCACCGCGGGCGTGGCCGTATCAAGCCCTTCCATGCGCGCGGCTGCCACCACGGAAGCACCTCGTCTGCTTCACGCGCTCCATCGCCAGCACTTGCCTCCAAGAAAGACCATGCGAAAAGAATTCGCTCGCTACCGTCGATTCTGAAACTTTGCAGCGCGACGCGCGCCGCCGTGCCTGCTTCCGTCTCGATGCCGACGACGTAGCTCGCGCCGAACTCAAGCTCTGCGGCACGCGTGACCGACACGCCATTGATTTCCGCTACTCCGGCTCCCCCCTCGTCCAACAGAGCTGCGCCACCCCGCTCTGCACGCATGAGGTCCCGCCAGCCGTCCCGATCATCCGGGCGATCGCCGACAATCAGACGCGCGAGATGCTGATTTCCCGCGTGAGCGATAAATCCCCGCCCCCTAACAGTTATCACCCTCAGGCGGAGTCGCTCCACGTTATCGCCGTTGCGGCCCTGGAGCGAGAGCCCGAACCCCCTCGCGCCGTGTTCACGAGCCGAAAAGGAAAAGCTCATCCCTGCCCGGTCTACGGCCAGCGCGATTTCCGATCCTTCTGGCACCAATATGAAGAGGCCCGTCCCATGCCGTTCAAGCAGCGGACCGAATGACCCGGCGAATGGAGTAGCATCGAGCGAGGCTGCTTTTGGAGGATCCTCGTCCTTGAAGCGCCTGCGCGCGGATGCGAGTAGCTCCCAATCATCTTCGGCATTCAGGCGTGGAAATTCAATGCGCCTGCGCAACGAGTCTGCCCAATGGCGAGGCAGGCGTGAGAGCCAGTCGTTCAGGAGTGTAGAGGGGTGACGCCTTCTTGCCCGCTGATGTTGTGCTTGCCGCTCAACGACTCGATTAAGCTCATAATTAAGCTGCCAATCATGGTCGTCCGCCAGTTCCACTTGGCTAAGTGCCCAATGTCCTGCCAGCTCGAGATGTCGATTGCGGAGGCGCTTCAGGTACCATCGCAGCGCGGCGACGCATGCCAGCAGGAGGAGCGCAGTTAGCCAGACTGCCTGCGACGAGCGCGCCGCCCGCGGAGATCCAGCCGCGGCCCACGTCACCGTTACCAACAATCCTATGAGCAGGTTCCCATGATAGACATGCAGGCTCTGCTCGCGGGCCGTCAGCCACTGGTAGGGGTAGGTCTCGTTCCTCTGACGCACCTGTTCTTTCGTGCGATCAATCAACTGCCTAAGCGCGTCCCCTACCAGCCACAGATGGGGCTTCAGCTTAAGCTTCTCGCGGGCTGCGGCGAGGAGCCGCGGGTCAAACTCGGGTCGATAGACGATGCGCAATACCGGCAGCGAAGCGATAAGCTCTCTTATTGCTTCGAACGCGGTTAGATAGCCAATGAGCAGGGCTACTAATACGTACCAACGCTCCAGTGATAGCCCTACGGCTCGGAGAGCGCTCTCCAAATCCCCTTGGAAACGCGTCCATAAGTCTTCCCCGCTCTGGATCGCAGAAAGATCAAGCACGAAAAGGCCAAACCATACCGCCAGGAGCAGGTGGGCAATCGCGGTGGGGGCGTACCGCCTGGCCAGCCCCAAAGCCTCTTCAATCGTCTTCATCAGCCGCTTCCCCCGACTACGCGTGGCCTCAGAAGCTTAGTGGAACGGTAGCAGGTGGAGAAGACCGGACCGGAGTTGGCGCCTCAACGCCGGACTCGGTGCTAGAGGCCACCAATCTACCGTAGGGCGCCCGTCGTGTGGTTGTCGGCACGTGCCTTCTAAGCTTGGGGTCGCAGGTTCGAATCCTGCCGGGCGCGCCAGTTTTCCGCAATTCTTCTGTTACCTAAATCTGCGTCTGGTAACGCATAGGTAACAAGCGAGCGGGATAAGGTGACATCTCGCGGCACCCCGTCGGACGACGCGTGGGCCTTGGCGGCCGCTTGTGGCCGTGAGCTGACTGCCCGCTTTCGCGTGACGGGGCGCGGGAAGCGGACCTTCGTTCAGTTGGCTGTCCAACACCTAAAGATCCAGAGTGGGGCGCCCAGCCTTACCAAGCTGCCCCCGCCGAAACCGGACACCCCCGTTAACCATTTGAACCAGTCGCCAACCAGTGTCGACGCATTTGGTCCATTTGACTGGCACCACTTCTTGATCCGCGTTAATCTTGTCACATGGGGGCTAAAGTGATTCGGGCAGCTCGAGCGCTTGTCTTGTTGGTCGGCCTGCTGTTTTCGCAGCAGGCGGCAGCGCAAGAAGTCGGAGCAGTTAACGGATCGTTCGACGTCACCGCTGCGGGTTCTTCTACTTATTCGCTTCCCATCCGTTCTGTTCCGGGCGCGTCCGGGCTCGCCCCCAGCCTCACTCTTTCTTACAGTAGTCAGAATATCGGTGGGCCGCTGGGTGCCGGGTGGGGCCTGGTCGGCGTGTCGACGATCACCCGCGGCGTGCGCACTCTTCGTCCCCACGGCCGGATAACGGGGGTCAATCTCGACGAAAGCGACCTGCTGTTTCTAGATGGCGAGGAACTGGTCCCCCTCGCGCGGACCGGCAGCGGCGGGGCGCAGCGGACCGAGTACCGCAAGAGAAACGACGACCACAGCCGGATCATAAGGATCGGGAACGCGTTCGCCTCGGCCGGCTTCGAGGTGCAGACCAAGGGTGGCCTGCGGCTGATCTTCGACGGCGGCGGCAGCAGTCGGATCGCCGTCCGCGGGGCCGTCCTGCTCCAGGCCGTGAGCCGCATCGAGGACACCTCGGGCAACTTCATGATCTTCGAATACCTGCAGAACGGCCAAGGCGATTACAATCTGGCGGCGGTCAAATATACCGGCCACCGCGACAGCAACGGAGTCGACCGCGAACCGTTCGCGGCGATAACCTTCGAATACGAGGCCGCTCCCCGTAGCACGACGGCGTACGTCGCGGGGCAGCCGATAACGAGCGATCGGCGCCTCAAGAGCGTGTGGTCGGGCCTGCTCGGAGGCTCTCCGGCCACATCACAGCTTGCGCGATATATCTTCGACTACCAGGACACCACGACCGCCGGCCGGTTTCTCCTGACCACCATCCACGAGTTCGGCACCGACGGAAGTGAAATTTCTCCGGTCCGGTTCGCCTACACCGATGCATCGGTTTCCTGGACGCCCGCGCCCGCCCAGTTGCCCGTCATCGCATTCGCCGCGCAGGAGGCGCTCGGTCTCGGCTACCGTGCCGGCAATGTGACAGCCGGCGATGCGAGCCCCGATCTCCTGTTCGGGCTCGAGGTTGAGGGCAAGCTCGAATCCTTTGCTTTCGCGAACACGGCCGGCGCGTGGGTGCCGGAGGACAAGTTCAAGCCCCCTTTCGCGTTCGCCACCGCCGACGGCGGAGACCTCGGGGCGCTGGCGGGAGACATCAACGGCGACGGCCGCACCGACCTGGTCCAGCGAACCAAGCGCGCCGACGGCAGCCGGGCCGACAGCGCATTCCTGGCGGGCGACGCCGGCTGGGAGGCGGCCGAAGGGTACAAGCTTCCGTTCGATCTGAGCGAAGTGGGTAAGCGTTCCGGCTCGGCCGTGCTGGCAAGGCTGTCGGGCGCCGGGCGCGCCGACCTGCTGTTCGAAATTGGCGACCAGCGTGGAGTCCTCGTCAATACCGGCACCGGCTGGGGCGCAGCGCCGGGCCCCGCGCTTCCGGCACCGCTTGCCGAAAGCATGGTTCTCGACGTCGATTGCGACGGCCGCGACGAGGTCCTGGCACGGGTGGCTGTGAACGGCGCCTCGAGCTGGCGCGGCTGGCGGCTGACGGGCGGAGCCTGGGAGCCGCTCGGGGAAAGCTACCTGCCTGCTGGCGGCGCAGGTCTCGATACCGTCCTCCCGGCGAAGCTCAATGCCGACAACTGCCCTGACCTTCTGATTGCAGGCGTCGTGCGAATCGCCCTCGCCGGCTCGCCTGGGGGCTGGTCGCAGCTGCCTGCGATGACGCCGGACTTCTCCGTTCTAGATACAGGCGGGAAGTCGCTACAGCCGGTTACGGGTGACTTCGACGGCAACGGCCTGACCGACGTACTGATCCACCGCCGCGACGAAATGGGCGCGATCGTCTCGTCGGC
Organism: Allosphingosinicella sp.; assembly: GCA_035942355.1. Lineage (GTDB taxonomy): Bacteria > Pseudomonadota > Alphaproteobacteria > Sphingomonadales > Sphingomonadaceae > Allosphingosinicella. The sequence continues at coordinate 2,240 of DASZDE010000137.1, read as the reverse complement.
GCACCTCGCGCAGGCCGCCGGGGGGTGGCGGGCGGATTCGGCCTTCGTTCCTCCCTTGCTCGCCGACCTCAAGCAGAAATACCGGGCGCAGCCGATCGTGGTCGACGTCAACGGTGACGCCCGCTCGGACATCTTGCTCCCTGGCGATACGCGGGACAGCTTCGGGACCGTCCTGATCGGCGGAATCGACGCGCTGATCCCGGCGCCGAATTATGCACCGAAGGTCGTGTTTGCCCGCAGCGACATGCAGGATCGCGGGATCCGCTTCGTAGACCTCAACGCGGACGGACTGCTCGACGTGCTTTACCGTCGCGACGCGACCCGTGACGGCAGGCTTGAGGTCGCGTCGGACGCGTTCCTCAATACCGGAGCCGGATGGAAATCCGAGCCAGGCCTGAAGCCCCCGCTGCCGTTTGCCGGTGACGGTATCGCCGGTTCGCCCGTACAATTCGCGGACGTGAACGGCGACAGTCAGGTCGACCTCCTTTACAGCTACAACCGCGCGAACGGCGAACGGCAGCGCAAGCTCTGGCTGAACACCCGCGGAGCCGACGGCCGGCGCGTGTGGACAGACGCTTCGGCATCGCCGCTCGCGCCCCCCGCCGGCGTCGTTTTCGCCACCGAGGCAGCGGGCGATAGCGGTCTGCGGATCGCCGACGTCAACGGCGACGGGCGAGCCGACCTGATCGTCGGCTCGATCGCCGCTCAACGGTTCGGCGACAATCGCCAGGCTCAGACCTGCAGTCCTGGAGAAAACGGCCAGGTTTGCGAATGGAACCGCGAACTGTTCGAGTCGTCGGCTTATCTCAACCGTGGCGACAGCTGGGAGCTTGCCCCCGCTTACGCCCCACCCGTTCCACTTGTCGCCTTCGGATCGCGCTACGAGCCAGGAACCACTGATCTCGGGGTGCTCGTTGCCGACGTGACCGGGGACGGGCTGGCGGACCTCGTCGCGTCCTTCGCTCATCCATGGGACAAAACGAGGATTCTCAAGGAGGTCTGGAAGAATACCGGCAGCGGCTGGCGCCTCGACTTGATGACCATCCCGGTTCGGCTTGACGAACCGTCAGGGAACGCGCGCTCGCTCGTGCAGTGGTCGGACCTCAACGGCGACGGATTGGTCGATATCGTCCACAGCGAACGGCGCGGGTCTACCAACAGTTCGGCGACATGGCTCAGTACCGGCCGGGGTTTCGTGGCCGCGCCGAACTACCGCATCCCGCTTGATGCCATCGCCGACCGGGACGGGGACCCCGCGTTCCGCCTGGTCGACGTCAACGGCGATGGGTTGGCCGATATTCTAGCTGCCCGGATGGGCTCGGACAACAACCCCGACCGGCGGCTCTGGCTGAACACCGGCAATGCGTTCGCCGCCGCCCCGAACGACGTAGTGCAGGCCGTTCCCGCGTTCATCGACAAGGACGGCCGCGACCGGGGTGTGCGCTTTTTCGACCTCAATGCCGACGGCCTGCTCGACGTGCTGCAATCGTATGCCGCCGGACCCTCCAACGAGATCTCGCCGGCGAACATACTGCTCAACGCAGGCAGCCGTGCGGACATGCTGGCGCGCATTTCCAACGGGTTCGGTCTGACGACCGCGATCAGTTACCAGCCGATGGGGAAACCCTTCCGCGGCCAGGACGGCTTTCCCTGGCGCCGGGTTTACGAGCCGGGGGTGGGGGAGGTCTCTTATCCGCTCGTGCGGCCCGTTCCCTCGACGTACCTCGTTGCCCGTGTACTCGTCGACGATCCGTCGAGCGATGGTGTGCAGTTCTCCTACCGCTATGGAGAGCTGCTGTTCAACGCCGGCGAGATGAGATCGCTCGGCTTCGCCTGGCGCGAGAGCCTGAACGAGACCAGCGGGGTCATCCAGCGGAGCGACTTCAGCCAGTCTCCGGGGTTGTCGGGCCGGCCGCTGCGGACGGCGAGCTGCTTGCTCGCTCCCACCCGGCCGAGTGACCTGGACGGCGGGACTTCACTGTGCGACGGCCCGGCGGGCCCAGTCTGGTCGAAACCCCTCGCCGAGACCCGCTTCGACTGGCTTGAGCGCAACACCCCGGTCGCTGTCACCCCTGCCGAGAAGTCTGAAGTCCAGCGGGTGCTTCTGTCCGCCACCCGAGCCCGCGAGTGGGAACTCGATGGCGGACTGGTGGCAGAAGAACGAACAGCGCTGACCTACGCCGAAGATCCCACCAACTTCTTCGCGGGCTCCTCCAATGCGGTGGTCACCACAACCACCC
>DASZDE010000136.1:0-3987 GCA_035942355.1 Allosphingosinicella sp. | reverse complement strand
CGCCAAGCATCTGCTCGGCAGCAAGGGGGTGGATTATGACGAATATGAGATCAGCATGGACGGCGGCAAAAGGGCCGAGATGATGCAGCGGGCGAACGGCCGCCACACCGTGCCGCAAATCTTCATCGAGGGGCGGCATATCGGCGGCTCCGACGATCTGGCCGAGCTCGAACGGTCCGGCAGGCTCGATCCGCTGCTCGGGCGCTGAATGCGCATAGCCGTTTACCAGGCGCGGACCGGGATCGATCCGGCGGCGAATGCGCGCGATCTGGTGGCGGCGGCCGGAGAGGCGGCTGCGGGCGGCGCGGCGATGCTGTTCACGCCTGAGATGAGCGGCCTGCTCGACAGGGACCGCGAGCGGGCGGATGGGCACTTGCGCGACGAGGCCGGCGATCCGGTCCTGCAGGCGGTCCGCGACGCGGCCGGGCGGCACGGATTGTGGGTCCATCTCGGCTCGCTGGCGCTGGCCGGCGAGCGCGGCGATGGACGGCTCGTCAATCGCGGCTTCCTGATCGATGGGACCGGCCTGGTCCGCGCCCGCTACGACAAGATCCACCTGTTCGACGTCGACCTCCCGACCGGCGAGAGCTGGCGCGAATCGGCCGCTTATGCGGGCGGCGACCGCGCGTTGGTGGCGGCGACGCCGATCGGCAGTCTCGGCCTGTCGATCTGCTACGACCTTCGCTTCCCCGATCTTTACCGGGCGCTGAGCGATGCGGGCGCGACCGTGCTCAGCATACCGGCCGCGTTCACCGTCCCGACAGGCGAGGCGCACTGGCACGTGCTGCTGCGGGCGCGGGCGATCGAGGCCGGTGCGTTCGTGGTGGCGGCGGCGCAGGCCGGGCATCACGAGGACGGTCGCGACACGTACGGCCATTCGCTCGTGGTTGATCCGTGGGGCAAGGTGCTGCTCGACATGGGGACCGAGCCGGGGCTCGGCTTTACCGAGCTCGATGCCGGCCAGGTCGAGGAGGTGCGCCGGCGGCTGCCCGCCATCCGCCACCGCCGCCCGATCGGCGAGCCGGAGCTGGTGCCGTGATCGTTTTCGACCTGCGCTGCACCGCCTCCGGCCATGTGTTCGAAGCCTGGTTCGGATCGAGCGCCGATTATGAGGACCAGCGGCGGCGCGGGCTCGTCATCTGCCCGCTGTGCAGCACGCTCGGAGTCGAGAAGGCGGTGATGGCGCCGCGGGTGGGGACCAAAGGCAACCGCGCCGGAGCGGCCGAGCCGACCGAAATGGTCAGCACCGACCCGGAAGGCGTGAAGGCGGTGCTTGCCGCCATGGCCGCCGCCCAGAAGAAGATGCTCGAAAATTCCGATTTCGTCGGCGACCGCTTCGCCGAGGAGGCCCGCGCGATGCATGTCGGCGAGGTGGCGGCGCGGTCGATCCATGGCCGGGCGACTCCCGCGCAAACCGAAAGCCTGGTCGAGGACGGGATCGGCATCGCGCCGCTGCCTTTCCCGGTGATCGAGCCCGGCGCGGAGAATTGACCGGGGCGCCCGCGCCGCCTAATCCGGCAGCAGGTCGGCCCCGTAGCTCAGCAGGATAGAGCATCAGATTCCTAATCTGAGGGCCACAGGTTCGAATCCTGTCGGGGTCACCATTTTTTCGGCGCTGCGAGCGATCTGGGCCGAAGCTGGCCGGAACGTCAGTCATGCTCGGCCGCGGGAGTTCGCAAAGCGGCGCCGGGCGTGTATCGGACGGGCCGAGGCAATGGCGGACGAGCGGAGATGAGCGAATTGAGCCCCGAAGATGGCGATCTGGTCGGCCCTGCGCCGATGGTCGACGTGCCGCGGGAGGTCGAGGAGGCGGTGCGCATCCTGATCCGCTGGGCCGGCGACGATCCCGCGCGCGAGGGGCTGCTCGACACGCCCGGCCGCGTCGCCCGTGCGTGGCGCGAATATGCGCAGGGCTATGCCGACGACCCGGCCCGCCACCTCAGCCGCACCTTCGAGGAGGTCGGCGGTTATGACGAGATCGTGCTGTTGAAGGACATACCGTTCCAGTCCCATTGCGAGCACCATCTCGCGCCGATCATCGGCAAGGCGGCGATCGCCTACCTGCCCGGCGACCGGGTGGTGGGGATCTCGAAGCTGGCGCGGGTGCTGCACGGCTTCGCTCGGCGGCTGCAGGTCCAGGAACGGCTGACCGCGCAGATCGCCGACTGCATCTGGGAGCATTTGCAGCCGCAGGGCGTGGCGGTGGTGGTCGAGGCGAGCCATGCCTGCATGACCGCCCGCGGCGTCGGCACGCCCGGGGTGATGATGACCACCAGCCGGATGATGGGCGTGTTCCGCACCGACGAACGCAGCCGCCGCGAAGTGCTCGCGCTGATGGGCTATTAGCGATCGACAGGCTCCGGCGCGCGGTCAGGCCGCCTGCGCGTCCAGGCTGGCGAGCACGCGCCGGTCGCGGCCATAGGGGTCGTCGTGGAGCGTGACGGCGCCGCCCGGTTCGGCTTCGGCGGTGAAATAGACGAAGTAGACCGGGCGCAGCTTCTCGAAGGCGAGGGTGCGGGTGGCGGAGCGGGCGAGCGCGCGGCGGACGTCGCCCGACGAGCCGCGATCGAGCTCGGCGAGGCGCGCGGCCAGCGCGGCCATGTCGCGCACCCGCACGCAGCCGTGGCTGAACGCGCGCGACCGCGCTCCGAACAGGCCCTTGGCGGGCGTGTCGTGCAGATAGACGATGTGCGGGTTGGGCATGTCGAGCTTGACCCGGCCGAGCGCGTTGCCGGGGCCGGGCCGCTGGCGCAGTCGCCCGCCGGAATAGACGTAGCTGCCGCCGGCGCCGAGGCCGCGGGCGATGCTCGGCGGCGGCGTCCACCACGGATTGACCACCAGCGACACGGCCGGGACTGCGATCTGCGGGGTCGGGGTCGACGGCTTGCCGACGATCACGTCGTGCGAGGCGACCCGCTCGCCATCCTCGTACAGGTCGAGCCGGTAGGCGGGGACGTTGACGAACAGGTGGTCGGCGCCGATCTCGCGCGGCAGCCAGCGCCAGCGCTCGAGATTGACGCGAAGGCGGTCTCGCCGCGATCGCTCGGCGGGCGGGGTGGCGGCATAGGCGTCGCGCAGCGCGGCGTAGCGCGGGTCGCCGGGCAGCAAACCGCGCAGCCACGGCCGCAGCCGGTTGCTGCGGATCGCCGCCTCGAGCTGGAGGATGAGGCGCTCGCGGTCCAAATCGTCGCGCGGGATGTGCCAGCCGGTCCGGCGCGAATCGGGGACGCGGCCGACGGCATAATCGCGCGCCAGCGCCACCGCCGCTTGCGTGGCGGCATCGTCGAGGGCGCCGCTCGGCCCGCGCGCGGCGAGGGCGGCGATCTCCTCGAGTCCGTAGGCGGAAGCATCGAGCCCCTCCTGTTCCGCCGCCAGCGCCTCGGCCTGGAGATCGCTTAATGCTGCGGGCGACCAGAAGGGGGTCGGCGCCGCCGGCGCGGCGGCCGCGGCCTCGCCGTCGGGAACCAGCGGGCCGACCGGCATGGTCGCGGTGGCGAGCAGCAGCCCGCCGACGGACGAGAGGCCGACCATCGCCAGCTTCGCCGCGACCTTGTTCGCTCGGAACCGCATCGAACCTCCGTGCCGGGAGCGCCGGCCCTGCCGCGGCGATCCTACATCTAAACTCGCGAACGCCGCACCGGTTTCGGGGCCGGAACGGAGCCGCTTGTGCCAGCGCGGAGCGCGGCGTGGCGCGCATCCTGCGGCAGCAGTCCGCGCAGCCACGCCCGCACCCGGTTCTCGCGCAACGCGGCGTGGAGCCCGGCGGCGAGGCGGTCGGGGTCGGCGTCTTGCGCGATAGGCGAGCCGGACCGGCTCCCATCGTCGATCCTGCCGCGGGTATAATGAGTGGCGACCGCAAGCGCGATCGCCTGCGCGGCGCGGTCGGTGGCGGCGCTGTCCCCGGCGGCGGCGACGGTGGCGAGGCCGGCAAGGTCGCAGGCGCCTGGATCGAGCCCTCCGAGCTCGGCCGCCTTCGCCTCCGCGTAC
>DASZDE010000135.1:0-3489 GCA_035942355.1 Allosphingosinicella sp. | reverse complement strand
GGTTGACCCTTCCCGGCCGCCTGCTTATGTTGCGCCGCCACAAGAACGGTTTACCGACGCGCTCGTGCCACACGCTCCGGCCTCCAGCTTCCAGGACCTGATCCTGCGCCTGCAGTGTTATTGGGCCGAGCAGGGCTGCGTGATCCTCCAGCCTTATGACGTCGAGATGGGCGCCGGCACCTTCCACCCTGCCACCACCTTGCGCGCGCTCGGCCCCGATCCGTGGAAGGCCGCCTACGTCCAGCCGTCGCGCCGCCCGACCGACGGCCGCTACGGCGAGAACCCGAACCGGCTCCAGCATTATTACCAATATCAGGTGATCATGAAGCCGAGCCCGCTCGATCTCCAGTCGCTCTATCTCGGCTCGCTCGCCGCGATCGGCATCGACTTCCTCACGCACGACATCCGCTTCGTCGAGGACGATTGGGAATCGCCCACGCTCGGCGCGTGGGGCCTCGGCTGGGAGGTGTGGTGCGACGGCATGGAGGTGACCCAGTTCACCTATTTCCAGCAGGTCGGCGGCTATGACTGCAGGCCGGTGGCGGGCGAACTGACCTACGGGCTCGAGCGGCTCGCCATGTACATCCAGGGCGTCGACACCGTTTACGACCTGGCGTTCAACGGGGAGGGCGTTACCTACGGCGACGTCTTTCACGAGAATGAGGTCGAGTTCAGCGCCTATAATTTCGAGGTCGCCGACACCGACAGCCTGTTCGACCGCTTCCGCCACGCCGCCGACGAATGCCGCCGCTGCATCGAGGCGGGCCTGCCGCTCCCCGCCTACGACCAGGCGATCAAGGCCAGCCACATCTTCAACACCCTCCAGGCCCGCGGCGTGATCTCGGTCGCCGAGCGCCAGGCCTATATCGGCCGCGTCCGCGACCTCGCCAAAGGCGCCTGCGCCGCCTGGATCGAAAAGAATGGATGGGCGGGATGAGCCCGCTCGAAAATACCCCTCTCCCTGCAGGGGAGAGGGAGGGACCCACCGCGAAGCGGTGGGAGGGTGAGGGCACGTCCGGCCACCATCATGCCCTCACCCTGGCGCTTCGCGCCTTTCCCTCTCCCCTGCAGGGAGAGAGATCATGAGCGACTTCCTCCTCGAGCTCCTCTCGGAAGAGATTCCTGCCCGAATGCAGGCGAAGGCGCAGCAGGATCTTGCGCGTCTCTTCTCAGATCAGCTCTCAACCGCCGGCCTCCGCGCGGAGGCGATCGAAACCTACGCCACGCCGCGCCGCCTCGCGCTGATCGCGCGCGGCCTGCCGGACGCGACCGAGCCGGTGCGCGAGGAGACCAGGGGTCCGCGCGCCTCGGCCCCGCCGCAAGCGCTCGAAGGTTTCCTGCGCAAGACCGGCCTCGCCCGCGAGCAGCTGGTCGAGCGCGACGGCACCTTGTTCGCAATCGCCGAAAAGCCCGGCCGCGCCACCTCGGCCGTGCTCGCCGAAGCCGTCCCCGCCGTCGTCCGCGCCTTCCCATGGCCCAAGTCGATGCGCTGGGGCGCGCCCTCGATCGCCACCGACAGCCCGCGCTGGGTCCGCCCGCTCCACGGCATCGTCGCTTTGTTCGGCGAGGAGATCGTCAAGATGGAGGTGGCGGGCGTGACCTCGGGCGCCGCCACGCTCGGCCACCGCTTCCACCATCCCGGCATCATCACCATCGGCAGCGCCAACGATTATGCCGAGAAATTGCGCGCGTGCCACGTCGTCCTCGACCCCGATGAGCGCACGGCTTCGATCCGCGAGCGCGCCCAGGCTTTGGCCGCGGCCGCGGGCCTGGCCCTGATCGAGGACGAGGGCCTGCTCGCCGAAAATGCCGGCCTCACCGAATGGCCGGTGCCGCTGCTCGGCCGCTTCGACCCCGCTTTCCTCGACGTGCCGCGCGAGGTGATCCAGCTCACCATGCGCACCAACCAGAAATATTTCGCGTTAACCCCTCTCCCTGAAGGGGAGAGGGAAATGCCGCGGAGCGGCGAGGGTGAGGGCATGGGATCGTCCGCCGCAGGCCCTCACCCGGGCGCTGCGCGCCTGTCCCTCTCCCCTGCAGGGAGAGGGGAATTGGCCCCGAACTTCGTCTGCACCGCCAATATCGAGGCGGCCGACGGCGGCGCGGCGATCGTCGCCGGCAACGAGCGAGTCCTGTCCGCGCGCCTCGCCGACGCCAAATTCTTCTGGGAGCAGGATTTGAGGGTTCCGCTCGAGCAGCAGGCGGACAAGCTCGGCGGGATCGTCTTCCACGAAAAGCTCGGCACGCTCGCCGACAAGGCCGAGCGGGTGGCGAAGCTGGCGAAATGGCTGGTCGAGCAGGGAATCATAACCCCCTCTCCCTCCAGGGGAGAGGGACAGGTTCGCGAAGCGAACCAGGGTGAGGGCCCGTCGTACGTGAAGGGCGCCGGCAGCCCCTCACCCTCGGCCGCTGACGCGGCCTTTCCAGCATCAGGTGAGGACAGCCCCCGGCTGTCCTCAGCCCGTCCGGGGGACGGGCGGCCTGATGCTCCCCTGCAGGGAGAGGGGATAGATCTCGCCGCCTTCGCCGAACGGGCCGCGCGCCTGTGCAAGGCCGACCTCGTCACTTCTATGGTCGGCGAGTTCCCCGAATTGCAGGGCGTCATCGGCGGCCACCTCGCCCGCGCCCAGGGCGAGCCCGACGCCATCGCCGACGCCGTCCGCGACCATTACAAGCCGGTCGGCCAGGGCGACGAAGTCCCCACCGCCCCGGTGACGGTGGCGGTGAGCCTGGCGGACAAGCTGGATACCGTCGTTGGTTTTTTCGCTCTCGGACTTCCTCCGACCGGGTCAAAAGACCCGTTCGCGCTTCGTCGAGCAGCGCTTGGTGTTGTCGCGACCGTTCTGTGGTCAGATCTTAGGTGTCGCCTTAACCACGTCATGAATGGGATCTACGGTATCTACATTGACCAAGCACAGGAGGCTGTCGTCCGGGCAACTCAGGAAAGGAAGGGAGCAGCGTTCCGGGAACGAGTTGCCGAACTAAGGTCCAAACTCACTGCTGGAATGCTTCCGAACCGAGAAGCATTTGCTAAAGAATTGGCAAAGGCCCATTTCAGCGCTGAGCATCGGGGACTGTTAGAGCGGGCGTTGCTGATCGGCGACGCTGGTATAGCCAACAGAACAATCGTGGATGTTCGCGCATTCCTTATAGACCGCCTCAAGGTCCAACAGCGCGAGGCCGGGGTCCGGCACGACCTGATCGACGCGGTGTTCGCATTGGGCGGCGAGGACGATCTCGTCCGCCTGCTCGCGCGGGTGAAGGCGCTGCAGGCGTTCGTCGAGACGCGCGAGGGCGCCGACTTGCTCGCCGGCTACAAGCGCGCCGCCAACATCCTCAGGAAGGAGGGTTACAGTCCCTCTCCCTCCAGGGGAGAGGGACAGCGGACCCCGGCGAAAGCCGGGGGCACGCAGGGTGAGGGCACGGCCGGCCCCTCACCCTCGGCCGCTGGCGCGGCCTTTCCAGCATCAGGTGAGGACAGCCCCCGGC
>DASZDE010000134.1:0-2750 GCA_035942355.1 Allosphingosinicella sp. | reverse complement strand
CTTCACCACCGCCGCCTCGAGCGCGGCGGTGGTGCGGGCGATCGGGGCGCTCGGGGAGCACAGCCTTGAAGTGCAGTCCCTGCAGGACTATTATTCAGCCTCCAGAGCGTGATCCTGAACCACCGAACACGCAAGTCAGGCCGTATTTCCACCGGGGAGACGGTCTAAAGAGAGCTTTTGACGAAAGGGGAGTGGCGATGGCGACGGTCGACAAGATGCCGATGCTGGCCGAGGGCTATGAGAAGCTTACCAGCGAGGTCCGGCACCTGAAGACGGTGGAGCGCCCGGCGATCATCACCGCGATCGAGGATGCGCGCGCGCATGGCGACTTGGCGGAAAATGCCGAATACCATGCCGCGAAGGAGCGCCAGGGCCAGGTCGAGGCGCAGATCGCCGTCATCGAGGACCGGCTGAGCCGGGCGATGGTGATCGACCCCACCACGCTGTCCGGCGACAAGGTCGTGTTCGGCGCCACCGTCCACCTGCTCGACGAGAACGACAAGCCGGTCAAATACCAGATCGTCGGCCAGACCGAGGCCGACGCCCGGATCGGCCGGATCAGCTATTCCTCGCCGCTGGGGCGGGCGCTGATCGGCCGCAGCGTCGGCGACGAGGTCGAGGTGTCGGCGCCCTCGGGCGACAAATATTATTCCATCGAGAAGGTCGAGTTCATCTAGGCGTGCGGCCGCCGGAAAGCTGGCAGCGCGCGCGCGCCACGCTCGCCATCGCCGCGTTGACGGCCTTCGCCTGGCTGGCCGTGTTCGCGCTGGGGGCGGGTGATGTCGCGGCGATGTGGGGCGGCTTCATCCCGGCCCGGCTCGCCGGCCTCGGGGCGGACCAGCCGCTCGCCCCGCTGGCGCTGACCCCGCTCACCGCCACCCTGGTCCATGCCGGCATCATCCATCTCGCCTTCAACCTGCTCATCCTGCTGTTCTGCGGGCGCTCGGTCGAGAATATCCTCGGCCCCGCCGGGCTTATCGCCCTGTACCTGATCGGCGCCTATGCCGCCGCCGCGGCCCATTACGGCTTCGGCCCGTTCGAGCGGGTGCCGATGGTCGGCGCGAGCGGCGCGATCTCGGCGGTGATCGGCGCCTATGCGATGCTGTTCGGCCGCAACCGCGTCCGCGTCGCCAGCCCGGCGCTGGCCTTGTGGCTCAACGCTTTGTGGCTGGCCGCCGCTTGGATCGGCCTGCAGCTGCTGGTCGGCTTCACCTTCGAGACCGCCGGCGCCCGGATCGCCGTCGGGGCCCATATCGGCGGCTTCCTCGCCGGCCTGCTGCTCGCCAAGCCTTTGCTGCTGCTGCGGTACCGCAGGGCCTGATCCCCGGCGCTCCCGGTGGCTACCGGGGTGCCCCGGCCGCTCGTCATCGCGTAGTTTTCCCGCACCGTTGGAGCCCGGCCGCGTCCGGCAGCATTGGAAGGGACCTTATCAGGTGAATGCAATCGACGCTCTCAGCTGGGGGACACGGACGCAGGGACAGCGAGGTCCGGCGCATGCCGATTTCCGGCTGATGGACTCGTAGCGTGCGCGAAAAAACGCTTATCGTGATCGCGATAGGGTTCGTGCTGGCCATCGGACTTGCATTCGGAACCGAGCTGCCCGCAATGGGCGGAGACGATAACACCAGCCTCACCGCGCTGGCGTTCATGTCGTCTTGGGGCGCGTTTCTGCTGTCCATCGCTATGTTCCACAACAGCAAGCGGTTCGACAGGGCATCAACTCTCATTGGCTTGGTGTTTCTTGCTGCGGTCGTGATCTGGGTGTGCTTCGGCGACAGGTTCGAGGTGAACGTAAGTCGGCGAGAGATGGTCTTTCTATTCCTTACTCTGCTCATGCTGTCCGGTGTGGTTGGCTTGGCCGCCGGACTTCGCGGATATCGCAATGGGGAGGACATATGGCAGGGAAAGCCTCCCCTAAGCTAGTCTTTGAGTCCAGACCCAGGGCCTTCAATCGTGCATTCCAGAGACCCAGGAACTGCCACATCCCAGAAGGGGCACCGATATGGAGTTGGTCGGATCAATCTATAGAGGCCTATGCAGAGCCACACCTGTCATATTGGTAGCTCTAATCGGGGCCATGATGATCCATCCAGATCACAAACTTGACAATGGTACTGGCCACGTGGGGGTTATGACAATACTTGTCTTCGTTGGAATGGGTGCATATCTATTAGTCGGAACAGTTGAACGTAACGTACGTGGTAACATCCGATCGTCACATGCACTTGGTTGGATTGTAATTTTGTCGATAATTTACAAACTGCTTCTAGGTGACCACAAGACAGACGTTCCGCTCGAGATACCCCTGCTCGCAAATATTCTGCTAGTCCTCTCTGCCTGCGTGTCGATGGTGTATTTTCATGTCAAGGAAAAAAGGCATAGCAACAGCATGTGAAGCTAAAGATAAAATCCAAGAACGTCGCCTGGACCTTGGTGACTTCTTCGGCAACAATGGCAACGATCTCGCGCTCGGCGGGGCGGCCGACAACATGCTGTTCGGCGGCGAGGGCGCCGACCGGCTCGCCGGCGAGGGCGGCGACGATATCGTGGTCGCCGATCAGGCCGACCTCGCCGGCGGCAGCTTCAGCGGCGGCGAGGGGTTCGACACATTGGTGTGGAGCTCGCCCGAGGCGCTGGCGCTCAATGCCTCCGTGCGCTCGTTCGAGATGGTGACGGCGGGTGAGGGCGACGACCGGCTCTACGTCAGCGCCGGCACGAGCGCGGACATGTTGTTCGTCGGCGGCGGCGGC
>DASZDE010000133.1:0-11115 GCA_035942355.1 Allosphingosinicella sp. | reverse complement strand
GCCGTGGCGCAGGCCTGGCTGATGGGTTGCTTCTTCGCGGCGGCGGAGCGGCCGGCGGTGGGGCTCAACATCGGCTTCGATCGGGCCGGGCCCAGCCTGCATCCGGTCAAGTCCGTTGCGAAGGATCTGCTGCCGCTCATCATGACGCTGCCGGACAGGATGCGGGTCGCCGTCGTCGACGCGCCGGGCGGACAGGTCATGATGTTCCACGACAACAAGGCGAAGCGCTGCCTGGTAGTGCCGACGCCCGCCTCCACGCCCGGCGTCGAGGCCGAGTTCCTCAGCCTGATGGACAAGGATTGGAAGCCGGTTTCGGGCCATGAGGGCGCGCCCGCCGGCGTAAAGGTGTTCGAGCAGAGCTTCGGCGCCGGGCTCGGGCGCCCTGCGGTGACGTTGCGGGCCTGGTATCAGCCCGCTCAGGGGCCGGACCGGCCGCAAATGATCGTGACCGAGCAGGTCCGCCGCAAGAGGAAATGACGATGGCCGACCTTCATTTCGAGCTTGTGACCCCCGAACGCCTCGTCCGCTCCGAGGAGGTGCATATGGTCGTCGTCCCCGGCAGCGAGGGCGAGTTCGGAGTCCTCGCCGGCCACGCGCCCTACATGTCGACCATCCGCAACGGCGAGATCGCCATCTATCGCACCGCCGGCGCCGAACCCGAGCGGATCCCGGTCGAGGGCGGTTTCGCCGAGGTCAACGAGCGCGGCCTCACCGTGCTGGCCGAGCGCGCCGCCGTTTCGGAATAAGGACGGCCGCTCGAAGAGCGGAAAAGCGGCGGATCCGCCAGATCGCAGCGGGATGGCCCTTGCCGCCCGATTCCCGGTCGGCCACTATCGTTCCGGGGCGACGGGGGCATCTGATGGGTTCGATGGATCGGGACGCGGCGCTGCGGATATCGGCATGGGCGCTGGTGCTGCTCGGCTCGCTCCTCAACCTCCTCAACCATAACGAATATCCGCTGCTCACGGCGGAAGTGGCGGCGGTCGCGGCCGGGCTGGTCGGGCTCGCGGCGGCGTTCGGCCTGCTCCACCGGCTGGCCATGCCGCGCCTGTCCTTCCTGTTCACCGCGCTCCTGATCGGCCTTGCCGTCGACCTCAACAGCGACCGGTTCGAATGGGTCGTGGCGGCGGTCGCGGCGGGCCTGGTCGCGGCCTGGTTCAGGGACGCGGTCGTGCTCAAGCTGGTTGCGGCGGCCTTCCTCGGCGTGACCTTTTTCCAGCTCGCGCAGGGACGGCTGAGCCAGGCCGCCTCGCCCCCGGCGACCGCCCCGGCGCGCCCGGCGCAGCGGCCCGACCTAGCCCCGGTGGTCCACATATTGTTCGACGCCTATCTGGGCATTGACGGCATGGCCGAGGAGGAAGCGACGTTCGGCGCGCTGCGGAAGGCCAATGTCGACTTCTTCGCCCGGCGCGGCTTCCGCCTTTACGGCGGCGCCTATAGCGAGCACCGCAACACCGCCAACAGCCTGCCGCAGATCTTCTCGTTCGGCCGCGCGCCGCTCGCCACCGTCTCGCAGCGCCAGCAGCGCAGCACGCCCGGCGAGCTCGCCTATTTCAAGGCGCTGGGCGGCCTCGGCTACCGGATTCACTTGCTGCAGACCGACTATGTCGACCTGTGTGCCGGCCAGGGCGTCGCCGACTGCCGCAGCTTCCGCCGCTCGGACCTGTCGGCGATCGCCGGGACCGGAATGTCGGTCGGCGACCGGGCGGAGACGATCGCCTCGACCCTGACCGGCCTCGCCGTGGTCCCGGCGGCCCTGTTCAACAACGGCTCCAAAGCCTGGGCGGACCTGTCCGGCGGCACCCATCTCGACCTGCAGCAGCGCGGCAAGCTGTTCCCGATCGCCTCGATGAAGGCGATGGATGAGCTCGAGCGGCTGCTGGAAGGGGCCGGCCGCGGCGATGCCTATGTCGCCCATTTCCTGATCCCGCACGATCCGTTCCTGTACGATGGTTCGTGCCGGGTGCGGCCGCGCCGCGACTGGTCGTTCGAAGGCATGCCGCCGTCCCGCCAGCTGCGCGAGCGCGATTATGCCGCCCAGATGCGCTGCGTGCTGACCCGGCTCGACCGGCTGCTCGCGGCGCTCGCGCGCTCGCCCGCGGGCAAGGACGCGATCGTGATCGTCCATGGCGATCATGGCTCGCGCATCGCCGACGAGGCTCCCCAGCTCGGCGCAGCGCCGTCGCGGCGCGATTTCGCAATGACTTATTCGACTCTGTTCGCGGTCCGCGGCCCCGGCATCCCCGCCGGCTACGATCCCGGCCGGGCGCCGGTCGAGCATCTGCTCGGCGAGCTCAGCCGGTCGCGTTTCCGGCGCCCGCCCAAGGCGCACGTCGCCGATCGCCACGTCGTCCTGACCGACGCCGACTGGGTGCCGCGGCAAAAGGTTGCGCTGCCGCCGTTCGGGGGCCGCCCGGATTAACCAAAAATTATACATGACCCGCTTACCTCAAGCTCGACCCGTCCCGCTTGAGGAGCCGACCATGGACAAGTCCAAGACAATGATTTCGCTGATCGCCTTCCTGTCGATGGCGAGCCTCAGCTCGCCGGCCCATGCCTATCTCGACCCGGCCACCGGCAGCATCATCCTTCAGGCCACGCTCGGCGCGATCGCCGGCGGGACCCTGTTCTTCCGCACCTCGCTCTACAAGGTGAAGGCGCTGTTCGCGCCGCGTGCAAAGGCCGACGCCGCCGCGCCGAGCGACGCCGAATGATCGCAGCGACCGTCGAGCCGGGTTCGTTCCGCGACCCCGGCGGCCGCGTGTTCGAGGCGCAGGACCGGATCCTGCGCGCGGTCATGCCGTCGGCAGCGCCCGGCTTCGCCAGCGCGCGCGACAGCGGCCTCTACGACCGGCTGGTCGCGGGCGGCCGCATCGTCCCGTTCCGCGACGTCACCCCGACCGAACGCCGCGACCGGCTCGCCGACGCCGAGCTGGTGCTCGAGCATCCGCGCGTGCCGTTCATCTCCTATCCCTATGAATGGAGCTTCGCGCTCCACCGCGCCGCCGCTCTGTTCCACCTCGACCTGCATCTCGAAGCGCTCGACAGCGGCTTCACCTTGTCCGACGCGACCGCCTACAACGTCCAGTTCAACGGCGTGAAGCCGGTGTTCATCGACCATCTGTCGATCCGCCCCTATGTCGAGGGCGAGATCTGGGCCGGCCACCGCCAGTTCTGCATGCAGTTCCTCAACCCGCTGCTGCTGTGGTCGGCGCTGGAGGTCCAGCCCAACCACTGGTTCCGCGGCAATCTCGAGGGGATCGCGCCTGAGGACCTGGCCAAGCTGCTGCCGCTCCGCAAGAAGCTGTCCTGGACGATCCTGATGCACGTCGTCGCCCAGGCGGCGATGCAGCGCCGCTCGGTCCGCACCATCACCGGATCGGCCTCCTACCGCCAGGCCAAGCTGCCGCTCGAGGCGACCAAGGCGATGCTGCGCGGGCTGCGCCGCAAGATCGAGCGGCTCGCGCCGCCGTCGCACGCCACCGTGTGGGGCGATTATGCCGGCCGCAACAGCTATGCCGACCCCGAAGCCAAAGCCAAGGCCGCGTTCGTCGCCGAAATGGTCGCCGCGGTCCGGCCGGAGCTGATGTTCGACCTCGGCTGCAACAGCGGCGACTATTCGGCGGTCGCGCTCGCCGCCGGCGCCGACAAGGTGATCGGCTTCGACTTCGACCATGGCGCGCTCGAGCTCGCTCATTCGCGCGCCGTCCAGGAGAAGCTCGACTTCCTGCCGCTGTGGCTCGACGCCGCCAATCCGAGCCCGGCGCAGGGCTGGGGCCAGGCCGAGCGCAAGGGCCTCGCCGGCCGCGCCGCCCCGCAGGCGATCGTGGCGCTGGCCTTCATCCACCACATCGCGATCGGCCGCAACGTGCCGCTCGACATGGCGACCCGCTGGATCGTCGACATGGCGCCGGCCGGGATCATCGAATTCCCGTCCAAGGCCGATCCGATGGTCCAGTCGCTGCTCGCCCAGCGCGAGGACATCTTCCCCGGCTATGACGAGGAGGCGTTCGCGAACCTGCTCGGCGGCCAGGCCCGCATCGTCCGCGCCGAGCGGGTGTCGCCGAGCCGGACCCTCTACTGGTTCGACCGGAGCTGAGCGCCGCCGCCCGCCTCGCCCGGGGGGTTAGGCAAATCTCAAAGTTTCGCCTTTATTCACCAGCGGCGCGCAACAGGACACAGGATGAGGTTCGCCCGGCATGAGTGCATTTGGACGTAGGAGCGGCGCCGGCGCGCCGAGCGGGCAGCGGCCTTCCTTCGGCATCGCCCGGCCGATGAAGGGGCCCGGCGGCGCCGCCGCCGCCCCGGCGATCGAAGGCGGCGAGCAGTTCCCGCCGCTCGAAGCGCTTCCCGCCGCCGACGATCCCGCCCCGTTCGAGCCCGCCCCGGGCGACGCCATGTCGCGCCTCCACGACCGCATGGTCGCGCCGAGCGAATCCGGCTCGTCGCGCAACGAGGGCTTCGAGGCCTCGATCCACCGCATCAAGGAGCAGGTCCTGCCGCGCCTGTTGGAGCGCGTCGACCCCGAAGCCGCCGCCACCCTCTCCAAGGACGAGCTCGCCGAGGAGTTCCGCCCGATCATCGGCGAGGTGCTGGGCGAGCTCAAGATCAACTTGAACCGCCGCGAGCAGTTCGCGCTCGAAAAGGTGCTGGTCGACGAGCTTCTCGGCCTCGGCCCGCTCGAAGAATTGCTCAGCGACCCCGACGTCTCCGACATCATGGTCAACGGCCCCAACCAGACCTTCATCGAGAAGAAGGGCAAGCTCCAGCTCGCCCAGATCCAGTTCCGCGACGAGGAGCATCTGTTCCAGATCGCCCAGCGCATCGTCAACAAGGTCGGCCGCCGGGTCGACCAGACCACCCCGCTCGCCGACGCCCGCCTGATGGACGGAAGCCGCGTCAACGTGATCGTGCCGCCGCTGTCCCTGAAGGGCACCGCGATCTCGATCCGCAAATTCTCCGAAAAGCCGATCACGCTCGACATGATGAAGAATTTCGGCTCGATGAACGACAAGATGGCGACCTGCCTCAAGATCGCCGGGGCGAGCCGCTTCAACATCGTCATCTCGGGCGGCACCGGCTCGGGCAAGACCACCATGCTCAACGCTTTGTCGAAGCTGATCGACCCGGGCGAGCGTGTGATCACGATCGAGGACGCGGCCGAGCTCCGCCTCCAGCAGCCGCACTGGCTGCCGCTGGAGACCCGCCCGCCCAACCTCGAGGGCCAGGGCGCGATCACCATCCGCGACCTCGTCATCAACGCCTTGCGCATGCGCCCCGACCGCATCATCCTGGGCGAGATCCGCGGCGCCGAATGCTTCGACCTGCTGGCCGCGATGAACACCGGCCACGATGGCTCGATGGCGACGCTCCACTCCAACTCCCCGCGCGAATGCCTGGCGCGCATGGAGAATATGGTGATGATGAGCGACATCAAGGTCCCCAAGGAAGCCATCAGCCGCCAGATCGCCGACTCGGTCGACCTCATCGTCCAGGTCAAGCGCCTGCGCGACGGCACGCGGCGGACCACCAACATCACCGAGGTGATCGGCATGGAGGGCGACGTCATCGTCACCCAGGAATTGTTCAAGTTCGAGTATATGGACGAGGCCGCCGACGGCAAGATCCTCGGCGAATACCGCTCGATGGGCCTCAGGCCCTACACGCTCGAGAAAGCCAAGATGTTCGGCTTCGACCAGCCATATCTGGAGGCGTGCCTCTGAAGCGCCGAGCGTAGCGCAGCGATTGCGCAGCAATCGGTGCGCTAGGCGAAGAGACGCGAAAGAGCGGACGGCCTGCGCGCGAGCGGTCTCCCCGCGAGAGTGACAGGACCGACGGGGCGGATTCACTCCGCGCCGCTTGACTCGGCACCACCTCCTCACCGCTCACTCTGAGCCTGCCGATGCGCCGTCCTTTACCCCTTCCCCTTATCCGCTTCCGCCGCCAATGTGAGGCGGGGAGAGCGGATGACGGTCGGCGAGTTCATTACGAAGTGGAAGGACTGCTCGGGTTCCGAGCGGTCGAACTACGCCATATTCCTGACCGAGCTCTGCGGGGTGCTGGGTGTGGAGGCGCCCGGACCCCGCGAGAATTACCGTATCGACGCTCCGGTGCCGGGCGGTGCCGAGGCGGGCGGTACTGGGTTCATCGATCTCTACAAGAGCGGCTGCTTCATCCTGGAAGCGAAGCAGAGCAAGGTGGTCTGCGAGCTGCCGACCCTCCCTACTCTCATTGGCCAACCGCCAGCTGACGGCAGCAGCCGCTATGACGAGCTGATGCGGCGCGCCTTTCGGCAGGCTCGGCGTTACGCGCAAAGCCTGACCGAACCGCCCTTCCCACCGTTCATCATCGTGCTCGACGTCGGCCGTGCATTCGAGCTTTACTTCGACTTTGCAGGCAACGGCCGCGATTATCGCTTCTTCCCCGATCGGGCGACCTACCGCATTCCGATCGCGGCGCTCGCCAGCCCGGACAAGGTCGCCAACACCGACCTGACCAGGCTGGAACTGCTGCGGGCGATCTGGACCGATCCCCGCTCGCTCGATCCGCGGCTGCGCACGTCCAAGGTGACGCGCGACATTGCCGAACGGCTCGCCTCCGTCAGCAAGTGGATGGAGGAAACGCAGCGGCTGAAGAAACCCGATGCGGCCGACTGGGAACGGTCGCTCCGCATCGAGGAAACCAGCCTCTTCCTGATGCGCGTGCTGTTCTGCATGTTCGCCGAGGATATCGGGTTGTTCGGCAACGATCCGAAGATGGACCGTCCCTTCGCCGACTTCCTGCGCACTACACTGGCTCACGACCGACAGTTCGAAAAACAGCTTCAGGATCTGTGGCTATCAATGGGCCAGGCGAACCGCTCCGATCGCTGGTCGCATGCGCTGGGTCGCGACGTCGCTTACTTCAACGGCACCCTGTTCCTCGACACCAAGGTGTTCGTGCTCGCCCAGTCGGAGCGCGGCGAGCTGCTGCGGGCGGCCGAGCATGACTGGCAGAATGTCGAGCCGGCCATTTTCGGCACCTTGCTCGAACAGGCGCTGACGCCGGGCGAGCGCGCCAAGCTCGGCGCGCATTACACACCGCGGCCCTATGTCGAGCGGATCGTCGAGGCGACGATCACCGACGTGCTTCGGCCCGAATGGGAGGAGCTGGAGGCGAGCCTGGAAGGGTTACCGAAAGAGGCGGCGCTGGAGCGGCTGCGCGGCTTCCACGATCGCCTGGCGCAAACCCGCGTGCTCGATCCGGCCTGCGGCACCGGCAACTTCCTCTATGTCGCGATGGAAGCTTTGCTCGGCCTGGAGAACAAGGTGATCCAGGCGATCGAGGATCTGGGCGGCACGGTGCGCTCGCGCATCGGCCCCGGCCAGTTCCACGGCCTGGAGAAGAACCCGCGCGCCGCCAAGATCGCCGAGCTGGTGCTGTGGATCGGCTGGCTCAGGTGGAACATCCGCAACGGGGCCGGCGAGATTGGCGAGCCGATCCTGGGCCAGCGCGCCAACATCAATTTCGGCCGGCCGGGCGGCTATGATGCGGTGCTGGCCCAGGACGCGACGGGCGCGCCGGACCTCTCCCACCCGCGCCAGCCGGAGTGGCCGGAGGCGGACTTCATCGTCGGCAATCCGCCCTTCATCGGGAAAGGGTCCATGTTGCGGGCAGCAGTTGGCGACGACTATGCCGAGGCGCTGTGGCGCGCGAACCCGAGCGTGCCCGCTTCGGCCGATTTCGTCATGCAATGGTGGGACCGGGCGGCGCGCGAGCTGACCCGCCCAGGCGCGCGGCTGCGGCGCTTCGGCTTCGTCACGACCAACAGCATCACCCAGGCCTTCAGCCGCCGCGTGATCGAGCGCTATTTGGCGCCCAGCCCCTCTCCCCAGCGGGGAGAGGGAGGAGCCGCATCAGCGGCGGAGGGTGAGGGGGAGCGAGCGCCAGGGAGCGTCGAACCTCAGGAGTCATCCTCCTCCGCCGACCCCCCTCACCCCAGCCCTCTCCCCCCCGGGGAGAGGGAGCAAGGCCTCCACCTCCACCTCGCCTGCCCCGACCATCCCTGGACCAAGGCGACCCGGGATGCGGCGGCGGTGCGGATCGCAATGACGGTAGCCGAGGCGGGGCCCGGCGAAGGCACTTTGCTGGAGGTGGAGCATGAGGCGAAGCTCGACAGCGACACCCCCGACCTTCAATTCGCTCAAGTGCGTGACCGCATCAATGCTGACCTCACCATTGGCGCAGACGTCACAAGCGCCACACCATTGAGGGGCAATGCGGGCCTCTCCTGCAACGGTATGATGCTGGCAGGCCAGGGCTTCAAAGTCAGTAGAAGCATTCGCGATCAGCTAATCGCTTCGGATGGGCCAGAGGCGACGCACGTCATCAGACCCTTTCTTGGCGGCAGCGAACTTCTGCACGGAAGCAAGGGTTTGTTCGTGATCGACTTTGCGGGTCTAGCGGAAGCGCAAGCTCGCCGGTTGTATCCCGCTGCGTATCAGCATCTGCTGCAAACCGTTCTGCCGGAACGGGCTTCAAATCGAGACGCCGCCTTCAAGGCGAAATGGTGGCTCTTCGGCCGAGTTCGACCGGAGATCAGAGCGGCCAACGCTGAAATTTCGCGCTTCATCGCGACAACCGAAACAGCCAAACATCGAGTTTTCCAGTTTGTGTCTGTCGAGGTCGTGCCAGACCACATGGTCATAGCAATTGGAAGCGAGGACGGGTTTCACTTGGGCGTCCTATCTTCCCGAATCCACGTTCACTGGTCCCTGCGAGCGGGCGGGACGCTCGAGGATCGGCCTCGTTACAACAAGGCTAACATCTTCGACCCCTTCCCCTTTCCCGATCCCGCGCCGGAGCAGCGCTCGCGCATTGCCGCGCTGGCGGAGGAGCTGGACGCGACGCGCAAGGCGGCGCTGGCGGAGGTGCCGCGGCTCACCATGACCGAGCTCTACAATCTGCGCGAGCGGATCGCGGCGGGCGAGGCGCTGGCCGGCGAGACCCAGGCCCGCGCCACCGCCGCGCGCGCCTATATCGTTCACCAGCTGCACGAGGAGATCGATCGCGCCGTGGCCGAGGCTTATGGCTGGCCGACCGATCTCGCCCCCTCCGAAATCGTCGCCCGCCTCGTCGCGCTCAACGCCGCGCGCAAGGCCGAGGAAGAAGCGGGGCATGTGCGGTGGCTGCGGCCCGACTATCAGGCGCCGCGCTTCGGAGCCAAGAAGAAGGTGGATGCCGGGTCAGGTCGGGCGTGATGGGGGTGATCGGATGAACGTGCAGCTACCGAAGGTCGAGGATTTCTATGTCCCGACGTTGAAGGCTTTGCGTGATCTCGGTGGCTCCGCATCGATCGACGAACTCCAGGACCTACTTACTCGAACCGAGGGGCTGACTCAGCAGCAGCTCGATCAGACCTATCCGACCAGCGGCGCGCAGGTCGTTCCGGACCGCATGTCCTGGGCGCGGACCTACCTCAAGATCGCTGGTCTGGTGACCAGCGGAGGACGCGGCATCTGGGCGCTGACGGACGAGGGCCGGCAAGCGGTCAACAGCATGAACGACAGCGACCTGCGCCGGCTGGTGATCGATGCCGGCAATGCGCACAATTCCAGATTGGCGGCGCGCAAGAAGGAGCAACAAAGGGCGAGTTCGAGCGCAGGGCCGTTGCCGAACATCGATCCTGTGCCGGGAGAGCCGGAGGTTGACTGGTCCGACCAGCTCCTCGCCAAGCTCCAGTCCATTGAGCCGGCGGCCTTCGAGCGCCTCTGCCAGCGGCTGCTCCGCGAAAGCGGGTTCGTGCGGGTGGAGGTTACCGGGAAATCCGGCGACGGCGGCATCGATGGCCACGGCGTTCTGCGGGTGAACCTGATCTCGTTCCAGGTCCTGTTCCAGTGCAAGCGCTACAAAGGCTCCGTTCCTGCGGGCACCGTGCGCGATTTTCGCGGCGCGATGCAGGGACGGGCCGACAAAGGGCTGATCATCACCACCGGCGCCTTCACCCCAGACGCGCGACGGGAGGCGACGCGAGATGGAGCGCCCGCCATCGATCTGATCGACGGCGACGCCCTTACCGAGCTCCTGAAATCACTGAGGCTCGGCGTCCGTGTCGAGCAGGTCGTCACTGAGCGGGTGACAGTAGAGCCCGCCTTTTTCGACGATATCTAGATCGAATGCCGCTAGAGCAAATCCAACACAATTCCCCCGCAGCCCCTCCGCTTAGCGCCCCAACCCCCTATCTGTCCCCCGGCCCCGGCCGCGAGGGTTCGTAGGGGCATTGGTCGATCGCCATCTGATGGGCCTCCGCTTCGCTGGCGGCGTCGACGGAGATGATGTATTTGGGCGTGGTGTCGCCTTTGTCCCAGCGGCAGCGGAACGTGTAGCGGGTGAGGCCGGGCGTATCCGATGCGCTCGTGTCGCTGAGCGTGCAGGTGCATTTGGGGGCTTGGGGCGGCGGCATTCGCTCTCCTCTCGCGCTCTGATGCGTCAGTCTAGCCGCTCGCCGATCGGCTGTGAATGGTCCGCCGCATCCGCACGCCCGCCTTTTGCCCCAGGCTTCGGCGGAGCACCTCCATCCTCTTCTAGATTGAAGAAGCGCCCGAACGAATGCCAGTCTCTAGAACAAAGCCAAAACAACTTTCCTACACGCCGCTCTTTCGGGCATGCTCTCCGGCATGAGAAACGACTCGCCAGCGAGGAGCATTTCAAGGCCGCGGGCCCGGACATCGACGAGAGCCCCGCGCCGCCCTTCCGAGATTCGCGTGACATCATGAACTTCATGAACTTCACCCGCCGCTACCGGCCGAATTCGCCGGCGTCTCGTCCGGCCGCGGGCTCTCGGCAACCCTCAACTTCTTCAACTTATCGGCGGGCGCAGCTGCGCCGCGCGCCGCTCGCTCACGCCTTCAGCGCCAGCACCGCGGCCACCACGCCGGCGATCAGCGCCAGCACCTGGACGAGCGCCCACGGCACCCAGCCGGGGCGGTCGAGGTCGGCGCGGCGGGCGCGGCGGCGCTCGGCCAGCATCGCCAGCGCGGCCACGGCGAGGGCGGCGGCGGCCAGCGCCGCCAACGCGGCTTGCGCGCTCATTTCGCTTGGGTCATGGGCATGGCCGAAACGCTCATAGGGAGAGGA
>DASZDE010000132.1:0-14913 GCA_035942355.1 Allosphingosinicella sp. | reverse complement strand
CAGCGGAAAGGCAAGGGAGGCGTCCATCCGGGTCAGGCGTGATCGATCACGATGCCCTGGATCTCGTTGGCGACGTCCTCGAAGCCGTCCAGCACCCGCTCCAGGTGGCCGTAAATCTCGCGGCCGACGAAATAGGCCATCGGCCGGGCCTCGCCGTGGGCCCGGAACAGCGCCTTGAGCCCGTCCTCGTGAAGGTCGTCGGCGGCGCCTTCCAAATGAACGATATTCTCGGTGATGAGATCGAGCCGGCCGCCATTCTTGCCGACCGAGCGCAGCAGCGGCACCGCTTCGACGACCAGCCGGGCGGCCTGCCCCGCAAGCGTCGCCATCTCGCACATTTGCGGCTCGAAGCTGGTGACGTCGTAGAGGGTGATCGCCTTGGCGGTCTGCTGCATCTCGTCGATCGCATCGTCCATCGACGAGATGAGATCGGTGATCGCGCTGCGGTCGAACGGGGTGATGAAGCTGCGCCGGACCGCGAGCAGCACATCGCGCGTGACCGCGTCCGCCTGATGCTCGTAATCCTTGATCCGCCGGCACGATTCCTCGATCCCGGCCTGACCGGCGAACATCGCCGCCATCGCATCGGCAGCGCCGACCGAGGTCTCGGCATGGCGGGCGAACATGTCGAAGAAGCCGTCCTCCCTCGGCATCACGGCTTTGAACCATTTCAGCAAGGGGAACCTCGACGGCGGCGGCGGCGGCGCCGAAAGCAAGGCGACCGGAACCCGGCTAGCCGCCACGGGCGGCGGGGTAAAGGCGCGAATCAGATCCTTGAGGCCGGGCTCGTCGACGGCATCGGCGGCTTCCTCCTGGGTGAACCAGCGGGTCTCGCGCTGGTGGCGCTCAGGCCAGCGGCCGCTCTGGACGGTGGTGCGGAGCGGAAAGACATGGACGTTGGCGAGCACGCTGGATCCGTTGCCGCGGCGTTTGCGGTAGCGGTAGGCGCCGATCTCCTCGGGCGAGACCAGGCCGGTGAGGCCGGCTTCCTCATAAGCCTCCTGCGCCGCCGATTGCGCCGGCGACAGGCCCGGGATCGGGTTGCCGCGCGGGATCACCCACCTCTTGCTGCTCCGCGACGTGATCAGCAGGAAGCGCGGATCGCCCTCCTCGGTCACGTCATATGCCAGAACGCCATATTGCCGGATCAATCGGGCCAGCTCCTGCCTTGCTGCCAACAGGTGCCGCGGCCGCTCGGCGTCCCCGATTCGGGAAGGCGTGGGCGGCCTGCGCGCGTCCTCATGCGGCACAATTGCGAGCGCCACAACCGGCGAATGGAATTCCCATCCCCGCGTGGTTGTGGGATTGGGACATTCCCTGGATCCGGAGTGTCGAAGTCGTGGGCTGCATAGGGTCGGTTCTGAGCGCCGGAAGCATGGCGGGCAACGCGCTCCTCGGGCTCGACCGAACGCTCTACCAGATGCTCAACGGCCTCGCCGGACGGTCACCCGCCTTCGATACGCTGGTGGCGCTGCCGCTCGAATCGAACCTCGTCAAGGCCGGCGTGATCGGGGCCTGCTTCGTCTACGCATGGTATGGCGGCGCCGATGGGGCGTCGGCCGCGCGGCGGCGGCGCATCCTGCTGGTCACGGCCTTCGCGTCGTTGCTCGCGATCGCGGCGACCAAGCTCATCTCGACCAGCGTGTTCCTCCCCCGCCCCTATGTGCTGTCCCAGAAGACCTACCAGCTCGACGCGGGGCAGCTCGCCGAGGCGCCGCGGCTCGCCTACCGAGTGCCGCTGAACGAGCGCAACCGCGCCGAACATGACGCGCTGAGGCGCGGCGAGATCGAGCAGAACGACCTCGGCTCGTTCCCGAGCGACCATGCCGGCTTCTTCGGCACGATCGCGGTCGGCATCCTGATGGCCGCGCGCGGAGCGGGGCTGGTGGCGCTCGGATGGCTGGTGCTGGTGACGCTCGCGAGCCGGGTGATCACCGGTCAGCATTCGCCGTACGACATTGCCGGCGGCGCGCTGATCGGCATGGCCATCCTGATTCCGCTGCAGCTTCTCGCGCGCCGCTGGGGCCGGAGGCTGACCGAGCCGATCGTCGCCTGGACAATGCGCCACCCGGCGCTGTCGGGAGCCTTGCTGTTCCTGTTCGCGTTCGAGGCGACCAACGCGCTCGACGATGTCCGGCGGCTACTCGACGCCGGCGAGGCGATCAGCGAAGCGGCGGGGAGGCTGTGAGGGGGATAGTAGCCAGAGGCGTGGCCTTGGGCGCCCTGCTGGCGGGCGGGTGCGGCCTCGGCCAGGAGGGCATGGTGCTCCTCACCGATCCGTCCTGGCGGGCAAGCCTGATCGCAGCGACCGGCGACGGCTTTACCGTGCCGGACGGACTTTGGTGGTCCGGCGGCCGCCTGATCATGGCCGACGAGGGCGGCTCGGCGGTGCGGGTCTGGTCCGGCAAGGGCCAAGCGACGACCCTCGCGGACGCCCGCTCCGGGCTCCGGTCGCCGGAAGATCTGGCGGTCGACGCGAACGGCAACCTGTTCGTCACCGACGACGAGGCGGGCGGCGTCCGCGGCTACGATCGCAGTGGCCGGCCGGTGCTGCTCGCGCGTCGCTCCGCCGCGATCGGCGCCACCGAGGGGATCGCGCTGACGCCGTTGGGCTCGATCCTGGTCGGCGATGCCGAGCGGCATCGGATCCTGAGCATCAGCCGGAGCGGCGAGGTTTCGGTGTTCCTGACCGGGATCGGCAAGCCCGAGAGCATGGCCTTCGACGAGGGGGGCAACCTGTATATCGCGGACAACGAAGCTCGAACGCTCTACCTGCTAACTCCTGACGGGGAGCTGCATCGCCCGATCGCCGACCGCGAAGGCTTCTCGCCCGAGACGCTGTGGCATGCGCGCGGAACGCTCTACATCACCGACAGCGAGAACGGAAAGCTCCACCTCTACACGCCCGAGGACGGGCTCTCGACGATCGCGGTGTTCGGCGGCGACCTCGCTCAGGTCGCCGGCATCACCGTCGACGATGAGGGATCGATCTATGTATCGGTGCAGACCGACCTGAAGCGGAAGCGCGGCTACCTGCTGCGGCTCGACCGGCAAAAGTGAGCAGCGTGCGATCGCAGGATTTCTTCAATGTATTCCGTGATATAGCTTGATTTTTTCGTCGATCTATGGTCTAGGCTCCCGCGATCCGGTCATTTTTTGTACGTACCCCGGGGGGAGAAACCGCCCTTGTTTCCTATGCGTTCCCACGCGCGCTTGCCCGAGCGCGCCTCCACTCATCCGCTCGACCTAAACGACCCCGGTGCATGGCTGGCGCACGCCGCCTGCCTCAAGCGCGGGGGCGGTTTCGTCGGCGCGTCTTTCGACTCCGAGCCCGCCTGCGCCTCACCCGTGGCACGGGTCGAGAAGACCCCTTGGGCCACCCCGCCAAGGCTCGCGTCCGGCCAGACTGCCGATGGGCCGGCCCTCTCGATCGCCCCCGGAGGATCCGCGTCGGGCGTCATCGGCAGCAGCGGCGATATAGATTATTTCAACATCGGCCTCGTCGCGGGCCGGACCTACATGGTCTCGCTGCGCGGAACCGGCATCACGCCGCTGCTCGATCCGATGCTGTCGCTATCGAACGCCACCGCCACTGTGGCGACCGACGACGACGGCGGCCAGGGCGCCTTCTCGCTGCTGACCTTCACCGCGTCCACGACGGGCACCTACCAAATCGCCGCCGGAGCCTATCCGGAATCCGGGCTGACCGGCGATTATAGGCTCGACGTGCGTCAGATGGGCGGCGACAGCGTATCCGCGAGCTTTGGGTCGGCCCAGCGCATCGTGCCGGGGGAGACCGCGTTCGGCTTCCTGGAGGCGTCGGGGGACGTCGACATGTTCGCGGTCTCGCTCACGGCCGGAACCTTCTACAGCATCGAGGCTGCCGGTGGAGCCGACTATAATAGCGATCCCGCCGCCGTCCCGCGGGGCGAGCTCGACACGCGCATCGCCATTTTCGACGCGGCCGGCAGAGAGGTGGCGTTCAACGACGACCTGTCCTACCCGGAGGACGTAAGCTCCGGCCTCAGCTTCGCTCCCGCCGCCAGCGGCACCTACTATATCCAGGTGGATGCCTATCGGCGTCAGACCGGCGGCTTCACCCTCAACGTCGACGAGGTCGATTTCAGTCGGCTCGATCCGCTGGACTCGATCGACTGGGGAACCCAGCTCCCCTCGAAAGATGTCACCGTCTATTTCGCCGCCAGGGGCCAGACCTATGACGGCGTCACCTCGCTGGGCTGGACGCCCTACCAGATCGGCCGGGCGATGGCGGCATTCCAGACCTGGGCAGACGTAACCGACCTCAATTTCACGGTCACAAGCGAACCGAACGGCGCCACCTTCAAGCTGGTGACGACGGAGAGCAACGAGTTCCTCGGTTATTTCAACCCCCCGGGAACCCCTGGCGCGGGGGTCGGCGTGTTCGCCGTCAACGGCGACGGCTGGGACGATGCGGGAGGGCTCGAGCAAGGGGGTTTCGGCTGGATCACCCTGGTGCACGAGTTCGGCCATGGTCTCGGCCTCGCCCACCCGCATGACGATGGCGGCACTTCGGACGTGATGGCGGCCGTGACCGCGCCCTATGGAAGCTACGGCGTCTTCGACCTCAACCAGGGCGTCTATACGACGATGTCCTACAATGACGGCTGGCAGCGGCATCCCGACGCGGCTGGCGGCGGCGCGACCGCTTCCCCGCTGACTTATGGCTATCAGGGCGGCCCGGGCGCTTTCGACATCGCGCTCGTCCAGCAGAAATACGGCGCCGATCTCGAGCGCAACGGCGGCGACACGGTCTACGTGCTGCCATCCGTAAATGCCCCCGGCACCTTCTGGACCACGATCTGGGACACGGGCGGTGTCGACACGATCGCCCACAACGGCTCGGCGTCCGCGCTGATCGACCTCACCGCCGCCACGCTGGACTATTCTCCGACCGGGGCCGGGGTCATCTCCCATGCGGACGGCATATTCGGCGGATTCGCGATCGCCAACCAGGTCCTGGTGGAGAATGCGGCCGGAGGCAGCGGCGCCGATATCCTGATCGGCAACGCGGCGGCGAACCGGCTCGACGGCGGCGCGGGCGCGGACACGATGATCGGCGGGCTCGGCGACGACATGTATGTGATCGATGAGGCGGGCGATATCGTGAAGGAGGTAGCCGGTGCCGGGGCCGATGGGGTTCAATCCTTCGTCAGCTATGCGCTTGCCCCGGAGGTGGAGAACCTCACGTTGCTCGGGGACCTCGCGATCAACGGCGGCGGCAATAGCCTCGCCAACATGCTCACCGGCAATGCCGCCGCCAATTCCATGAGCGGGGCAGAGGGCAATGACAGGCTCGACGGCGGTGCCGGCGGCGATACCCTGATCGGCGGCGCGGGCGACGACGTCTACGTCGTCGACAGCGGCGGCGACAGGACCCAGGAGGCTGCCGGTGCCGGCGCCGGTATCGACCTGGTCCTGAGCTCGGTCTCCCACAGGCTGATGGCGCAGGTGGAGAATCTGACACTGGCCGGAACCGGTTCGATCAGCGGCACCGGCAATGAGCTCGTCAACATCCTCACGGGCAACGCCGCCGCGAACCTGCTGAATGGGGCCGCGGGTGCCGACTTGATGCGGGGCGGGGCCGGCAATGACACCTACATCATCGATCAGGCCGGCGACGCCGCCAGCGAAGTCGCCGCGGCTGACGGCCTCGATCGCGCGCAGAGCTCGGTGAGCTTCACGCTCGGCGATTTCGTCGAGAACCTCGCCCTCACGGGGCCGGCAGCCATCGACGGGACCGGCAACGGCCTCGCCAACGCCATCAGCGGCAATGCCGCCGCCAACCTGCTCGACGGAGCGGCGGGCGCCGACACGATGCGGGGCGGCGACGGCGACGACGTCTACATCGTCGATGCCGCCGGAGACGCGGCCATCGAGACAAGCGCGGCCGGCGGCGTCGATCGCGTGCAAAGCGGGGTCGGCCATACGCTGCGTGCCTATGTCGAAAACCTCATTCTGACCGGCACGTCTGCCATCAACGGCACCGGCAACGGCCTCGCCAACCAGGTCACCGGCAACGAGGCCGCCAACCAGTTGAGGGGGGCGCTGGGCGACGACCTCGTGGACGGCGGTGGCGGCCGCGATCGCCTCTTTGGCGGCGGCGGCAGCGACTCACTCGAGGGCGGCGCGGACCGCGACTATTTCTGCTTCGACGCCGCGCCCGACGCGCTCAACAATGTCGATGCGATCCTCGACTTCAGCGCCGCCGATGACGCGCTCATGCTGCAATGTTCGAGCTTCTCGGGGATCATGGCGGGCGTGCTCGGCGCGGACTCGTTCACCGCCGGCGCCTCGGCTGCCGACGCGGAGGACCGCATCATCCACGACGCGGCCAGCGGCAACCTCTTTTACGACGCCGACGGCATCGGCGGCGTGGACCAGATCCTGTTCGCGACCGTCGACCCGGGCCTCGCGCTCACCCACGCCGACTTCATCGGCTATTGAACCAGCCGCGCTAGGCGCGGCGGGCGCGGCGTGGCAGAAGGCGCGGCACTGCCGCGACTCGGGGAGTTGAAATGCGCCCGTTTTTGCTAGCCGCGCTGGCGATCTCCGCCGCCGCCGCGCCGGCCCAGCCGGCGGTGGACAGGCGGCAGGTGGGGTCGGCGACGCTCGAGAACGTGCCGCCTATCCCCGCCGACGTGCGCGAAGCCGTGCAGCGCTACCAGAATTACCGCGAGGCGAGGTTCCAGGACTGGCTGCCGGACGGATCGATGCTGATCACCACCCGGTTCGGCGCCACTCCCCAGATCCATCGGGTGGCGATGCCGGCCGGAGCGCGGACCCAGCTCACCTTCTTCGACGAGCCGGTGGCAGGCGCGGCAGCGGTGCCCCGGTCGGTTCAGTTCGTGATCGGCCGCGACACCGGCGGCGACGAATGGTTCCAGCTCTATGCGATGAGCCTGGGGGGCGGCCCGGCGGTGCTGACCGAGCCCGGCACCCGCAACCAGGCGCCGGTGTTCAGCCGGGACGGCAGCTTGCTCGCCTGGTCGCGCGCGCTCAAGGGGTCGGCCGATTATGCGATCCTGATCGGCGATCCCGCCGACCCCGCTTCCCGCCGCGTCGCCTATCGGGGGACCGGCTCGATCGCTCCGGCCGACATCTCGCCCGACAAGAGCCGGGTGCTGATCGCGCGCACCATCTCCAACCGCGAGACGCGGTTGTCGCTGCTCGACCTCGCCACGGGCCGGGCGGAGGAGCTCGCCTTCACGGCCGAGCCGGCGCGGTACGAGGAGACCAGGTTCACCCCGGACGGGCGCGGCATCATCGCGATCACCGACCATGGCAGCGACGTCCTGCGGCTGGTCGAGATCGACCTGGCGACCGGCCGCCGGACCTCGCTCTCGCCCGCGCTCAAATGGGACGTCGAGGCATTCGACCTGACCGACGACGGGCGCGTGCTCGCTTATGCGGTCAACGAGGACGGCTTCTCACGGCTGGTGGTGCAGGACCGGATCGCCCGGCGCGCTTTGCCCCAGCCGCAGCTGCCGCGCGGCGTGCTGACCGGGCTCGGTTTCTCGCCCGACGGGGCGAAGCTCGGCGTGAGCCTGTCGACCGCGACCTCGGCCGGCGACGTATGGAGCTGGGACGTCGCCGCCGGGCAGCTGACGCGCTGGACCGCCTCCGAGCTCGGCTGGCTCGATCCGAAGACGCTCGCCGAGCCGCGCCTGATCCGGTTCAGCTCGTTCGACGGGCTCTCCGTCCCCGCCTTCGTCTACCGGCCGGCGAACCTGCCCGCCGGCGCCAGGACCCCGGTGGTGATCGACATCCATGGCGGCCCCGAATCGCAGACCCGGCCGGGCTGGAACCCGGGCGCACAATATATGGCGAACATGCTTGGGGCGACGGTGATCCTGCCCAACGTCCGCGGCAGCGACGGCTACGGCAAGGCCTATCTCAACCTCGATAACGGCCCCAAGCGCGAAGACAGCGTCAAGGACATCGGCGCGCTGCTGAACTGGATCGCGCGGCAGCCGGACCTCGATCAGGAGCGGGTGGCGGTCTACGGCCAATCCTATGGCGGCTATATGGCGCTGGC
Organism: Allosphingosinicella sp.; assembly: GCA_035942355.1. GTDB lineage: Bacteria > Pseudomonadota > Alphaproteobacteria > Sphingomonadales > Sphingomonadaceae > Allosphingosinicella. Next base: position 6,836 of record DASZDE010000132.1, on the reverse strand, counting down.
AGTGATGACCCATTATGGCGACCGGCTGGTCGGCGGGGTCGAACGCTATGGGATCAGCGACTTCGTCACCTTCCTCAACAACACCGAAGCCTATCGCCGCGACAACCGCCGCGCCGAATATGGCGACGAGCGCGACCCGGCGATGCGGCAGGTGTTCGCGCGCATCAACCCGCTCGCCAATGTCGGCAGGATCACCAAGCCGATGCTGGTGATGCAGGGCGCCAACGACCCGCGCGTGCCGAAATCGGAAAGCGACCAGGTGGTGGCGGGGATCCGCGGCAACGGCGTCGAGGCCTGGTACGTGGTGTTCGCCGACGAAGGCCACGGCTTCCTCAAGAAGCCCAATAACGACTTGCGGCGGGAAGTGGAGACCGTGTTCCTGCGGCGGCTGTTCGCCCGCCGCTAGCCGGCTTGCCCCGAGCCCGCCGGTGGGGCAGTCTCGGAGCATCCATGAGGGGAGAAGCATGACCAAGACGTTGGCGAAAACGGCGGCCGCTCTGGCTGCGATGGCGGCGGCGCTTGCGGTTCCGGCGGCGGCGCACGAGACGGCGGCGCAACCGCCGGCGCAGGCGCCGGCGGTGGCGGAAGCCGATCTCGCCAAGCCGCCGGCGGACGCACAGGTTCTGGTGATCACCTCGACCGGCGGCCGCCACGGCCAGACGATGCGCTGGACCGGCAAGGACGGCACGAGATGGGCCCGCGAGAGCCTGCTGCTGCGCGGCTTCAAGACCGAGGTCGACCAGCAGACCCGGCTCGCCCCCGACGGCACGGTGACCGCGCTCACCATCCGCGGCTCGACCCCGAACGGCAGCGCGGCCGAGAGCTTCACGCTCGAGAACGGCCGCTATAGGTTCGCCAGCCCGGTCGACAAAGGCGGGGCCGCCGCCGCTCCGGGCCTGTTCTACATCGCCTATGGCGGGCTCGCCGAGCCTTCGATCCTGCTGGCCGAGGCGCTGATCAGGGCGCCCGGGCGGACGCTCGCGCTCGCCCCCTCGGGAAAGGCCACGCTCAACCCGCTCACCGAGCTGACCGTGACCAGCGGCGGCCGGAGCAAGCGGCTCACCGCTTATACCGTCCATGGGGTCGGGCTGACGCCGCAGCCGGTTTGGTTCGACGGCGACAAGGTGTTCGGCGTGGCGAGCTTCCTCAACTTCCTGCCGGCGGGATGGGAGGGCGTCGCGCCGCAGCTCAGCAAGGCGCAGGACGCGGCGCTCGCCACGCGCGCGCCGGCGCTGCTCGCCCGGATCGCGCCGCGGCACGAGGGGCCCATCGTGTTCGACAACGTCCGCATCTTCGATGCCGACGCCAAGACTTTCCGCGAGAACATGACGGTCGTCGCCCGCGGCGGGAAGATCACCGAGGTGAAGCCGGCGGGGGCGAGCACAAGGGTGGCGGGAGCGACCGTGTTCGACGGTGCCGGCAAGACTTTGGTGCCGGGCCTGTGGGATGCCCACCAGCATTATTTCGACGACGGCACCGGCCCGCTGCTGCTGTCGCTGGGCATCACCAGCGTGCGCGACCCGGGCAACCGTCCGGAGGAATCGATCTCGCGCAAGCAGCGGATCGACAGCGGACAGTTGCTCGGGCCGAAGATCATCCCGGTGATGCTGATCGACGGCGCCGGGCCGCTGGCGGCGCAGGTGGCGGTGACGGCGACCGACCAGGCGAGCGCGGTCGCGGCGGTGCGCAAGGCCAAGGCGATGGGCTTTGCCGGGGTGAAGCTCTACGGCTCGCTCGACCCGAAGCTGGTCGCGCCGATCGCCGCCGAAGCGAAGAAGCTCGGACTGCGCGTCCAGGGGCACGTGCCGCGCACGATGCGCCCGCTCGAGGCGGTGCGCGCCGGCTATGACGAGCTCACCCACATCAACTTCGTGGTGATGCAGGCGATGCCCGACAGCGTCGTCAACGAATCCAACGGGCTGCAGCGTTTCTACGGCCCCGGCCGCTATGCCGCCGACATCGACTGGAGGTCGCCGGCGATGCGTGCCTATATCCGCGAGCTGGCCGAGCGCGGCACCACCGTGGATCCGACCCTGGCCATCTACGAGGGCGGCTTCACCACCGAACCGGGCGAGCTCGGCCCATCCTACACGCCTTATGAGGGAACGCTGCCGCCGGTCGTCGACCGCGCGCTGAGGACGGGCGGCTTCGCGCCGACGCCGGAAGTGTCGCGTGAGCGGATGCGGAGGAGCTTTCCCAAGCTCCAGCAGCTGGTGGTCGAGCTGCATCGGGCAGGCGTGCCGATCGTCGCCGGCACCGACGGCTACGGCATCGAACTGATCCGGGACCTCGAGCTCTACGTCGCCGGCGGCCTCAGCCCGGCCGAGGCGCTGGCGACCGCGACCATCAATCCGGCCAAGGCGTTCGGGGTGGATAGGGAACGCGGCTCGATCGCGGTCGGCAAGACCTCCGACCTGGTGCTGGTCAGCGGCGATCCGAGCAAGCGGATCGGCGACCTCAGGCATGTCGAGACCGTGCTGATGGGCGACCGGCTGATGAAGGGCGACGATCTGCGCGCGGCGGCGGGGTTGACCGGCCGGCCGAAATGAGCGCCTCGCATCAATCGGTCCCGCGGCGGAAAGAATGGGGAGCCGGACCGTTCTGTCTGGTGAGGGCGGCTTGGCGCCGAGCGAGGGGCTGTCGGCCGGCGGCGAGGCCGCCGAGGATCAGGAGGCCATGATGAAGATGCTGCTCGCAGCCGCTGCCTTGGGCTTTGGCGGCGCCTCGCCCGCGCCCGACGCGACCCGTCAGGAGATCGCGCCCGGCCCGGCCGCCCGGTCCGAAGCGCCCTGCGCGGCCACCGACCCCGACGGCCGCTGCATCACAGCCAACCGGCGCGGCGTGCGCGGCCGCGGCGAGCCTGCCGTCGACCAGCCCGAAGCGGCGCCGGATTTGGGAGCTGACGTGAACGGCAGCATCGCCGCCCACAGCACTGCCACCGCAGTTGGCGGTCCTTTTGAGCCGGTGACCGTGATCGACAACAGCCTTCCCCGGACCGGCAATTGGCCGGCCGCGACCACAGGCGGTTACCCGCCCTGCTCAGGGGCCGAGACCGACGACCGCTGCATCCAGCTCGACGAGGCTCCGAACAGTCGCTAGCGGCGCGCGATTTCGCCGAGGCCGCGGCCCGCGCCGCGGCCAACCCCAGACACCTGCCGGACCTCGCCTCTTCGTTAAGGATAAAAGACCGCCGTCGACCGTTACACAGGCGCGGCTTCGTTTGGCGCGTGGAACGAACTTGCGCCCCCAACGCCGCGACTTGGAGGTTTCATGAGAAGATTGATCCTGTTCGCGGCGGTCGCCGGGCTCGGCCTGGCCGCCGCCTCGCCGCCCCAGGGCGGCCCGTCCTCGGCATGGCCGCGCAGCGCCCAGGGCGGCTATCCGCCCTGCTCCCGGACGGTCACCGACCGCTGCATCCAGCTTTACGAGCGCGGCGTCGCCACGCCCGCCAACCTCGCCCTCAACGATCGGCTCGGCGGCGGCACCGCCATGGCCTCGGCCGAGGACTTGGGGCCGGCCGCGGGAAGGGGCGGGCCTTACGAGCCGCTCCGCTACGAAGGCGACGCGATCGGCGATCGGCCGGCGGCAGCGGCGCGAGGCGGCGATTACCCGCCCTGCTCGCGGCTCGTCACCGACCGCTGCATCCAGCTTTACGAGCGCGGCGTCCGCCGAGCGCGCCGCTAGCGCGCTTCGCGCCCGTACCATTCGTCGAGCCGCATCAGCTGGTCATATTCGCCATAAGGCGCATATTCCGGATGAAGCTTGGCGGTGAACGGTTCCGATCCGGTCAGCCACTTTTCGGCCGCGGCGATGAAGTTGCGCGCGGCTATGGTGGTGAAATCGGCCGGGTCGATGCCGTTCCTTCCGCCGATGGGGCTCGCCACAAAGCCCAGCCTGCCCGCCTTCTTGGCCAGCGACCAATATTCGAACGCCCCCGGCACGCCCTCGATGCCGGCGAAGCCGCGGCGCTCGGCGATCAGACCGAGCAGACCCAATTGCATCGAATAGCCCTCGAACACCGCCTTCGGCCCCGGCGGAGTGCCGGTCTTGTAATCGACGATGACGAGGCTGCGGTCGGCCGCGCGGTCGATGCGGTCGGCCATGCCCTGGAGGGTGACGCCGGCAATCTCGGTCTCGCCCCACGCCTCCGCCCTGAGCGGGCGGCGGCCGGCCTCACGGTTCCTGCCGACCTCCTCGGCGATCCAGTCGATCGCCTCGAGCAGACGCGGCTGCCACAGCGCCCGCATCAAAGGGTGCGCCGAAGTGCCGGCGAGGAACGCCTCGGCGCGCGCGCGGAGCCGGGCCGGATCGCAATCATCCTCCTTCATCCACGCCTCGAGCACGTCGTGGACGGCGGTGCCGCGCCAGGCCGGGCTCGGATCGGCGTCGATCAGGTCGAGCGGCGACAGGCGCAGCATCTTGCGTGCGTAAAAGGCGAACGGATCAGCCTTCAGCCGATCCACTTCGGTGACCGAGATGGTGCGGGGGCGGCGGGCGGCTTCGGGAGCGGGCGCGGGCTGGTCGACCGGGCAATGATTTAGCGGCCGGTCGAGGGCCTGGGCCCAGCGACGATGGAGAGGGGCGCGAGTGAGGCCGGCGGTCATCGCCTCGAGCCGCAGCCAGAAGCGCGACGCCACGGCGGGTGAGCGGGCGTCGCGCCGGGCGCGCGTCACGAGCACCTGACGGCCACCAAGCGCCGTCGCGAAATCATGCCCGGCAAGGCCGATCCGGCGCTCGAGGCTGGGCAGGCCGAGCTCGTGGCGGATGCGCGGCGCCAGCCAGGGGTCGGGCGTCGGCAGGGACGGCCAGCTGCCTTCGTTGAGCCCTCCGAGGATCATCAGGTCGGCATGCTGGAGGCGGGCTTCCAACAGGCCCCAGATGAACAGGCGCGGGTGCTGGCCGTAAGGCGGCCTCACCGCGACCTCCGCCATGAGCCGCTCGAGCAACGGGGGAAGGCTGGCGGGCTGGAGGCGCCCGGGTCCCAGTTCGGACGCAGGTTCGGCGGCGGCCATCAGGTCGGCGGCGGCCCGCCCCGCGGGACCTGCCCACATCTCGCCGCCGCTCAGTTCTCCGCCGGCTTCGCGAAGTGCTCCAAGGAGGCGGGACATGCTCACGGCTTGCGCCTCAAACGCCTTTTCCAGCGGCCGGAGCAGCGGCAGCGCCGATTCCCACCACAGCGCCGCCTTGCCCCTGATGTCGCTGTCGCGGCCGGTCCGATCGCCGAGATAGGCGGCGATGCCGGCCAAGCCCTGCGGTGGCCGCGGCCCGCGCAGCGCCAGATCGAGCGCGCGGGCGCCGTCGAGCCAGGCGAGACGAGGCGCGCCCTTCATCACCAGCGGGTGCTTGAGCAAGGCGAGCAACGGGACCGGCGCGAAGCGCTCGGCGGCCGCGCCGGCGAGCGCGAGCAGCAGGGTCCCCGGGGGCGTCTGCGAGAGCGGCCGGCCCGCGCTGTCGTCGGCCTCTACGCCCCACCGCCGGAGATGCGCCGAGACGCGGCGGGCAAGGGCGCGGTCGGGCGTGACGAGCGCGGCCGTGCGGCCGGGCTCCTCGAGCGCCTCGCGCAGGGCGATGGCGATCGCCTGGGCTTCCTCGGCGGGATCGGCAAGCTCGAGCGCACGCACGCCGGTAAGCCGGCGCTCGGCCGGCCTCAGCCCCTGCCATTTGCCGGTGAACCCGGCCGGCGCCATGGCATGGGCGATGGCGCGGCCGCGAATCGCCGGAGCGTCGCGTCCTCCGCCCCAGCGCCAGCGCCCGACCTCGTCCCGGCCGACGCCGATCCGGTCGAGCAGCAGCTTCAGGTGGAACTGGGGGTGAGTCTCGATCGATCGGGGGCGGAAGCCGGTCTCGGGATCCGGGTCGTGCGGCCCGAGCGCCTCCCACTCGACCTGCGCCATCCCGATGTCGAGCGCCGACAGCACGACCAGCCCCTCCGGGAGCCGGCAGACCACCCGCAGCAGGCGCGCGACGGCAGGCGCGGTGGTGTTGATGCCCGCGGCAACGACGAAATGCCGCGGCGGCCTCGGCCGCCATCGCTTCGCCACCGCGGTCAGCAGCCGATTGCGACGATCGCTCAAATCGATTCGGCCGCGCTTTCGAAGCAGCGCCGGCCAGTCGTCCAGGATGATGGCGAGCCGCTCCAGCGACTTCTGCCAATGGATTGAGAGATCCGGCAGCTCGGCCGCGAAGCCGCGCAGGCGGGATGGATCGATCTCCTCGATCAGGAGCTGGTCGAGCGTACGCGCAAGGTCCTGGGCGAGGCGGACCGCCTCGGCGGCGTCGACGTCGCCGTGGCGCTGGACGAGACGGGCGAGCAGCATCAGCCGCTCGACCGGATCAATCGCCGGCGGAATGGCGTCCTCCTCTCCCAGCGGGTCGAGCGCGCCGCCGATGCGCTCGTCAAGCTCCGGATCGCCGATCGGCACGAGCCTGGGGAGCAGCAAGCCTCCATCCGACCGCCGCACGAACGCATCGACGATCGCCCGGGCCGCGCGATTGTTGGGAACCAGAATGAGGCCTTGAGCGAGGCCCGTCTTGGCGGCTCCGTAGCGGGCCATCAGCCCGGCCGCGAGCGCGTCGGCGAACGCCCGGTGCGGCGGGATGGTATAGACAGCGGGCCTCGCAGCCTCAGCCAAAAGCAAGCATCTTTTCGGTTTTCCTGATGTTGGGGGGGGCGCCCACGTCGAACCACAAGCCTTGGTGGACGGCACCGAAGCAGCGGCCGGCCGCGATGGCGCGGTCCCACAGCAGGTTGGTGGAGAAAGGCCCGGCCGGCATTTCGCCCGCGAACAAGCGCTTCGAGACCATCTGGACGCCGGTGTAGACGAAAGGTGCGACGC
>DASZDE010000131.1:0-9316 GCA_035942355.1 Allosphingosinicella sp. | reverse complement strand
CCGCAGGGGCCTTACTCACTCGACTTCGCCTGTTTGTCGGCACGACTCGCCATCGAGGTCGACGGCGAGGCGCACGATCGAGGCGATCGGCCCGCGCGCGACGCAGCGCGGGACCGGCATCTTCAAGATTTAGGTTTCCTGACCCTGCGGGTTCCGGCCGAGGAGGTGTTCAGCAACCTCGGGGGGGTGGTCCTCGGAATCGTGGACATTTGTCAGAAGCGGGGCCCTCTCCACCATGCTTCGCATGGTCCCCCTCCCCGTTCCGGGGAGGACCAATTATGAAGCTCCGTTCGCTCCTGTTCGTGCCGGGCGACCGGCCGGACCGCATGGCCAAGGCGCTGCTGGCGGGGGCGGACGCTTTGATCCTCGACCTCGAGGATTCGGTCGCCTCGTCGGCCAAGGCGGATGCGCGCTGGCATGTCGCGAGCTTCCTCGAAAAGCATGAAGCGGCCCATGTGTGGGTGCGGATCAACCCGCTCGACGCGGCCGAGGCGGACCGGGATCTCGCCGCCGTGCTGCCGCACCACCCCAAGGGCATCGTTCTGCCCAAGGCGGAGGGCGGCGCGTCGGTCGCCGAGCTCGCCCGGCGCCTCACCGAGCGTGGCAACGCCACCGCCTCGATCCTCGCCATCGCCCCCGAGACTCCGGCGGCGATCTTCCAGCTCGGCAGTTATGGCGGCTCCAAGCGCCTCGCGGGCCTTACCTGGGGCGCCGAGGATTTGCCGGCCGCGATCGGCGCGACCACCTCGCGCGAGCCCGGCGGCAGCTACACGCCGCCCTACGAGCTGGCGCGCTCGCTGTGCCTGTTCGGCGCGGCGGCGGCGGGGGTGGCGCCGATCGAGACCGTCTATCCCGCCTTCCGCGACCGCGACGGCCTCGGGACCTATGCCGCCCGCGCCCGCCGCGACGGCTTCACCGGCATGATGGCGATCCATCCCGACCAGGTGCCGGTGATCAACGCGGCTTTCACGCCGAGCCCGGCCGAGGTCGCGCATGCCCGCGCGGTGGTGGCGGCGTTCGACGCCCATCCCGGCGCCGGCACGCTGTCGCTCGACGGGCGGATGATCGACCGCCCGCATCTCATCCAGGCCCAGCGCGTCCTCGCCGCCGCGGAGGGCTGAGCATGGCCGGCGGCCCCCGCCCGCACCCCGCCAGGGCCGCCTCAGCCAGGGGCGGCCCCGGCGCGGAGACGACCGACGTCGCCCCCCCTTTCCGCGGCTGAGGCGCTTCCCGGCTGGGCCTCGGCGGGGGCCGGGATGCTCATCGGCGCGATCGCCGGCAGCTTCGTCGCCGCGATCCTGTTGCGCTGGCCCGCCGGCCGCTCGGTGCTGCGCGGCCGCTCGCAATGCGATTCGTGCGGGGCGGCGCTCGGCGCGCGCGACCTCGTGCCGATCGTCTCCTGGCTCGCCCTTCGCGGGCGCTGCCGCTTGTGCGGGTCGCGGATCGACCGCCGCCATGTCGGCATCGAGCTGACCGGCGCGTTCGTCGGCTTCGCCGCCTTCCATGCCCATCCGCCCGCGCTGGCGGTCGTATCGGCGCTGCTGGGCTGGTGGCTGCTGCTGATCGCCGTGCTCGACCTCGAGCATCAGTGGCTGCCGGACCGGCTGACGCTGCCGCTGCTGCCCGCCGGCCTTGCCGCCGCCTGGCTCGGGCTCGGGCCGCCGCTCGCCGACCGGGCGATCGCCGCGGCCGCGGGCTATGCGGCGCTCGCCGGGATCGCCGCCGGCTATAGGCGGCTGCGCGCGCGGGAGGGGCTCGGCGGCGGCGATCCCAAGCTGCTGGCGGCGATCGGCGCATGGCTCGGCTGGCAGCAGCTTCCGTTCGTGCTGCTCGGCGCCGGGCTGCTCGGGCTGACCACGATCCTGCTGGTCGGGCTGCGGGGCCGCCGTGTGGCGGCGACCGACCGGCTTCCGCTCGGCACCCTGATGGCGCTGATCGCCTGGCCGATCTGGCTTCTCGTCGCGGCCCCGCTCGTGCCATAAGGACCGCCATGGCCGAGGCTTCCCACGATGCCGCTGCCGCCGGCTGACCGCTTCCGTGCGCTGACGCCGCGCGAGCGACGGTTCCTTGGCGTGGGCGCGGCGGCTCTGCTCGCCTTCATCCTCTATCTGCTGGCGCCGGATGCCGAAGCGCCTGCGGTGGAGCTGGGCGAGGCGCCGGTGACCGAGGGGTTGCTGAGCGAGCCGGCCGAATTGCCGCCGCCAGAGCGCGGCACCCGCTTCGCGCCGCCGCCGCCCGCGGCCGCCGGCGCCGGCGCGGCGAGCGGGCTGGTGCTGCACGGCGTGCTCGGCGGCGGACCGGGCGGCGGCGCGGCGATCATCGGTTTCCCCGACGGCGGCCAGCGCGCGGTCCGGGTCGGCCGCCAATTCCTGCCCGGGCTGACGCTGAAGGAGGTCGGCCAACGCCACGCGCTGGTGGCCGGCCCCGGCGGCGATACCAGGCTCGCGCTCGAGCGCCCCCCGCCGGCACCCCGGCCGGATCAGGTGCGATGACCGTGGATCGAGGGCCGCGTTCAGCCTGGATATAGGTGCGTGCCGCTAGCAGGGGCGTCTGGGCGGCGTCCTTCCCTAGAGGCGCCGCCCAACCCTCGCCCGGCCGGCTTCCTTCCTAGCGCCACGGCCTTTCCCGGAACCATTTGGTGACGATGTACTTGGTGCCGGCGCGCACCTTCATGCCGTGGTGCAGCGTGTCGGCATTGGGGGCGCCGTCCGCCCTGAGGTTGTTCCACGCCAGCAATTTGCCGGTTTCGGGCCGGACGGTCTTGCCGATCGCCTTGAAGCGGGTCGCGCCGCCCGCGCCGGGCTCGTTCAGGTAGACCATCACCGTCCAGGTCCGCTGCCCGGCAACCGAGCAGAAGCGGATGAAGTCGGGTCCGTTCGGCTCGAAATAGTCGGTGTGAGGCTTGAACTCCTCACCCTCGGCGTAGCGCTGGCCCTGAATCGGCTCGCCAAAGCGCCCGTCGATGCCGGTGAATTGCGAGATTTTCCGCTCGAGCGCGCCCACCTCCGGCAGGCCGGCGTCGAGGTCGCAGGTCTCGCTGGTGCGGAACTGCGGGTCGCCGAGATCGTCGGACAGCGTCGACGGCCGCCGCCGCGCGTCGATCAGCGCGATGATCCGCGCGCATTCGTCCGGCGCCAGGAAATTGCGCCTGATGAACAAGGTGAGCTTGGGCGTCGGAACCCGTTGCACGCCGGGCGCGCGGGCGAGGATCTGGGCTGTCTCCATCGCGCCACTCTAGCCGAGCGACTCCGCTTGCGCAGCGCAAATTGCTTGCGCGGCGGCGGCGAAGGCGTCAGGACTTCGCGAACAAGATCAGGGAATGCCTCGATTTTTCGGGCGGCCCGGCGCGGCTTGGTCAGATTCCTGTCACAAAAGATCGATCGCCGTGCCATGGTGGGCATTCAGGGACTCGGGGGCGGGGAGTGTTGAATGCGTTTGGCTCTGGATCCACGGGCGCGCCGCCTGCTGCGGCGGGTGCCGCGAAACACGGTCTACACGGCGCTGGAACTCGTTTTGCTGTCGCTGCTCGCGCTGCAGGCGGCGCGGCTGGTCTGGACGATCGTGACCCCGGTCGGGCCGGTCGGCGACTGGCGGGCCGGCAGCGCACTGCAGCCGCCCCGGCCTTCGCCTGCGTTGCTCGCCGAATTCGACCCGTTCTTCCGGCTGAGCGGCGGCAATGCCCCGGTGGTGGTGACCTCGCTGGCGATCAAATTGTTCGGCGTGCGCGAGGACCGGGCGACCGGCCGCGGCTCGGCGATCATCGGCACGCCCGACGGCGAGCAGCGCAGCTTCGCGGTCGGCGATGAGATCGTTCCCGGGGTGACGCTGTCGGCGGTCGGCTTCGATAACGTCACCATCACCCGTAACGGCGCCGCCGAGCAGCTCTTCCTCGATCAGTCGCCGCCGGCCGAAATGGTGGCGCCGGAGGGGACCGAAGCCGTCGCGCCGGTGCCGGGGCTGGTGCTCCCGACGCCGACGCCGACGCGGACCACCGCAGCCGCCGCCCCGCGCGGCTCGATCGCGACCGACGTCCGCTTCCAGCCGCGCATGGACGGCGCCGAGGTCACCGGCGTGACGGTTCAGCCGCAGGGCAGCGGCAATGCGTTCCGCGCCGCCGGCCTCGCGCCGGGCGACGTGATCCTGTCGGTCAACGGCCGCCGCATCCGATCGGCGGACGAAGCCGGCGCGCTCGCCGGGCGATTGAGCGGCCCGCGCGAGGTGCCCGTGCAGGTCGAGCGCGACGGGCGGGTGATCACGCTGAGGGTGAGGCCGGGCCAATGAGGAAGAGGCTCGCCCTCGCGCTCGCCCTTGCGCTCGCATCGAGCGCGGCGGCGCCGGCCTGGTCGCAATATGTGCTGAACCTGCGCGAGGCCGACATCCGCGCGTTCATCGAGGATGCGGCGCGGGTCACCGGCCGCACCTTCATCATCGACCAGGGCGTCCAGGGCAAGGTGTCGGTGGTCACCCAGCGGCCGCTGTCGCGCTCCGAATATTTCGAGGTGTTCCTGTCGACCTTGCGCGCCAACGGCCTGGTCGCCGTGCCGGGCCCGGGCGGGGCGCTGCGCATCCAGCCGGTCGCCAGCGCGGCCGCGTCGGGCGGGCGGGTCGGCCGCGCGGCCAGCCCCAACGGCTTCGTCACCGAGATCTTCCGGCTCAGGAACATCGACGCCGCCTCGGCCGCCGAGACGGTGCGGCCGCTGGTCAGCAAGGACGGCTCGGTCACCGCAAACCGCAACACGCTGGTGGTCGCCGACTTCGCCGACAATGTCGCGCGCATCCGCCAGATCCTCGCCGGCATCGACCGCGACACCGCCTCCACCCAGGTGCTGGCGCTCGAAAATGCCGGCGCGCGCGAGATCGCCGAGGCGCTGACGGCTCTGGTCGGCGGGGGCGGGGAGGGCGCCGCCGCCGCGGTCTCGGTGGTGCCGATCGACAGCTCGAACTCGATCGCGCTGCGCGGCGACGCGGCCACCGTCGCCCGCCTGATCGAGATCGCCCGCGACCTCGACCGCCGCGCCGCCAGCGGCACCGAGGTGCGCGTCATCTTCCTCGAAAATGCCGATGCCGAGCAGATGCTGCCGGTGCTCCAGACCCTGCTCGGCCAGAGCGTCACCCCGCCCGCGACCAGCGGCCGCACCGACCGCTCGCGCCTGTCCGGCTGGTCCGGCCGCAACCGCCCGGGCGAGGCCGGCGCCGGCCAGCGCGACGCGCAGCCGCCGCCGCAGCCGAGCTCCGCCGCCTCCGCCGCCGGCGCGCCGGCCACCGGGATCAGCGTGTTCGGCAACAAGGCCGCGATCGTCACCCGCTTCGAAGGCGCCAACGCGATCGTCATCGCCGCCCCGGCCGACGTCCAGCGCCAATTGGGCGAGGTCGTCCGCCAGCTCGACACTCGCCGCGCGCAGGTGCTGGTCGAGGCGATCATCGTCGAGATCGGCGACACTGCCGCGCGCCAGCTCGGCGTCCAGTTGCTGCTCGCCGGCACCAGGGGCAGCAACATCCCGTTCGCGGTCACCAATTATTCCAACGCCAGCCCGAACATCCTCACCCTCGCCGGCGCGATCGCGGCCGAGCGGCTGCGCACCACCACCACCACGGTCAACGGCCAGGTCGTCACCACCACCCAGAATTCGGGCCTTGCCGACACCTTGCAGGAAGCGGCGGCGGCCGAGCTGCTCGGCGCCCGCGGCGGCCTCGGCGGAGTCGCCTTCCGCACCGGCAACGCCATTTTCGGCGCGATCATCCAGGCCGTCGAGGCCGACAACCAGTCGAACATCCTGTCGACCCCATCTTTGATGACGCTCGACAACCAGGAGGCGCGGATCCTGGTCGGGCAGGAGGTCCCGGTCACCACCGGCGAGGCGCTGTCGGACAATTTCGACAATGCGTTCCGCACCGTCCAGCGGCAGAATGTCGGCATCACGCTCGAGGTCAAGCCGCAGATCAACGCCGGCGGCGCGATCAAGCTCGACCTCAGGCAGGAAGTGAGCTCGATCGCCGGCCCGGTGTCGAACGACTTCCAGGACCTGATCCTCAACAAGCGCGAGATCGAGACCACCATCACCGTCGACGATGGCGAGATCGTCGGCATCGGCGGCCTGCTCGACGACAATGAGCGGCGCACGCTCGAGAAGATCCCGATCCTCGGCGACATCCCGATCCTTGGGACCTTGTTCAAGTCGCGCGGCCGCTCGCGCTCGAAGACCAATTTGATGGTGTTCATCCGCCCCACCATCATGCGCTCGGCCGCCGATGCGCGGGCGATGACCGAACGCCGCTACGGCTATATCCGCGGCATGCAATATCGCGCCAACCCCAAAGTCGAGCCGAGCATCGACGAGCTGGTCCGCGAATATATGGGCATGGCGCCGCCGCCGCCGCCGCCGGTCGCCGCCGACCCGCGGCTCACCGTGTCGCCGGTGCCGGCGCGGCCGGGCGACCAGGTGGTGGCGCCGCCGCCGGGCGAGGTGCCGCGGTGAAGATCGGCCGCGGCACCGACCCGGCCGCCGATGACGGTGCGCCGCCGCCGGCGGCGGGCGAAGCCTCGCTCCCCGCCAATTTGCCCTATGGCTTCGCCAAGAGGTTCGGAGTGGCGTTGCTCGGCGAGGAGGACGGCCGGCTGCTCGTCGCCCTGCGCGAGGGCGGCGATCCGCGCGCCCTGGTCGAGGTGCGGCGCTATCTCGCCCGCCCGTTCGCGGTCCGCTCCTCGCCGCCCGACCGGTTCGACCGGATCCTGTCCGAGCGCTACGCGCTGGACGGCCAGGCCGCCGCCGACGCCGCCGGCTCGCTCGGCCTCGGCGACGAGCTCAGCATGCTCGCCACCGACCTTCCGACCGCCGACGACCTGCTCGACAGCGCCGACGACGCACCGGCCATCCGCCTGATCAACGGCATCATCGCCGACGCCGCCCGCCAGGGCGTCTCCGACATCCACATCGAGCCCTACGAGACCGGCCTCGTGGTGCGGATGCGGATCGACGGCGTCCTGCGCGAGACCCTGCGCATGCCGCCGCACGTCGCGCCGGTGGTGGTCAGCCGGATCAAGGTGATGGCGCGGCTCGACATCGCCGAGCGCCGGGTGCCGCAGGACGGCCGCATCGGCCTCACGCTCGGCGGCAAGCTGCTCGACGTGCGCGTGTCGACCTTGCCGAGCCGGGCGGGCGAGCGCGTGGTGCTGCGCATCCTCGACAAGGACAATGCCGGCCTGGACCTCGAGCTGCTCGGCATGCCGCCGGCGGTCGAGCGGCTCTACCGCGACGCGCTCGCCGAGCCCAACGGCATCGTGCTGGTCACCGGCCCGACCGGTTCGGGCAAGACCACCACCCTCTATGCCGGCCTGCGTCAGCTCAACGACGGCAGCCGCAACATCCTCACCGTCGAGGATCCGGTCGAATATGGCGTCGACGGCGTCGGCCAGACCCAGGTTAATGCCAAGGTCGGCCTGAGTTTCGCGACCGGCTTTCGCGCCATCCTGCGCCAGGACCCGGACGTCGTCATGGTCGGCGAGATCCGCGACCGCGAGACCGCCGAGATCGCGGTCCAGGCCTCGCTGACCGGCCACCTCGTCCTGGCGACCGTCCATACCAACGACGCGGTCGGCGCGATCACCCGCATGCGCGACATGAAGATTGAGCCTTTCCTGCTCGCCTCCACCTTGCGCGCGGTGATCGCCCAGCGCCTCGTCCGCCGCCTGTGCGCCACTTGCCGCGAGCCGGTCGAGGCGACCGGGTCGCTCAGCGCATTGCTCGGCTTCGACAGCGGCGTTGTGGTCTACCAAGCGCGCGGCTGCGCCGAATGCGCGAACAGCGGCTATAAGGGCCGGATCGGCGTGTTCGAGGCGGTGCGGGTCGACGACACGATCCGCCGCCTGATCAACGCCGGCGGCGACGAGGCGGCGATCGCCGATCATGCGTTCCGCACCGCCGACACGCTCGGCGCCGCCGTCCGCGCGTTGGTCCGCGAGGGCGTCACCACCGCGGAGGAAGCGGTCAGGATCTCGCGCCGCGAGACCGAGCATGTCTGACTTCGATTATCTGGCGCTCGACACCGCCGGCCGCGAGCGGCGCGGGTCGGTGCGGGCGGCGAGCGCCGAGGATGCCCGCGCGGTGCTCGGCGCGCGCAAGCTCTACGTGGTGCGGATGGAGGCGGCGGCCGGCGCCGCGGCGCCGCCGCTGCTGGCCGGCGGGTCGCTGTTCCGCCGCAAGCTCAGCGCCAGGCAATTGACCTTGTTCACGCGCCAGCTCGCCACTTTGGTCACCGTCAGCCCGCTGGAGGAGGCTTTGCGTACGATCGCGCGCCAGGCCGAGCGGGAGGTCGTCCAGCGGGTGCTTTCGTCGGTGCACGCCGCCGTGCTCGAAGGCCGCCGCCTGTCCGAGGCAATGACCCGCGAGGCGGCGAGCTTTCCGCCGCTCTACCGGGCGATGGTCGCCGCCGGCGAAGGCTCGGGCACGCTGCCGCAGATATTGGAGCGGCTCGCCGACCTGCTCGAGCGCCAGGCGGAGGTCCGCGGCAAGGTGCTGAGCGCGCTCGCCTACCCGATCATCCTGGCGATCGTGGCCGGGTTCGTGGTGATGGCGCTGATGGTGTTCGTGGTGCCGCGCGTGGTCGAGCAGTTCGAGGATGTCGGCCAGCGGCTGCCGCTGCTCACGCGCATCGTCATCGGCCTGTCCGACTTCCTCGGCGCCTGGTGGTGGGCCCTGATCCTGGCGTCGGTGGCCTTGGCCCTGCTGGTCGCTCGCGCGCTCCAGGACGAGGCGCTTCGCCTGCGCTTCGACCGCCGCCTGCTGCGCGTGCCTTTGCTCGGCCGGCTGCTGCGCGATCTTCATGCCGCGCGGATGGCGCGCACCCTGTCGACCATGGTGGCGAGCCGGCTGCCCTTGCTCGAGGGGCTCCGGCTCACCACCGGGACGGTCCACAACCGCGCGCTCCGCCAGGCGTCGATCGACATTACCGAGGCGATCCGCACCGGCGGCAGCCTGTCGGCGGCGCTGCGGCGGGCGGCTCTGTTCCCGCCCCTGCTGGTGTATCTGGCCGCGTCGGGCGAAGCGTCGGGCAAGCTCGACCTGATGCTGGAGCGCGCCGCCGACTATCTGGATCGCGAGTTCGACACCTTCACCGCCACCGCCTTGTCGCTGCTCGAACCGGCGATCATCATCGTCATGGGAGCAATCGTCGCGATGATCGTGCTGTCGATCCTGCTCCCGATCTTGCAGCTGGATACGTTGGCGGGGAGTTTGTGATGATGACATGTCGAAAATTCCTCCCCGGAACGGGGAGGGTGACCGTCCCGCGCAGCGGGGCGGTGGAGGGGGCCCCCACC
>DASZDE010000130.1:0-21012 GCA_035942355.1 Allosphingosinicella sp. | reverse complement strand
GTTCAGGCCAGCGCGGCGGGGCCGGAAGGGGCCGCGGCCGACGCTCCCGTGCCGGGCGCGCCGCCGGCCGGCCTCATCGAGACGAGCGCCGTCGCGGCGCCGGAACCCTCCGACGCCGGCCCCCAGACGCTCGCAATCGTTGATTCCCAAGGCTTCGGCCAGGCGTTCCGCGCGGCGACCATCGAAGTGCCGGCAAGCTGGCGCGCTGAAGGAGGAATCGGGTGGGACCGCTCCACGAACTGCGTCGCCAGCCAGATGAAGATACAGTGGCGCGCCTCCTCGCCCGACCGGCGCCAGGCGTTCGAGCTGATGCCCGGCTTTTCGTGGCAATTTCCTGAAGGCGCGATGCAGATGAACCCCTGCCCGGTCGCAGGAATCCGCTCGGCGCGCGATTTCCTGTCGGCGGCGGTCCAGCAGATGCGGCCCGGCGCGCGGGTCCTGCAATATCGCGACCGGCCCGACCTCGGCGGCGGCCAGCAAAGCGGGCAGCCCGGCCAGCGTGCGGAGGCCGGCGAAGTCGTGATCGCCTATGGCGGCCCGAGCGGGGAAACGCACGAAATCCTCTCGGCAGCGGTGAGCTTTTCCAGCATGAGCGGCAATACGGTGGGGCTGGTCAGCTACATCGCCTCACTGCGCGCGCCGGCAGGGCAGCTCGACCCGGAGCTCGGCCGCCGCCTCCAGCGTTCGCTGAAGCCCGATCCGCAATATCTGGCGATGGTGCAGCAGGCGGGCACGCAGGCCGCCAACGATTACGGAAACCGGCAGCGGCAGGAAATCGACAGCTGGCACGCGGGCCGCATGGCCGACATCAATGCCCGCGGCGCTGCCGACAGGGCCGCGATCCGCGCCCAGACCAGCCGCGACGTCGCCGCGATCAACTCGCAGACCCATGCGAACACGATGGCGACCAACGACCGCATCAACGAAACGACGCGGCAGGGGCTGATGGAGGAAAGCACCTGGGTGAACCCGCAGACCGGATCGACCTATCAGGGTTCGATCCACGGGGCGGACCGGGTGATCCAGCTCGACGACGGTTCCTTCGTCAGGAGCGACGATCCTTATTACAACCCGTCGGGCAGCGTCGAATATGAGCCGCAGTGACAAGGCCGGTGCGGGCATTCATTTCGGTAAACCTGCGCCCTTCGCGCCGGCCCTGCCCTTTGGACCATAGCAAGACCAAGATTCACGTTTCAGGCTGATTCAGCCCGAAACCATCTTGGTCCAGGCGATCAGAACAAGGCTCTGGCCGCATTCTGGGCGGCGGCGTCGATCCACGGGATCGAGAAATAGCCGAGCGGCGAGACGAATAGGGCCGCGGCGGCGATCAGCGCAGCCTCGACGCGGTCGCGGCCGGGCTCGTAGGCCGGGGCCGCCTCGTCGAAATACATCGTCTTGATGATCTTGAGGTAATAATAAGCGCCGATCACCGAGGTGGCGATGCCGACCGCCGCCAGCCAGGTGAGGTCGGCGGCGACGGCGGCGTTGAACACCAGGAACTTGGGCCAGAAGCCGAACAGAGGCGGGATGCCGGCAAGGCTGAACATGAAGATCGCCATCGCCGCGGCGAGGCCGGGGCGGGTGCGCGACAGGCCGGATAGCGAGGCGATCTCCTCGACCGGGCGCCCCTCGGCATCGCGCATGCGCAGCACGACCAGGAACGAGCCCAAGGTCATCGCCACGTAGACCGCCATGTAGAACAGCACCGAGGCGACGCCCTCGCGGGTGGCGGCGGCAAGGCCGATCAGCGCGAAGCCGACATTGTTGATCGAGCTGTAGGCGAGCAGGCGCTTGATGTTGCGCTGGCCGATCGCGGCGACGCCGCCGAGGACGGTCGATGCGAGCGCCATGAAGATGATGATCTGGCGCCACTCGAAGGTGGCCGGCCCCATGCCTTCGATCGCCACCCGGGTCAGCAAAGCCATGGCGGCGACCTTGGGGGCCGAGGCGAAGAAGGCGGTGACCGGTGTCGGCGCGCCTTCATAGACGTCCGGAGTCCACATGTGGAACGGGACCGCCGAGACCTTGAAGGCGATGCCCGCCAGCACGAACACGATCCCGAACAATTCCCCGGTCGAGACGCCGTCCCGGGCGAGCCCCGCCGCGACACCGCCGAACAAAGTCGAGCCGGTGAAGCCGTAGAGCAGCGAGATGCCGTAGAGCAGGATGCCCGAGGCGAGCGCGCCGAGCACGAAATATTTGAGGCCGGCCTCGGCCGAGCGGGTGTCGCGGCGCTGGAACGAGGCGAGCACATAGGCGGACAGGCTCTGCAGCTCGAGCCCGATATAAAGGGTGAGCAAATCGCCGGCCGAGACCATCATGCCCATGCCGACCGACGACAAGAGGATCAGCACCGGATATTCCGCGCGGAACACGCCGTCGCGCGCGAACCAGTTGGCGGCGGCGATCAGCGCGACCGCGGCGGCGATATAGATCACGACCTTGGCGAAGGCGGCAAAGCTGTCGGCGACGAACAGGCCGTCGAATCCGGTCGCGCCGCGATCGAGGATGCCTGGGATGAACAGAGCGGCGACGGCGAAGCTCGCGACCGCCAGCCAGGTGACCAGCCGCGACGACCGGTCGCCGGCATAAGCGGCGACCATCAGCAGCGCGAGCGAGCTCAGCGTGAGGATGATCTCGGGCAGGGTGAGGAGGAGGGATTGAGTCATGCTCTCGTCACCCCAGCGAAGGCTGGGGTCCCAGGGGGTGAGAGGCGCAGGCGATTATCACCCGCTGGGATGCCAGCCTTCGCTGGCATGACGGAGCTCCCCATCAATGCGCTCCCGCCTGCGGCTGGTGGGCGCCGCTGTCGCCGGTCGGGCGGGCGGCGCGGCCCATGGCGAGCGCGGCATCGCCGGGCGGAGCGGCGCGCTCGATGCGGGCGAGCAGAGTGCCGACATCCTGCCGCATCGGCGCGATGAAGCTTTCCGGATAGACGCCCATCCACAGCACCACCGCGGCGATCGGCGCGAGAATGAACAATTCGCGCCGGCTGAGGTCGGGCATGGCGGCGGCGTCGGGATTGCGCCGGGTGCCGTAGGCGACCCGCCAATAGAGCCACAGCATGTAGGCCGCGCCGAGGATGATGCCGCTGGTGGCGACGAAGGCGACGAAGCTGTTCGCCTCATAGGCGCCGACCAGGCTCAGAAACTCGCCGACGAAGCCGCCGGTCCCGGGCAGGCCGATCGAGGCCATGGTGAAGACCATGAACAGCAAGGCGTAGGACGGCATGTTGTCCGACAGGCCGCCATAGCGGTCGATGTCGCGGGTGTGGAGGCGATCGTAGATCACGCCGACGCACAGGAACAAGGCGCCCGACACCAGCCCGTGCGAGAGCATCACGATGAGCGCGCCCTCGAGCCCCTGGCGGTTGAACGCGAACAGGCCGATCGTCACGAACGCCATGTGGGCGACCGACGAATAGGCGATCAGCTTCTTCATGTCCTGCTGCACCAAGGCGACCAGCGAGGTGTAGACGATCGCGACCAGCGACAGCCCCATCACCAGCCAGAAGAGCTGCGCCGAGGCTTCGGGGAACATCGGCAGCGAAAAGCGGATGAAGCCGTAGCCGCCCATCTTCAGGAGCACGCCGGCGAGGATCACCGAGCCTGCGGTCGGCGCCTGGACGTGCGCGTCGGGCAGCCAGGTGTGGACCGGCCACATCGGCATCTTGACCGCGAACGAGGCGAAGAAGGCGAGCCACAGCCAGGTCTGCGCTTGCGGCGGGAAATCGGTGGTGAGCAGCCGCGGGATGCTGGTCGTCTGCGCGTAGTTCACCATCCACAGCATCGCGATCAGCATCAGCACCGAGCCGAGCAGGGTGTAGAGGAAGAATTTGTAGCTGGCGTAGATGCGGTCGCGGCCGCCCCAGATGCCGATGATCAGGAACATCGGAATGAGACCGGCCTCGAAGAAGATGTAGAAGAGGAAGATGTCCTGCGCGACGAACACGCCGATCATCAGCGCCTCCATCAGCAGGAAGGCGGCCATATATTCGGGGATGCGGCGGTCGATCGACGACCAGCTCGCGGCGATGCAGACCGGCATCAGGAACAGCGTGAGCAGGATCAGCATGAGGGCGATGCCGTCGATGCCGAGCGCCCAGGCGAAGCGCCCGAACAGCAGCTGATATTCGACGAACTGCCATTGCGGCCCGCCGATATCGTAGCTCGCCCACAGCAATATGCCGAGCGCGAGATCGAGCATCGTCGCCCACAAGGCCAGCCAGCGCGCGGAGCTGTCGCCGAGCCTGAGGCAGGCCGCCGCCGCCAGCAGCGGCACCGCCAGCAGCAACGAGAGGATCGGGAAGCCGAGCTGGTTCATGCCAGCTCCTCCCCGGCACGGATCATCGGGTTGGCCATGCCCCCCATGGCCAAGGATCGTCCGGGGGACGATCCGACCCCGATCCAGCGCAGCGAGGCTCGGGAGGTGGGCCCCCTCCACCATGCTTCGCATGGTCCCCCTCCCCGTCCCGGGGAGGATTGCAGAAGCCACACCCCTCATCGCGCCATCGCCCAGGTGGCGGCGGCGGCGAGGCCGAGCAGCATCACCAAAGCATAGGTGTAGAGATAGCCGGACTGGAGCCGCGCGGTGAGCTTGTTGCCGCCGGCGACCAGGGCGGCCGCGCCGTCGGGGCCGAAGCGGTCGATCGTGCCTTCGTCGCCGCCCTTCCAGAACAGCCGCCCGAACCACAGCGACGGCCGCACGAACATGAGGTCGTAAAGCTCGTCGAAATACCATTTCTGGTAGAGGAAGGCGTGGAGGACGCGGAACTGGCCGACGAAGGCGGCGGGGAAGCCGGTGTGGCGGACATAGGCCTGGAGCGCGATCAGGAAGCCGACGATCATCACCGTGCCAGGCAGCAGCTTCACCCATAACGGCACGTGATGGATCTCCTCCATCAGATGGGCGTCGAAGGCGAGGCTGCCGCGCCAGAATTCCATGCCTTCATGGGCGCCGATGAACGGGCCGTGGAACAGGAGGCCGGCGAAGATCGCGCCGATCGCGAGCACGCCGAGCGGGACCAGCATCGTCCACGGGCTTTCGTGGGGACGATAGCCGCCGGTGCCGGACGGGACCTGCGCTGCCGCCGCCTCGCCGGGGCGGGCGTCGCGGCCGGCATGCTCGTCCTCCGGGTGCGGATCGGCTTCATGATCTTCGCTGCGCCCATGCCGCGCATCGTGGAGCGCGTGCCGGATATGCTCGGACGCCGCCCAGCGCGGCTTGCCCCAGAAGGTCAAGAACATCAGCCGCCAGCTGTAGAAGCTGGTGAGCAAAGCCGCGAACACGCCGATCGTGAAGGCGAAGCCGCCATTGGCGGTGCCGCTCGCATAGGCGCTCTCGATGATGGCGTCCTTCGAATAGAAGCCGGCCAGGCCGAAGCCGGCGAAGCCGCCGATCTGGATGATGCCGACGCCGGTGATGGCGAGCGTGCCGGCGAGCATCGCCCAGAAAGTCCACGGAATCTCGCGGCGGAGCGCGCCGTAGAAGCGCATGTCCTGCTCGTGGTGCATGGCGTGGATCACCGAGCCCGCGCCCAGGAACAGCAAAGCCTTGAAGAAAGCGTGGGTGAACAGGTGGAACATGGCGGCCGAGTAAGCCCCGACGCCCGCGGCGAAGAACATGTAGCCCAGTTGCGAGCAGGTCGAATAAGCGATCACCCGCTTGATGTCGTTCTGGACGGTGCCGACCGTGGCCGCGAACAAGGCGGTGGCGGCGCCGATGAAGGTGACGAAGGCGAGCGCGGTGGCGCTGGTCTCGAACATCGGCGACAAGCGGCAGACCATGAACACGCCCGCCGTCACCATGGTCGCGGCGTGGATCAGGGCCGAGACCGGAGTCGGGCCCTCCATCGCGTCGGGCAGCCAGGTGTGGAGCCCGAGCTGCGCCGATTTGCCCATCGCGCCGATGAACAGCAGGATGCAAAGAAGGGTCATGGTGTCGACGCGGGTGCCGAGGAAGCCGATGGTCGAGCCGGCCATGGCGGGCGCCGCTTCGAGGATGGCGGGGATCGACACCGTGCCGAACACGAGGATGGTGCCGAAAATGCCGAGGCTGAAGCCGAAGTCGCCGACCCGGTTGACGATGAACGCCTTCAGGGCGGCCGCGTTGGCGGAAGGCTTGTGGTACCAGAAGCCGATCAGCAAATAGGAGGCGAGCCCGACCCCTTCCCAGCCGAAGAACATCTGGACGAGGTTGTCGGCCGTCACCAGCATCAGCATCGCGAAGGTGAACAGCGACAGATAGGCGAAGAAGCGGGGCTGGCTGTCGTCCTCGGCCATATAGCCCCAGGAATAGAGATGGACGAAGGCCGAGACGGTGGTGACGACGACCAGCATCACCGCGGTCAAAGCGTCGACCCGGAGCGCCCAGTCGACGCGCAGGTCGCCCGAGTGGATCCAGGCGAGCACCGGGTAGAGCTGCGAGGTTTCGGTGCCGGCGATGAAGCCCAGGAAGATCGGCCAGGACAGGAACATCGCGACGAACAATGCGCCGGTGGTGATCAGCTTGGCGGCGGTGTTGCCGAGCATTCGGTTGCCGAGGCCGGCGACGATCGCGGCGACGAGCGGCAGGAAGACGATGAGGACGACGTTCATATCGCCGTCACCCCCGCGAAAGCGGGGGTCCCGCTGCCTTGACGACGTCCGAGAGGAAGAAGCGGGATTCCCGCTTTCGCGGGAATGACGGGGGTGCGCGCCACGTCCCTCACCCCTTCATCTGGTGGATGTCGTCGACCGCGATGGTGCCGCGGCCGCGGAAGTAGATGACGAGGATGGCGAGCCCGATCGCCGCCTCGCCGGCGGCCACGGTCAGCACGAACATCGCGAACACCTGGCCGACCATGTCGCCCAGATAGGCGGAGAAGGCGACCAGGTTGATATTGACGGCGAGCAGGATCAGCTCGATCGCCATCAGGATGACGATCACGTTCTTGCGGTTGAGGAAGATGCCGAACACCCCGAGCACGAACAGGACCGCGCCGACCACGAGGAAATGGCCGAGGGAGATCATGACTCGCCTCCCGTCGCCCCAGCGAAGGCTGGGGGCCCCGGGGGTGAAAGGCGCGGGCGTTCTTCACCCGCTGGGATGCCAGCCTTCGCTGGCATGACGAGGAGGTGGATCACAGCTCGATCCCCTGCCCGACGCCGGGCGACACGTTGCGCGTCGCGTCCTGCGGGCGCCGGCGGACCTGGGCCGAGATGTTCTGCGGGCGGGTGCCGCCGCGGGTGCGGTGGGTGAGCACGATCGCGCCGATCATCGCGACCAGCAGGATCAGGCCGGCGCCTTCGAAGATGTAGAGATAGCGGGTGTAGAGGATCGTGCCGAGCGCCTCGATATTCGGCACGTTCGGATCGACCGGCGCGGCCCTGGCGGCGACCGCGACCGCGCCCTCGCTCCAGCGGACGACCACGTAGAAGATGATCTCCCCGAGGAAGACGAGCGCGAGCAGCAGCCCGAACGGCAGATAGCGGGCGAAGCCGGCGCGGAGCTCGGCGAAATCGACGTCGAGCATCATCACCACGAACAGGAACAAGACCGCGACCGCGCCGACATAGACGATCACGAGCAGCATCGCGATGAACTCGGCGCCGGCGACCAGCATCAGCCCGGCCGCGTTGAAGAAGGCGAGGATCAGCCAGAGCACGCTGTGGACCGGGTTGCGGCTCGCGATCGTCATCACCGCGGCTACGATCACGACCGTCGCGAACAAATAGAAGACGGCGGCCTGGATCACCGCAGGTCCCCGAAGCCGTTCGCACTGAGCTTGTCGAAGTGCATTCTTCTTCTCGAAAAGGGGGCTTCGACAGGCTCAGCCCGAACGGGTTCCGATTCTGAGCGGCGGCTTAGCGATAGGGTGCATCGGCGGCAAGGTTGGCGGCGAGCGTCCGCTCCCAGCGGTCGCCATTGTCGAGCAGCTTGGCCTTGTCGTAGATCAGTTCCTCGCGGGTCTCGGTGGCGAATTCCTGGTTCGGCCCCTGGACGACGGCGTCGACCGGGCAGGCTTCCTGGCACAGGCCGCAATAGATGCATTTCACCATATCGATGTCGTAGCGGGTGGTGCGGCGGCTGCCGTCCTCGCGCGGCTCGGCCTCGATCGTGATCGCCAGCGCCGGGCACACCGCCTCGCACAATTTGCAGGCGATGCAGCGCTCCTCCCCGTTCGGGTAGCGGCGCAACGCATGTTCGCCGCGGAAGCGGGGGCTGAGCGGGTTCTTCTCATAAGGGTAGTTGATCGTCGCCTTGGGCCTGAAGAAATATTTGAGGGTCAGCGCGTGCGCCTTGACGAACTCCCACAGGAAGAAGGTCTTGGCGTAGTGAGCGAGGCTGCTCATGACAAAGCTCCATAGCGGGTGATCATCAGATAGCCCGAGACCAGGAACACCCAGAGAAGGGAAATGGGCAGGAAGATCTTCCAGCCGAGCCGCATCAGCTGGTCGTAGCGGAAGCGCGGGACGGTCGCCTTCACCCAGCTGAAGATGAAGAAGAAGACCAGGATCTTGGCGAAGAACCAGAAGATGCCCGGGACCGCGTAGAGCGGCGCCCAGTCGATCGGCGGCAGCCAGCCGCCCCAGAAGAGCACGGCGTTGAGGCCGCACATCAGGAGGACGTTGCCATATTCGCCGAGCCAGAACAAAGCGAAGCTCATCGACGAATATTCGGTCTGGAACCCGGCGACGAGCTCGGATTCGGCCTCCGTGAGGTCGAACGGGGCGCGGGCGGTCTCGGCGAGCGCGGAGATGAAGAAAATGACGCTCATCGGAAACAAAAGGGGATTGAAGCCGAAGCCGTTGATGAAGCCGAGAATGTGGCCGCGCTGCGCCTCGATGATGCCGCCGAGATTGAACGTGCCGGACCACAGGATCACCGAGAGCAGCACGAAGCCGACCGACACTTCGTAGCTCACCATCTGCGCGGCGGCGCGGAGCGCGGAGTAGAACGGATATTTGGAGGCCGACGCCCAGCCGGCAATGATCACGCCGTAAACGCTTAAGCTGGAGACGGCGAGGATGTACAAGAGGCCGACATTGATGTCGGCGAGCACCATGCCGGGCCCGAACGGGATCACCGCCCAGCCGATCAGCGCGAGCGTGAAGGTGATGATCGGCGCCAGCAGGAACAGGCCGCGATTGGCCGCCGAGGGGATGATGGTCTCCTTGAGGAACACCTTGAGGCCGTCGGCGAAGCTTTGCAGCAGGCCGAACGGGCCGACCACGTTCGGGCCGCGTCGGAGCGCCATGGCCGCCCAAATCTTGCGGTCGGCATAGATGATCATCGCCACCGCCAGCATCAGAGGCAAAGCGATCATCAGGATCAGGATGAGGGTCGCGACCAGCCAGCCGAAGCCGTAGCCGAGCGTGCCCTGGAACCACTCAGTCATGGCCTACTCCGTCACCCCGGCGAAGGCCGGGGTCTCAGGACAAGATTGCACCGGCGCCCTTTCCGGCCTGGGATCCCGGCCTTCGCCGGGATGACGGGACGGTCCGATCATCATTCCGCCGCCTCCTGGAAGGTGGCGCCGTGGAGGATCTCCTCGGAGCAGCGCCTGAGCGTCGGCGAGGAGCGGGCGATCGGGTTGGTGAGGTAGAAATCCTGGATCGGGTAGGCGATCGCTCCGCTGAGCTTCGGCGCGGCGGCGGCGGGGGCCGAGAGAGGATCGAACCGGGTGAGGCCGGCGACGCCGAGGTGCGGATGATCGGCGGCAATCGCCGCGCGCAGCTGCGCCAGGTCGTTGAACGGCAAGGTGCGGCCGAGCACGTCCGACAAGGCCCGCAGGATCGTCCAATCCTCGCGCGCCTCGCCGGGCGGATCGACCGCTTTTTCGGAGAGCTGCACCCGGCCTTCGAGATTGACGTAAATGCCGTGCTTTTCCGAATAGGCCGCGCTCGGCAGGATCACGTCGGCGATTTGCACGCCGGCGTCGCCATGGGTGCCGAGATAAATGGTGAAGGTATCGGCGAAAGCCGCAAGGTCGGTCTCGTCGGCACCGAGCAGGAACAACGCCTTGAGCGAGCCGGCCCGCGCGCGGAGGGCCTCCATGCCGCCCTGGGTGGTGAAGCCGACGTCGAGCGCGCCGACGCGGGCGGCGGCGGTGTGGAGGAGGTTGAAGGTCGCGCCCAGGGCTGCGGCGGCCGCCATGGCCGCCTCATAGGCGCCGGGGTGGACCAGCGCGCCCATGCCCACGATCACGGCGGCGCCGGCGCGCCCGTCGAAGCCGTGACGCAGCTCGCGCGGCGGCTTGCCCAGCAAAGCCAGGTCGTTGCCTAGATCGGCGACCGGATAGGTGAGGTCGACCGGCTCGCCGATCCGGAACACTTTCGCTCCCGCCTTGACCGCCTTGCGGATGCGGGTGTTGACCAGCGGCGCTTCCCAGCGCGGGTTGCTGCCGACCAGCAGGATCGCCTGCGCCGCCTCGATGCCGGCGATGGTCGAATGGAAGCGGTAGGCGGCGGGGCTCGACACATCGAAGCGGGCACCGTCCTGACGGCATTCGTGCAGCGTCGAACCGTAGCCGCGCAGCAGCGCCTTCATGGCATAGACCGACTCGACATCCTGGAGATCGCCGGCGACCGCGGCCACCTCCCCGCCCGCGCCGTCGAGCCGCGCCGCGATCGCCGCGAACGCCTCCTGCCAGCTCGCCGGCCGGAGCCGGCCGTCGCGCCGCACCCACGGCCGGTCGAGGCGGTTGCGGACCAGCCCGTCGACCGCGTGGCGGGTCTTGTCGTGCGCCCATTCCTCGTTGACGTCCTCGTTGACCCGCGGCAGCGCCCGCATCACCTCGCGCATGCGCGCGTCGAGACGGATGTTCGTGCCGACCGCGTCCATCACGTCGATCGCCGGGATCTTGCGCAGCTCCCACGGCCGCGCCTCGAAGCTGTAGGGCTTGGAGACGAGCGCGCCGACCGGGCACAAGTCGACGATGTTGCCGCTGAGCTCGGATGTGACCGCGCCTTCGAGATAGGAAGTGATCTCCATATTTTCGCCGCGGTGGATCGCGCCGATCTCCTCGACTCCGGCGACCTCCTCGACGAACCGGATGCAGCGCGTGCAGTGGATGCAGCGGGTCATGATGGTCTTGACCACAGGCCCCATATATTTGTCGGGCACGGCACGCTTGTTCTCGGCGAACCTATTGTGGCCGCGGCCGTAGGCGATCGCCTGGTCCTGGAGGTCGCATTCGCCGCCCTGGTCGCAAATCGGACAGTCGAGCGGGTGGTTGATGAGGAGGAACTCCATCACCCCCTCCCGCGCCTTCCTGACCGTGGCGGAGTTGGTGACGATCTCCTGGCCCTCGGCGGTGGGGAGCGCGCAGGACGCCTGCGGCTTGGGCGGCCCCGGCTTCACCTCGACCAGGCACATCCGGCAATTGCCGGCGATGGTCAGCCGCTCATGGTAGCAGAAGCGCGGGATCTCCTTGCCCGCCGCCTCGCACGCCTGCAGCACGGTGGCGCCCAGCGGAACCTCCACCTCGATGCCGTCTACTTTGACCTTGGGCATTAGCGGGGTGCTCCGGTCGGCGCGGCGGCGGGGGCGCGGAGACGCTGGTACAGGGCCTCGGCCAGCGCCGCGCGAAGCGACTGCCGGTTCGCGTTCAGCGTCGCCCCTATCGTCAGGCAGGGTCCGACGGACGGCATCAGGCGCGACAGCGCCGCCCGTTCGCCATCGGTCTCGGCGGTGGTCCCCAGCAAGGCCTGCACTCCGGCCGGATTGGTGTCGGCGACGCAGGCCGCCATCTCGTCCACCGCGAGCGGCCGGCCGGTGGCTGCGAACCACGGCCGGCTGTAGGTCGCCTGGCGCGGCAGCGCCGCCAGGGAACGGCGGCCGAAATCTTGGCGAAGCGCCGCCTCGGCCAGCATGCCGCGATAGACGTCGTGGGGAAACGTGACCTGTTGCTCGTTAGCCGCCTGGTCCCGCATCAACAGGTTTATGCATGTTCCTTTCGAGCCCAGCGCGCTCAGGCGGCGCCGGGCATCGGCGGGATCGACCGACGTCAGCGCGGCATTAACCCGCGACGCCTGCTTCAGGTAGATGCAGCCCGCCATCCTGTGGGCCGCCCGCACCGACGCCTTGGTATCATGCTCGGACCGGATATACTGCCGGTTGCCGAGCCGGGAGCCGGTCGGCGGATCGCCCTGCGCCGCTGCCGGGACAGCGGCAATGAAAGCCGAGAAGGCGGCCAGAAGAAAATCGGCGCCTCTCATAGATCACCCTGCTTTGCGTCCGGCACGTTCTTGACCTTCGTAAGAGCAAAATTGGGCCGGTCGGGCGGCAGGACGAGCTGCTCGGTGCGTGGATCGATCAGAACGTCGAGATCCTGCATCGCGATAGCGCCCAGCAGCACTTCGTTGCCGAGCACCATGGCCGTGGTGGTTGTCTCGCGATTCTTAAACACGACGGTCACAGGCGCAACGACATCAACTTGCCGGGTGCTGCCATCAGCCATTTCAGCGGTGCGCACATGCCGCGTTTCAAGACCCAGCTGCATTTTGACGGATTCAGGGATGCACAAGTTTATCGCGCCCGAATCGACCAGCGCGCTGACCTCCACCGGGTCGAGATCAGGCCGCAGGTCATTGCTGAGCTGAATGGAAGCATAGACAGCGCCCATTACTCCGCCGCCTCCATCACCGGCTCCGCGGAGCCCTTGCGCACGAGGATCCGCCGCTCGAGCTCGGGGCGGAAATGGCGGATCAGGCCCTGGATCGGCCAGGCGGCGGCGTCGCCGAGCGCGCAGATGGTATGGCCCTCGACTTGCCGGGTGACGTCGAGCAGGGTGTCGATCTCGCTGATCTCGGCATTGCCCTCGCGCAGCCGCTCCATCACCCGCCACATCCAGCCGGTGCCCTCGCGGCAGGGCGTGCACTGGCCGCAGCTCTCATGCTTGTAGAAGTATGAGATGCGGCTGATCGCGCGGACGATGTCGGTCGATCTGTCCATCACGATCACCGCGGCGGTGCCGAGCCCGGACTTGAGGTCGCGCAAGCCGTCGAAATCCATCGGACAGTCGATGATCTCGTGAGCCGGGACGAGCGGCACCGACGAGCCGCCGGGAATGACCGCGAGCAGATTGTCCCAGCCGCCGCGTATGCCGCCGGCGTGACGGTCGATCAGCTCGCGGAACGGGATCGACATCGCCTCCTCGACCACGCACGGCCGGTTGACGTGGCCGGTCAGCTGGAACAGCTTGGTGCCCTCGTTCTTCTCGCGGCCGATGCCCTTGAACCAGGTTGCCCCCCGGCGGAGGATGGTCGGCACGACCGCGATCGATTCGACATTGTTGACCGTGGTCGGGCAGCCGTAGAGGCCGGCGCCGGCGGGGAAAGGCGGCTTGAGGCGCGGGAAGCCCTTCTTGCCTTCCAGGCTGTTCAGCAAAGCCGTCTCTTCGCCGCAAATATAGGCGCCGGCGCCGCGGTGGACGAAGACGTCGAAATCGTAGCCGGAGCGGGCGGCGTTCTTGCCGAGCAGGCCGTAATCATAGGCTTCCTGGACCGCGGCGAAGAGGGTTTCGGCCTCGCGGATGAACTCGCCGCGTATGTAGATGTAGCAGGCCCGCGCCCGCATCGCGAAGCCGGCGATCAGCGCACCTTCGATCAGCTTGTGCGGATCGTGGCGGATGATCTCGCGGTCCTTGCACGATCCGGGTTCGGATTCGTCGGCGTTGATGACGAGGAAATTGGGGCGGCCCTCCTTGGGCTCCTTGGGCATGAAGCTCCACTTCATCCCGGTCGGGAAGCCGGCGCCGCCGCGGCCGCGCAGGCCCGAATCCTTGACAGCCTCGATGATCGCGTCCTGGCCGATCGCCATCAGGCCCTTGGTGTCGTCCCAGTCGCCGCGCTTCTGCGCCGCGCGCAGGCCCCACGGCTGGAAGCCATAGAGGTTGGTGAAGATGCGGTCCTTGTCGGCGAGCGGCGCGATGGTCATCGACGCACCTCCGTCACCCGGGCGAAAGCCGGGGCCCAAGAACAGCAATGTCGAAGGAACCCGCAAACACCGTGTTCTTGGGTTCCGGCTTTCGCCGGAATGACGAGGAGCGCGTTCATCACCACCGCCCCCGATAGTCGAAATTCTCGTGCACCATCTCGGGCAGCGTCGTCACTTCACCCACAGGGGCGCTGGTCTGGCGCGCGATCTGCGGCCCCGGCCGCGGCATGCCGCCGCGGGCGAGCGTGTCGAGGATGGCGGTGGTGGTCTCGAAGGTGAGGTCCTCGTAAGTGTCGTCGTTGATCTGCACCATCGGCGCGTTGGCGCAGGCGCCGAGGCATTCGACCTCGCTGAGGGTGAACAGGCCGTCGGACGTGGTCGCGCCCTTCTTCAGACCCTTCTTGTAGCAGGCGTTGAACACATCGTCGGAGCCGCGCAGCATGCACGGCGTCGTGCCGCAGACCTGGACGTGGAAGCGGCCGACCGGCCTCAGGTTGAACATGGTGTAGAAGGTCGCGACCTCGTAGGCGCGCATGTAGGGCATGCGAAGGTACGCGGCGACATATTCGATCACCGGCACCGGCAGCCAGCCCTGCGTCCCCGTCTCCGCCCCGATTTGCCGTTGGGCGAGGTCAAGCAGCGGGATGATCGCGCTCTGCTGCCGCCCCGGCGGGTAGCGCGCGACGATCGCCTTCGCCCTCCCCTCATTCTCGTGCGTGAACGCGAACCCGCCCCAGCGGGCGCGGAGCTCGTCGATATCGGGAATGCTGTTGGGGAGGATATCAGCCATCGATCCGGAGTTCCCTCTCCCAATGGTTGCGACGGGAGCGGCGCCACTCGGCGATCAGCGCCATGCCACAGAGGATCAACGCCACGCTGGCCACGCCGACCGGCGCAGGATTATGACCTGCCCCCTCCCAGAAGAAGAGCGACCAGATCGCGACCGCGGCGCAAGATGCGGCGATGAGCTTGTTCACCGGTCCACCTCCCCGAACACGATGTCCATGGCGCCGAGGATCGCGGTGGCGTCGGCGAGCATGTGGCCTCGGGTCATGAAGTCCATCGCCTGGAGATGCGAAAAGCCGGTCGGGCGGATCTTGACCCGATAGGGCTTGTTGGTGCCGTCGGCGACCAGATAGACGCCGAACTCGCCCTTGGGGCTTTCGGTGGCGACATAGACTTCGCCGGCGGGCACGTGGAAGCCCTCGGTGTAGAGCTTGAAGTGGTGGATCAGCGCCTCCATCGACTGCTTCATCTCGGCGCGCTTGGGAGGCACCACCTTGCGGTCGAGCGAGGCGACCGGCCCCTCCGGCATCTCATTGAGGCACTGCTTCATGATCCGCGCCGACTGCCGCACCTCCTCGACCCGCACCATCATCCGGTCGTAGCAGTCGCCCTTGGTGCCGACCGGGATTTCGAACTCCATGCGGTCGTAGACGTCGTAGGGCTGCGACTTGCGCAGGTCCCATGGGATGCCCGACGCGCGGATCATCGGGCCGGAAAAGCCCCAGGCGATCGCATCCTCCTTGGCGACCGTGCCGATATCGACATTGCGTTGCTTGAAGATGCGGTTGTCGGCGACGAGGCTGATCGAATCCTCGAACAGGCCCGGCAGGCGCTTGTCGAGCCAGTCGCCGATGTCGGTCAGCAGCTTCAGCGGCACATCCTGGTGGACCCCGCCCGGCCGGAAGTAATTGGCGTGCATGCGCGCGCCCGACGCCCGCTCGTAGAAGTTCATGATGTCTTCGCGCAGCTCGAACAGCCACAGATTGGGCGTCATCGCGCCGACGTCCATGATGTGGCTGCCGATGTTGAGCAGGTGGTTCTTGATCCGGGTCAGCTCGGCGAAGAACACGCGCAGATATTGCGCCCGGAGCGGCACTTCGAGATCGAGCAATTTTTCGATCGCGAGCACGAAGCTGTGCTCCATGCACATGGGCGAGGCGTAATCGAGCCGGTCGAAATAGGGGATCGACTGGAGGTAGGTCTTGTATTCGCAGAATTTTTCGGTGCCGCGGTGGAGGAGGCCGACATGCGGATCGACGCGCTCGACGATCTCGCCGTCGAGCTCGAGCACGAGCCGAAGCACGCCGTGCGCGGCCGGGTGCTGCGGGCCGAAATTGATCGTGTAATTGGCGATTTCCGACTGGGTGGCGCCGGTGGTCGCCGCCTCCTCCTCGGGCCAGATCGCGGTGGGGGTATCAGTCATGGACCGTCACCCCAGCGAAGGCTGGGGTCCCAGTGGAAGTTCGCGCTGGGATGCCAGCCTGCGCTGGCATGACGGGGGGAGCCGGGATGACGCGGTAGCTCATTTCTTCTCCCCCGCCTTGGCCGGAGTGGGCGCGCCGGGCGCCTCGCCCTGCACCTTCTCGTCGCCGGGCAGGACGCCGGAGGCGTATTCGGCGCCCTCCCACGGGCTGAGGAAATCGAAGCTTCGGAAATCCTGGGCAAGCCGGACCGGCTCGTAGACGACGCGCTTCTGCTCTTCCGAATAGCGCATCTCGACATAGCCGGAGAGCGGGAAGTCCTTGCGGAACGGGTGGCCGCGAAAGCCGTAGTCGGTGAGGATGCGGCGCAGGTCGTCATTGCCCTCGAACAGCACGCCGTACATGTCGAACACTTCGCGCTCCAGCCAGCCCGCCACCGGCCACAGCCCGGTCACCGACGGCACCGGCTTCTCCTCGTCGGTGAGCACGCGCACGCGGATGCGGTGGTTCCTGGTCAGCGACAGCAGGTGATAGACGATTTCGAACCGCTCGGGCCGCTGCGGATAATCGACGCCGGCAATCTCCATCAGCTGCTGATAGCCGAAGCGGTCGCGCAAGGTGCGGCAGACCTCGGCGATGCTCGCGCGGGCGACGGTGATCGACACCTCACCGACGAGGTCCTTGGCTTCGACGAAGGCGTCGCCGATGGCGGCCTTCACCTCGTCGATGATGCCGTCGCGCGGCGCGATGCGGGGGGCGGGACTGTTCACCCAATCCTCCCCGGCACGGGGAGGGGGACCGCACGAAGTGCGGTGGAGGGGGCCGTCCACCTGCGCCTTGCTGGTCCGATCGAAATGACCTTCGGGTATGGGGCCCCCTCCACCATGCTTCGCATGGTCCCCCTCCCCGTCCCGGGGAGGATTTCAGCCGCGCTCATCGCTCGATGGTTCCCACGCGGCGGATCTTCCGCTGGAGCTGCATGATGCCGTAGAGCAGGGCCTCGGCGGTCGGCGGGCAGCCGGGGACGTAGATGTCGACCGGCACGATCCGGTCGCAGCCGCGCACCACCGAATAGCTGTAATGATAATAGCCGCCGCCATTGGCGCAGCTGCCCATCGAAATGACGTAGCGCGCCTCCGACATCTGGTCGTAGACGCGCCTGAGCGCCGGCGCCATCTTGTTGCACAGCGTGCCGGCGACGATCATCACGTCCGACTGGCGCGGGCTGGCGCGGGGGGCGACGCCGAACCGCTCGAGGTCGTAGCGCGGCATGTTGACGTGGATCATCTCGACCGCGCAGCAGGCGAGGCCGAACGTCATCCACCAGAGCGAGCCGGTGCGCGCCCACTGGAACAGCTCCTCGGTCGAGGTGACGAGGAACCCCCGGTCGGCGACTTCCGACTGAAGCGCGTTGAAATAGGCAGGGTCCGGCTCCTGGAGGTCGGCCGGGCGCACATTTTCGTGGCGCGGGTCGAGGATCACTCCCATTCGAGCGCTCCCTTCTTCCACGCATAGACGAAGCCGAGGGTGAGCTCGACCAGGAAGATCATCATCGCGGTCCAGCCGGCGATGCCGGTGGCGCCGAGCGAGACGGCCCAGGGGAAGAGGAAGGCGGCCTCCAGGTCGAAGATGATGAACAGGATCGCGACCAGATAGAAGCGGACGTCGAATTGCGAGCGGCTGTCCTCGAAGGCGGGGAAGCCGCATTCATATTCGGCGAGCTTGTCGGGATAGGGGTTTTGGGCGCCGGTGAAGCGGGCGGTGATCATCGGCATCAACACGAACAAGGTCGACAGCGCCAGCGCCACGCCGAGGAACATGAGGATGGGCAGATATTCGGCGGCGGCGGACGCCATCGAGAGTCTCCGAAGGGACAATTGGTTGCGGCGGCTTCTAGGCCAGCCGACCCGCCTCCGCAACCGCTTGAGGTGCGTTGACACCAGGCTGCGCCGGCCACAGGGTAGCGGGGGCTGACATGGGGGCGGATCATGAGACTCAGATATGCGGTAATCGCCGGGTTGGCATTTTCATGGGCGGCGCCGGCCGCGGCCCAGATGGTGAGCGCCAAGGACCCCAGGACCGTGGTGGCGGCGCTCCAGGCCAAGGGCTATAAGGCGGAGCTCGGCACCGCGGGCGGCGAGCCCAGCATCAAGAGCGGCGCCGGCGGCGTCCAATTCTCGATCTTCTTCAACAATTGCACCAACGGCGCTGCCTGCACGACCGTCAGCTTCGTGACCGGCTTCACCGACATCGATGCGACGCTCGCCGAGATCAATCAGTGGAACGCCAAGAACCGGTTCGCGCACGCCTATATAGATGCCGAGCAGGATCCGGTGCTGCGGATGGACGTCGACCTCGACCACCAGGGCATACCGCGCGCCAATTTCGGCGAGTATGTCGACATTTGGGGCTCGCTGGCGCCGAAGTTCCTCAACTATCTGCGGCAGTAGCTCGAAGTTCCGCCCTTGCTTCGCAACAGGAAAGAGAGAGGGCCGATTGCCGCCTAGTGGCATCGGCCACAGAGTCATCCCGGCGGAAGCCGGGACCCAAGAACACCAGAAATGTCGGAAATCTGTGGCGGGGCACGATGTGCTTGGGTCCCGGCTTTCGCCGGGATGACGAGTGATGCTTTCGCCCGATAGCCATCGCTCTAGCCGCGCAGCGCCCCCGCCACCAATTTGTGGAGCCGGGTCTGGAGGCCGTCGTTCGAGGCCAGCACCTGGCCGGTCTCGAGCGCGCGGTCGGCGCCGCGAAAGTCGGTGACGAAGCCGCCCGCCTCGCGGACCAGCAGCACGCCCGCGGCGATGTCCCAATATTCGAGGTCCTCCTCCCAGAAGCCGTCATAGCGGCCGGCGGCGACCCAGGCGAGGTCGAGCGCGGCCGAGCCGAAGCGGCGGATGCCGGCGACCTCCGGCGAGACCGCAGCGAGGATCTTCCGGAACCGGTCGAGATGGCCGTGGCCCTTATAGGGCACGCCGGTGGCGATCAGCGCATCGGCGAGGTCGCGGCGCGATGACACGCGCAGCCGCCGCTCATTGAGCCACGCGCCCCTGCCTTTTTCCGCCCAGAAGCTTTCGTCAGTGAGAGGCTGGTAGACCAGCGCCTGGGTGATTTCGGGCCGGCCGCCGGCGCCGCGCGGGTCCTCAACCGCGATCGAGACGGCGAAATGGGGGATGCCGTGGAGGAAATTCGACGTGCCGTCGATCGGGTCGATGATCCAGCGCGGCTTCGCCGGGTCGCCCGCGATGGTGCCGCCCTCCTCCATGTGGAACCCCCAATCGGGGCGGGCGTGGCGGAGCTCCTCGAGCAAAGTCTGCTCGGCCCGGCGGTCGGCGAGCGAGACGAAGTCGGCGGGCCCCTTGCGGCTGACCTGGAGCAGCTCGACCTCCCCGAAGTCGCGGCGGATGCGCGGCGCCGCCTTGCGCGCCGCGCGCTGCATCACGGTGATGAGGCCGGAATGAGATACCATCTTCTGCTCCATAAACTCCCTCTCCCTGCAGGGGAGAGGGACAGCCGCGAAGCGGCAGGGTGAGGGAGCGAGGCTTGCCCTCACCCGCCCAAGCTTCGCTTGGGTCCCTCCCTCTCCCCTTCAGGGAGAGGGGTTAATCCGCGCGCCTCACGTAGGTCTGCTCGTAGACGTCGACGACGATCCGGGTTCCGCTCGAAATGTGCGGCGGGACCATCACGCGCACGCCGTTGTCGAGGATGGCCGGCTTGTAGCTGGACGAGGCGGTCTGGCCCTTCACCACCGCGTCCGCCTCGACGATTGTGGCCTCGATCGTGTCGGGCAGCTGCACCGAGATCGGGCGCTCGTTGTAGAGCTCCATCACGACGTCCATGCCGTCCTGGAGGAAGGCGGCGGGACTGCCGATCAGGTCCTCCGGCAGCGACACCTGCTCGTAGCTTTCCTTGTCCATGAAGACGAGGCTGTCGCCGTCATGGTAGAGGAACTGGAAGTCCTTGGTGTCGAGCCGAACGCGCTCGACGGTCTCGGCGGAGCGGAAGCGGACGTTGTTCTTGCGGCCGTCGATCAGGTTCTTGAGTTCGACCTGCATATAGGCGCCGCCTTTGCCCGGCTGGGTGTGCTGGATCTTCACGGCGCGCCAGATGCCGCCTTCATATTCGATGATGTTGCCGGGACGAATGTCCACGCCGCTGATTTTCATGTCGTGCTCACTGATCGAGGAGAGCCGCCCTGTTAGCGCCCCAACCTCAATCTGCCAAGAAGTCGTCCACGCCGATGCCGGCCTGACGCAGGATGGCACGGAGGGTTCCATCGGGCATGTCGCCCGCATGGCGTGGAACGATCACGGTTCGTTTCGCGCTTCGGTTGATCCAGCCCTCGTGGCTGCCTCGCTGCTTTCCGGTTGGTTCAAAGCCGAATCCGCGAAGCTTGGTGGCCACGTCACGATAGCGGAATCCGCCCAGCCTCCCCACTAAGCGGCCAGAACGAAGGGAAGCTCGAATTTCGGCGGAACGGGCGTGCCGCTCCGCTCCGCAAAACCTTCCTCTGCGCGAAGCTCGTCGATCATTGCGACCAACTCCGGAACGAGTTCGAGCAATTCACGAAGGGTGTCGGCCTGCGCAACCAGCCCCTGAACGTCGTCGGAAGTGGCCAAATACACTCCTTCGGGCAGTTTCTCGATCTGGAGCCTGATGATCCGTTCCATGCCTCTTCCCTTAGCATGCCCTGCGCTTGTTGTCAGGATCGGCGCTTCTCCCCGGCAAGGAGCGGATAGGGGTTGACCGGGCTGCCCTGGTGCCAGCGTTCGCCCGGGCCCATGCGGTGAATGGCGAAATGGAGATGGGGTCCGGCGGGATTGGCGTTGCCGGTGCTGCCGACGGTGCCGATCGGAGTACCGCGCTCGATCCGCTGCCCCTCCTT
>DASZDE010000129.1:0-15184 GCA_035942355.1 Allosphingosinicella sp. | reverse complement strand
GCCCACAAGGGCGCCCGGTGTGGACCCCGGCCTTCGCCGGGGAACGATGAAGTGACCCCCAGCTGGACCTTTGCGATCGATCGGGGCGGGACGTTCACCGACATCGTCGCCCGTCGCCCGGACGGGGCGCTGGTCACAAAGAAACTGCTCTCGGACAATCCGGAGCGCTACCAGGACGCCGCCGTCGCCGGCATCCGCGCGCTGATGGCGGAACATGGCGACGCGCCGATCCGGTCGGTGAAGATGGGCACCACCGTCGCCACCAACGCCCTGCTCGAACGCAAGGGCGAGCCGGTCGTCCTCGCCATCACCCGCGGCTTCGGCGACGCGCTCCGCATCGGCTACCAGGCGCGCCCGCACATCTTTGCGCGCAACATCGTCCTTCCCGAGCCGCTCTACGGCCATGTCGTCGAGATCGACGAGCGTGTCACCGCCGAAGGCGCCGTGCTGCGCCCGCTCGACGCCGCGGCCGCGCACGCCGATCTCGAGGCGGCTTACGCCCAAGGATTCCGCGCCCTCGCCATCGTGCTGATGCACGGCTGGCGCTGGACCGATCATGAGGCGGCGCTGGCCGAGATGGCGCGCGCGATCGGCTTCACCCAGATCTCCGCCAGCCACCGCGTCGGTCCGCTGATCAAGCTGGTGGGGCGGGGCGACACCAGCGTCGTCGACGCCTATCTGTCCCCGGTCCTGCGCCGCTACGTCGACCGGGTCGTGGCGGCTCTGGGCGAGGAGACCCGCTTGTTCTTCATGCAGTCGAACGGCGGGCTCGCCGACGCCGGCGCGTTCCAGGGCAAGGACGCGATCCTCTCCGGCCCCGCCGGCGGCATCGTCGGCATGGCAAGGACGGCGGAGGAGGCGGGCTTTGCCAAGGTGATCGGCTTCGACATGGGCGGCACCTCCACCGACGTCTCGCATTATGCCGGCACTTACGAGCGTTCGACCGAGAAGCTCGTCGCCGGCGTGCGCGTCCGGGCGCCCATGCTGGAGATCCACACCGTCGCGGCCGGCGGCGGCTCGGTCTGCCATTATGACGGCGTCCGCTTCCGCGTCGGACCGGACAGCGCCGGCGCCGTTCCCGGGCCGGCCTGCTACCGCCGCGGC
This sequence comes from Allosphingosinicella sp., assembly GCA_035942355.1. GTDB lineage: Bacteria > Pseudomonadota > Alphaproteobacteria > Sphingomonadales > Sphingomonadaceae > Allosphingosinicella. The sequence continues at coordinate 14,080 of DASZDE010000129.1, read as the reverse complement.
GGGCCGCTCACGGTCACCGACTGCAACGTCATTCTCGGCAAGATCCGGCCCGACCGTTTCCCCGCCGCCTTCGGCCCGAACGGCGACCAGCCGATCGACGCCGACGCCTCGCGCGCCCGCTGCGCCGCGATCGCGGAGCAAGCCGGCCTCGGCCTCGAGCAGACCGCCCAGGGCTTCATCCGCATCGCGGTCGAGAATATGGCCAATGCCATCAAGCAGATCTCGATCGCGCGAGGTCATGACGTCAGCCGTTACACGCTCGCCTGCTTCGGCGGCGCCGGCGGCCAACATGCCTGCCTCGTCGCCGATGCGCTCGGCATGGAGCGGGTCATGATCCATCCGCTGGCCGGCGTGCTTAGCGCCTACGGCATCGGCCTCGCCGACCTCACCGAGCTGCGGCAGCGCAGCCTCGGCGGTGCCGGGCTCGCCGAAGTGCTGGACGAGCTTGCGGACCAAGCCGCCGCCGCCCTGCGCGGCCAAGGCGCGAAGGAGGTGCAGGTCCACCGCCGCGCCGCTCTCCGATACCAAGGGAGCGACACCGCGCTCGAAGTGGAGGCGGGGCCGAAGATGGTCGCCGCGTTCGTCGAGGCCCACCGCCAACGCTTCGGCTTCACCTCCGAGGCGCCGGTGGTGGTGGAGACGGCGATCGTCGAAGCCAAATCCTCCCCTGCTTTTGCAGGGGAGGGGGACCGTCCGAAGGACGGTGGAGGGGCGGCGGACGACAGTCCGCCGGCTGCGCCGGCGGCCCCTCCAATATGCTCCGCATGGTCCCCCTCCGCCGGATATCCGGGGGAGGATTTGTTTGACCGTTCCCACCTCACCCCCGGCACCCGCATCCCCGGCCCGGCTCTGATCGTGGACCCGTCGGCCACCACGATCGTCGAGCCCGGCTGGACCGCCACGGTGGACGCCCACCACAATCTCATCCTCACCCGCACCGCCCCCCGCGCTGCCGCTCCCGCGATCGGCACCGATGTGGATCCGGTGATGCTCGAGATCATGGGCAATCTGTTCATGGCGATCGCCGAGGAAATGGGGGTCGCGCTCCAGAACACCGCCTCATCGGTCAACATCAAGGAACGGCTCGATTTCTCCTGCGCTATCTTCGACCGCGAGGGGGCGCTGATCGCCAACGCCCCTCATATCCCGGTGCATCTCGGCTCGATGGGCGACAGCATCCGCACCATCATCGAAGGGCGCGGTCCCGATTCCTCCGGCTCGCCGCGCGACGGCCGCGGCATGAAGACCGGCGACGCTTATGTGCTCAACGCCCCTTATCGCGGCGGCACCCATTTGCCCGACATCACGGTGATCATGCCCGTGTTCCTCGAGGGCGAGGCTGCGCCCGCCTGGTACGTCGCCGCCCGCGGCCACCATGCCGATGTGGGCGGCACCGCCCCCGGCTCGATGCCGCCGGACAGCAAGACGGTCCACGAAGAAGGCGTATTGATCGACAACGAGCTGCTGGTCGACGGCGGCCGCTTCCGCGAGGCCGAGATCCGGGCGCTGCTCGGCTCCGGCCATTGGCCGGCGCGCAATCCGGACCAGAATGTCGGCGACCTCAAGGCGCAGGTCGCCGCCTGCACGCGCGGCGCCAACGAGCTCCGCCGCGTCGCCGGCGACTATGGCCGCGGCGTGATCGACGCTTATATGGGGCACGTCATGGCCCATGCCGAGGAGGCGGTGCGGCGGCTGATCGAGCGGCTGGCCGACGGCAGCTTCGCCTACCGCCTCGACAATGGCGCGCAGGTCGCGGTGACGGTGACGGTCGACCGCACCGCCCGCTCCGCCCGCATCGACTTCACCGGCACCAGCGAGCAGCAGCCGAATAATTTCAACGCGCCTTATTCGATCTGCCGCGCGGCCACGCTCTACGTCTTCCGCACCCTGGTCGACGACGCCATCCCGATGAACGACGGCTGCCTCCGGCCGATCCAGCTGATCGTCCCTGAAGGCTCGATGCTGAGGCCGCTTTATCCGGGGGCGGTCGTCGCCGGCAATGTCGAGACCAGCCAAGTGATCACCGACTGCCTGTTCGCCGCCTGCCGCGCGCTCGCGCCCAGCCAGGGCACGATGAACAATTTCACCTTCGGCAGCGACCGCTACCAATATTATGAGACGATCGCCGGCGGCGCCGGGGCGGGGCCGGATTTCGACGGCGCCAGCGCGGTCCAGACGCACATGACCAACAGCCGGCTGACCGATCCCGAAATATTGGAGACGCGCTACCCGGTCCTGCTCGAGCGCTTCGCGATCCGCCGCGGCTCGGGCGGAGCCGGACGGCACAAAGGCGGCGACGGCGCGGTCCGGCACATCCGTTTCCGCGAGCGGATGCGCGCCAACATCCTGTCGAACCGGCGCGAGGTTCCGCCCGCGGGGCTGGCCGGCGGCGAGGACGCCAAGCCGGGGCTCAACCAGGTGATCCGCGCCGACGGCAGCGTCGAGACCCTCGCCGCCACCGCCTCGGCCGAGATGGCGGCCGGCGACATGTTCGTGATCGAAACTCCGGGAGGAGGGGGCTATGGAGTATCCTCCCCCGGATTTCGGGGGGAGGAAAAGTGAACTATCTCCCCCTGCTCGGCATCCTCGTCGTCATCCTCGGCTTCGCGCTGAGGTTCAATCCGATGCTGGTCGTGCCCGCCGCGGCGCTGACCACGGGGCTGCTCGCCGGCTTCGACCTCCTCGAAGTGATCGGCAAGCTCGGCAAGGCGTTCAACGACGCCCGCATCATCATCATCCCCTGGATCGTACTGCCGGTCATCGGCCTGCTCGAACGCTACGGCCTGCAGCAGCGCGCGCGGGCGGTGATCGGCGGCTTCAGGGCGGCCACCGTCGGGCGGCTGCTCATCCTCTATCTGCTCTACCGCCAGATCATCTCCGCGATCGGGCTCCATTCCACCGCCGGACACCCGCAGACGGTCCGCCCGCTGGTCGCGCCGATGGCGGTCGCGGCGGCCGAGCAGCAGGCGGAGCTGGACGAGAAGACCGGCGAGAAGATCAAGGCCTATGCCGCCGCGACCGATAATGTGGGCCTGTTCTTCGGCGAGGACATCTTCTTTGCGATCGGATCGATCGTGCTCATCCAGCAGACGCTGGAAGCCTATGGCATCCTGCTTTCGCCGCTCGAGCTGGCCGTGTGGGCGATCCCGACGGCGATCGCCGCCTTCCTGATTCACAGCGCGCGGCTCCTGATGCTGGATCGCTCGCTCTCCTTCCCGGCATTTGCAGGGGAGGGGGACCAGCCCCGGCCCGGAGCCGGGGATGGTGGAGGGGCAGCGGACGCCAGTCCGCCGTCTTCGCGGCGGCCCCTCCACCACCGCCTGCGGCGGCGGTCCCCCTCCCCTCGAAATCGAGGGGAGGAAGAGCAATGATCACCATTCAGCACGTCTTCTACCTTGTCGGCGCCCTGTTCGCGGCCTGGGCGCTGCTCAGCGCCTTCGACCGCACCAATCCCAGGCGCTTCGGCAACGCCGCCTTCTGGGGCCTCGTCGCGCTGAGCCTGATCGCGGGGCACCGGCTCGGCGACCTCGCCAACGGCTTCCTCGTGCTCGGCCTCGCCGCGCTGGCGACGCTCAAGCTGATCGGCCGGGGCGCCGCCTCGACAAGCGAGGCGGACCGCGCCGCGGCAGGCGAACGCTACGGCAACAGGCTGTTCCTGCCGATCCTGGCCGTCCTCGTCACCGCCGTCGCCGGCACCCTGCTCTACCTTTACACCCCGCTCTACCGGTCGGGCCTGTTCGAGCCCAACCGGGAAACCTTCATCCTGCTGTGCCTCGGCGTGCTGCTGGCGCTCGCCCTCATCTTCGCCTGGCTGAGGCCGCCGCCGCTGGCGCCGCTCGACGAAGGGCGGCGGCTGATCGACGCCGTGGGCTGGGCGGCGGTGCTGCCGCTGATGCTGGCCGCGCTCGGGCTGGTGCTTGCCGACACCGGGGTGGGAAAGACCATCGGTACTTTGGTGCTGACGGTGATACCGGAGGGGACTGTGCTGCCGGCCGTCCTCGCCTTCGGCCTCGGCATGGCCCTGTTCACCATCCTGACCGGCAACGCCTTCGCGGCCTTCCCCGTGATGGCGACCGCGATCGGCGTCCCGCTCCTCATCCAGACCTATGGCGGCGACCCGGCGGTGGTCGGCGCGATCGGCATGCTGGCGGGCTTCTGCGGGACGTTGATGACTCCGATGGCGGCCAACTTCAATCTGGTCCCCGCCGCTTTGTTGGAGCTCAAGGATCAGAACGGCGTGATCAAGGCCCAGATCGGCACCGCCATCCCGCTGCTGATCGTCAATATCCTCCTCATCTACTTCTTGGCGTTCTAGCTCCTCCCCGGAACGGGGAGGGGGACCAGCCCCGGCCTCGAGTCGGGGATGGTGGAGGGGGCCCTGAAACCTGTCCGGCACTGCAACGTGCCCCCTCCACCACGCCGCTTCGCGCCGCGGTCCCCCTCCCCGTCCCGGGGAGGATCGACTAAGGGCCATCCTATGCCCCACCAGCTCACCCCCGACACCGCCGCCCGTTTCGCCGGGATCGCGCTCGATCACGTCACCCGCGAATATCCGCACAAGCTCGATCACGTGATGGACGGGCCGGAGGATGTGCTCGGCCCGCGCCAGCTCCACCCGATCTTCTTCGGCAGCTTCGACTGGCACAGCTGCGTCCACGGCTGGTGGCTGCTGCTGCGGGTACGGCGCCTATTCTCCGGGCTTGCGGTGGCGCGCCGCATCGAAGCGCTGGCGGATGAAATGCTCACGCCCGACGGCGCGGCCGGCGAGCGCGCCTATCTGGACCGGGCCTATTCCGGCGGCTTCGAGCGCCCTTATGGCTGGGCCTGGTTGCTCGCCCTCCACCGGGAGGCCGCGCGGCACCCGGACCGCGGCTGGTCCGATGCCCTGCAGCCGCTCGCTTACGCTTTCGCCGAGCGGTTCCGCCTGTTCCTGCCCAAGCTCACCTACCCGATCCGCACCGGCACCCATTTCAACACCGCCTTCGCGCTCATCCTCGCCCTCGGCTGGGCGGAGGCGAATGACCACGCGCTTGCGCGCCTGGTCCGCAGCCGGGCGATCGATTATTTCGCGAACGATCGCGACTGCCCCGGCTGGGAACCAGGGGGTGACGATTTCCTATCCTCGGCCCTGACCGAGGCCTTGCTCATGAAGCAGGTGCTCGCTGCCGCCGATTTCGCCGGCTGGTTCGACGGCTTTCTGCCGGAAATCTCAGCCGGTATCCCCCGCAGCCTGTTCACCCCCGCCACCGTCTCCGACCGAACCGACGGCAAGATCGCGCATCTGGACGGCGTCAACCTCAGCCGCGCCTGGTGCTGGCGCGGCCTCGCCGACGGGCTCGATCCGGCACTGGCCGGCCTCGCTCTTGCAACGGCCGAGGCGCACCTCGACGCCAGCCTGCCGCACGTGGCGGGCGACTATATGGGGGAGCATTGGCTCGCCACCTTCGCCCTGCTCGCGTTGCAGGGACCGGACGCCGATTGAGGCGGGCAAGGCAACAATCGCTTTCGCCCGGGCCGCCGCTGCTGTAGATACAAAGCGTGAACGACGCGGTCAGGCCCGAACCCGTGCGGAAGATCATCCACATCGACATGGATGCGTTCTTCGCGTCGGTCGAGCAGCGCGACCATCCCGAGCTGAGGGGCAAGCCGGTCGCCGTCGGCGGCACGGTGCGCGGCGTCGTCGCGGCCGCCAGCTACGAGGCCCGCCGGTTCGGCGTCCGATCGGCCATGCCCTCGGTTAGTGCGCTCCGCCGCTGCCCGGACCTGATCTTCGTCAAGCCAAGGTTCGATGCCTATCGTGCCGTCTCGAACCAAATCCGCGCGATATTTTCCGAATATACTGAGCACGTCGAGCCGCTGAGCCTCGATGAAGCCTATCTGGATGTGACGGAGGATCTGAAGGGGATAGGCATCGCCACCCGCATCGCGGAGGAAATCCGCGCCCGCATCAGCCAGGAGACCGGCCTCACCGCGTCCGCCGGAATATCCTACAACAAGTTTATCGCCAAGCTGGCCTCAGACCAGAACAAACCGGACGGGCTTTGCGTCGTCACCCCGCAGCAGGGGCCGGGCTTCGTCGCGCGGCTTCCGGTGAAGCGTTTCCACGGCATCGGACCCAAGACCGCGGAGAAGATGGCCCGGCTTGGAATCGAGACCGGCGCCGACCTGCGGGCCCTCAGCCTGGAATTTCTGGCCCACAATTTCGGAAGCGCGGGCGCATATTATCACGACCTCGCCCGCGGCATATGCCATCGCCAGGTCAGGGCGGATCGGGAGCGCAAGTCGATCGGCTCGGAAGATACTTTCCGCGAGGATATTCGGGAGGAGGCCGCGCTCCTCGCCGAGCTCGAGCGGATCGGTCGTTCGGTTTGGACTCATGTCGAGGAAAAGGGAATTTCCGGCCGAACCGTGACGCTCAAGGTGAAGTACCAGGACTTCCGCATCGTCACCCGCGCCCGCTCCCAGGCGGCGCCGGTGGCGGACGGCCGAAGCTTCGTCGAGATCGGCAGGATCCTGCTGCGCAGCCTCCTCCCCGCCGAGCAGAGCATCCGCCTGCTCGGGCTCACCCTGTCCGGGCTGGAGGATGGGGCGGAGCTGCCGCAGCTCCGCCTCCCGATCTAGGGCTGCTACTGCTTGTTGACGACGACATCGGCGTCGTCGATGGCTTCTTCCTGCGCTTCGCCGGTGTCGCGGACCACATCCGCTTGTGCCTCGAGTTGATCCTCCCGGGTATCGCTGGCGGTATTGTCCGCCGCATCCTCGAGCTGATCAGCCTGGTTTTCGGCCGCATCGGCGACGTTGTCCCCGAGCGCGTCGTCGCCCTGGCCGCCGCACGCCGACAGCGCGAGCAGGGTGCTGCCCAAGGCAATGGTAAGTGCGATCTTCATGGAATCCCCTCTCAGCAGATCAGGCGGGTGGTCCGCCCCCTGAGCTCAATTCTTTGATGCAGGTTAGGTTCCATTGGGAACCTTGGGCGGGATCGGGCGCTGGAACGACGAGCCGTCGCGGCGCGAAGGATGAGGATGATGCCTGCCTACCCAGTTCGCCTCACGCCCGCCGAGGAGGGGATGGTGCTGGTCACTTTTCCCGACGTCCCCGAGGCGGTGTCGTGCGCGAGGGGCGAGGAGGCGGCGATCGAACGCGCGGGCGAGGTGCTCGAGATCATTCTCGGCTGCTACGAATCGGAAGGACGCCCGCTGCCGGAGCCGTCCGTGATCGAGGGTGCTCCGAAGGTCGTTCCGCGGCGCCACCTGCGCTAGGCGCGGCCGGCGCCGGCCATTGGCCGTACCGCTTGCCTGAATCCGGGGCGCTCCGTTTGCGCCTCCCTCCGGGCGAGCAGCATCTGCACGTGGTAGAGGCAGGTTTGGGCGAAGCTTCGGCGCATGGTCGGGCTGGAGATGGGGGCGGCGGCCGGTCAGATGAACTGACCGACCGGGCCGACGGCTGCGCTGACGAACAAGGTGGCGGTGAACAGCGCGCCTACGATCGAAGCGGCGAACTGGGAAAGATTGGCATAGGTCATTGTGGGTCTCCCTGATCTGCCTTCGGATCATCCGAGGCATGCCCATCCTATTGCAGGAGCCGTGCCAAACTGCGGCCAGGACGGATATCCACGGTTATTCCCGAGTTCGCGCGCGAAATGGCTGCGCGCTTGCCCCAATAGTCGGTGAAAACCGCCATATTGTGGCGCGGGGCCTCGGTTGATCGGGAGTGGCTGGCTGACCGGATGTGCGCATTGTTCATTCGCGGACACTCGCCGCGCTTGGTTGAAGCGCCGGCCTGCGCACCCTAGGTGCGACCCCGAGGAGAACCGGCCATGCCTGACCAAACCATGCTCTGCCCGAACGATGGAACGCCGCTCGTCATGAGCGAGCGCCAAAGCATCGAGATCGATTACTGCCCGACCTGCCGCGGCGTGTGGCTGGACCGCGGCGAGCTCGACAAGATCATCGAGCGCAGCGCCGGCTCACCGCCGCGCGCCGCCGATCCGCCTTCCGGCGGGCACGCGCCTCGGCCCGGTTTCGGCGGCGGTTACGGTTCGGGCTACGAGCAGCCCTACCGCAAGCGCAAGAAGAGCTTTCTCGAAGAGATTTTCGACTGAACGCGCAGCCGAAATTAGCCCTTTGGTAAGCTGGCGCGTCTAGCCTGCGGCTGCCCTCGAACGATGCCGTCCAGCGGGTGGGGCGGGTCGGCGCCGCCGAGGGAGTGTTTTGCAGCAGGATTACCCCCGCCATGTCGAATCTAAGCTCCCGACTCTTCAAGGCCGTCGCGGAAGGTCGCCGGTTCCGCTGGCGACCGGAGAGCCGCGAGCAGGTGCTCGCGCGGCTGCTCGTCAAGCGCGCCGAAGCCCAGCAAGCCGGGCTCGACCAGTTGGAGGCATCGCTCCGCAAGCAGATCGCCTGGTCGCTGCCGGTGCGCCGCGGCGAGAATGATGCTAGCGAAGTGGACGATGCCGCCGCTGTTCACGATCGGGTATGAAGGCAAGACCCTGAGCGAATTCCTCGACGAGCTCGCCACCGCGGGCATCGAGCTGCTGGTGGACGTTCGCGCCGTCGCCGCATCGCGCCGCCCCGGCTTTTCCAAGACCGCGCTCGCGGGCGCGGTGTGCGAGCGCGGGATCGACTATATCCACCTGCGGGCCCTGGGGACGCCGGCCAGGGGCCGCGAGGCTGCCCGGAAAGGCCGGACCGCGGAAATGCGCGCAATCTATGCGGAGCAGCTCGACACGGCCGAGGCGCAGCTCGCGCTGGAGCAGGCGCTCGGCGCGGCCCGGGAGCGGCGGGCGGCCTTGCTATGCTATGAGCGCGACGCTCCCCGCTGCCATCGATCGATGCTGGCGGAGCTGATGGCCGAGCGTGCCGGCTTCAAGGTTCGCGATCTTTAGCGGGCTCTCGGCTCGAGGTACAGGAAGGCGGAGCTGAACTCGGCCAGCCGCTGCAGCCGCTCCCAATGGTGGATGACGACGTCGCCGCCTCGGAAGGTGAGCAGATCCTCGTCGCGCAGCTTCCGCAGCATGCGGTTGACGTGGACTGCGGTGAGTCCGCAGGCGTCGGCGATGTCGGCTTGCGTCAGCGGGAGCCGGAAGCGCAGGCCGTCCGTCAGTCCAACCACCCGGAGCCGAACATAAAGCTCGCACAGCAGGTGCGATATCCGGGCAAGCGCCGTTCTCCGGCCCACCGACAGGATGCGCTCGCGGTGGATGGCGGCGTCGAGCAAGGTCGAGAACCAAAGCAATCGGGCGAGGTGCGGATGCTGCTCGGTGATCCGCCTGATCGCGTCATGCGGGACCAGGGCGAGCCGCACCGGCGTCATCGCCCCGACATTATGCTCGAGCCGCTTCAGCAGGAAGCTGTGCAGGTCGAGAAAGTCGCCGGGGACGTGCAGCTCCATGATCTGCCGCTGACCGTCGGCCAGATCCTTGTAGCGGGCGACCATTCCGTCGATCAGCAAGGTGCATTCGCCGAGCATCACGTCGGCCTCGACGATCACGCGGCCTTCAGCCATGTCGCGAATCTCGCGCACCGAATCGCGCAGCACCCGCTCTTCCTCGTCGCTGACCGCGTCCCGCGACCGGAACTTGAGCAGCAGCCGGCGGAGTGGGTCGGCCTCGCCTTCGGGAAGGTAGACGCGGCTAGCCATCTCCGGTCTTGCCGCCGCGAAGTCCCTCGACCCCGGCCGCAGCCAGTTCCGGGCCGATCCGGCCGGTCAGCCACAGCCACCACATGCGGAAATCGGCGCGCAGCGACCAGGCCGGATAGGTGAAGGTGGCGGGGCGGTTGCGCTCGACCGCGGCATGGCTGGCCCAGGCGAAGCCGTAGCCCGCGACCGGCATCGCCAGCAGCAGCCACCAGGTGCCGGTGACCAGGGCAGCCGCGGCGATCAGCACCACCAGCGTGGTGCCCGCATAATGCATGGCCCGCGTGCGCGGCTTGCTGTGCTCGCGCAGGTAGAAAGGCCAGAATTCCTCGAAGCTCTCACAGGTTCGCATCGGTCACCCCCGTTTCGCCGCGGACCAGGTGGCTTGCGGCCAGCCCGCCGAGCAGCGGCGCGGCGACGGCCGCGATGTGCATCCAGGCGGGATAGGGAATGATCATGATCGTCACGACGCCGACCAAGGCGACTAGTGCCGCGATCAGCCAAGGCGACCACCACCGGCCCCTGATCCGCTTGGCGATGGCGCCGCCGGCAAGGGCGGCGGCGAACCAGGCGAAGACCACGATCAGCTTGGCGGCAAGCGGGATGGCCGGCACCGCCCGCGCCACCGCTTCCGGATCGCGAAGGTCAAGGTCCTCCGGCAGCGGATAGAGGATATGGCCCAATGTCTGGACTATGGCGAGCACGGCTAAGGCAGTTACGGCTCCCGCCACGACACTGCCGACGATCCGAAGCATTGCGCCCCCCCTCTCCAGGAGCGGCTATAGCATGATTCGGCACGGCAAAAAGGGCACAGCTAGCTGCCGACGATCGTGCCGCCATTGGGGTGGAGGACCTGCCCCGACATGTAGCTCGAATCGTCGCAGGCGAGGAACAGGAAGCTCGGCGCGACCTCGTTCGGCTGGCCCGGCCGCCCCATCGGGACGTTCTTGCCGAAGTCGGGGATCTTCTCCGGCGGCTGGCCCCCGAACGGGTTGAGCGGAGTCCAGATCGGCCCCGGTGCGACCGCATTGACGCGGATGCCGTGCTCGATCAGATTCTCGGACAGGGAACGGGTGAACGCCGTGATCGCGCCCTTCGTCGAGGAATAATCGAGCAGCTCCTTGGAGCCCTTGTACATCGTTACCGAGGTGCAGTTGATGATCGCGGCGCCGTCCTTCAGATGCGGCCGCGCCGCCTGGGTCATGAAAAAATAGCCGAAGATATTGGTCTGGAAGGTCCGCTTCAGCTGCTCCTCGGTGATATCGGTGATGTCCTCGTCGGGATGCTGCTCGGCGGCATTGTTGACCAGGATATCGAGCTTGCCGAGCTTGGCGACCGTCTCTCCGACCGCCCGCTCGCAAAAGGCCTTGTCGCCGACGTCGCCGGCGATGGCGATCGCCCGGCGGCCCTCCCCCTCGACGATCTTCTTGGTTTTGGCGGCATCGTCATGCTCGCACAGATAAAGGATGGCGATGTCAGCCCCCTCGCGCGCGAACAGCGCCGCCACCGCGCGGCCGATGCCGCTGTCGGCGCCGGTGATCAGCGCGACCTTCCCCTCGAGCCGCCCCGAGCCGGGGTAGCGCGGTTCCCAGTCCGGCTTCGGCTCGAGCTGGCTCTCGTGGCCGGGAAGCTGGTCCTCATGGACCATCTCGATGGTTTCGGTATCGGACATGGCGCTACTCCTTGGCCGCGATCCCCGCCCCCTCCTCGCCGAACGCCTCGATCGCCGACTGGTCCTGCGCGTCGTGCGGCGGCGCCTTCTCGGCCGGCGTCGGCGCTCCGGCGCGGCCGGTGGTGGCGCTGTTGCGGCTGCCGTCGCCCGGATCGTCCGACATTTCGTTATTCTGGTTCTGGGTGAATTGCATCGAATCGTGATTGTGCTGGCTCTTGCTCATCGCGGGGTCTCCTCGGTCGAACAACCGGCCGGGCCAATGCCGGGTTCCCTCCGCACGGCCCGAAGCGTCGCAGCTGGCGTGAGGCGGATGCCGATTCCGCGCTCACAATGCGTCACCCCAGTCTCCCCCATGTCGTCACCCCAGTCTTCCCCACCTCGTCACCCCAGCGCAGGCTGGGGTCCATACCGAGTTCGTGCGGATCCGACGCCGCATGGATGCCAGCCTTCGCTGGCATGACGCGATTCGAGCTGCATTCACCCTCGGAGGATCGGGCGCTGAACGTGGTACGGCCTAGAGCTTGGCGAGCTTCGGCCGCCTGATCGACGCCCGCTCGATGCGCGGCTTCTGGCCAGGCTCCGGAAGATCGACCTGCTCCGGCATCAGCGTGTCGGAGGCCGGCGCGTTGGCGGGGCGGCACTGGGCGACCACCACCGGAAAGGCGAGATCGCTGTTGCGCATCACCGCATCGGCGGTGGCGGCGTTGCAGGCCTCGACGGTCTCGTAGCGGCTCTCGGTCACGGCCACCTGCTGGCACGCCGTGTCGGCTTCGCCGCAGCCGAGGATGGCCATGATGTAAAAGCCAGGACCCATGATCCGCTCCGCTCTTCCCGAACGATAAAACTGTTGGAGAATCCGTACGTTCCAATCGATTCGCTGACGTAACTTGGTGACGTCATGACGCATCACTATTTAGACGAACATGCCCCCCGAGACGATGAACATGACGGAGCGGCCGGAAGCGGGATGGGAAGCGCTGCGGCGCTTCCTCCCCTATTTGTGGCCGGCGGGCGAGCCGGCGCTGAAGGCTCGGGTGGTAGCCGCGCTGGCGCTGGTCCTGATCGCCAAGGGCGCCACCCTGATCATGCCGTTCGCCTACAAAGCGGCAATCGACCGGATGGTGCCCGGCATGGAGGCGGCGGCGGGCCTCGCCATGGCGTTGGTCGTCGCTTATGCCGGCGCCCGCTTCGGCGGGGTTTTGTTCGACAATCTCAGGAACGCCATTTTCGAGCGGGTCGGGCAGGACGCGGCGCGCCGGCTGGCCGAGCATGTGTTCCGCCACGTCCACAGATTGTCGCTGCGCTTCCACCTCGAGCGCCGCACCGGCGCGCTCACCAAGATCGTCGAGCGCGGCACCAAGAGCATCGACATGATGCTCTATTTCCTGCTGTTCAACATCGCCCCCACGATGATTGAACTGGCCGCGATCTGCATCATCTTCGGGGTCAAATTCGGTCCCGGGCTGGTGGTGGCGACGCTGGCGATGGTGGCGCTCTACATCGCCTTCACCCGCTTCGTCACCGACTGGCGCTCGCAGCTGCGGCGCGAATTGAACGACATCGACAACCAGGCGATCGCGCGCGCGGTCGATTCCCTGCTCAATTACGAGACCGTGAAATATTTCACCGCGGAGGAGCGCGAGGCGCGGCGCTACGGCAAGGCGATGCGCGCCTATCAGGAAAGCGCGATCCGCAACGAGACCTCGCTGGCCTGGCTCAACATCGGCCAGTCGCTGATCACCAATGTGATGATGGCGGGCGCGATGGCCTACACCGTCTGGGGATGGAGCCGGGGCGATTTCACCACCGGCGACGTGGTGCTGGTCAACACGCTGCTCGCCCAGCTCTTCCGGCCGCTCGACATGCTCGGCTGGGTCTACCGGAATATCCGCCAGGGGCTGATCGACATGGAGCAGATGTTCGGCATCATCGACACCCCTGCGGAGGTCGTCGATCGTGAGGGCGCGCCGGCGCTGCGCGTCGCGGCAGGCCATGTGCGGTTGGAGGATGTGCGCTTCGGCTACGATTCCGACCGCGAGATATTGAAGGGAGTCGACCTCGACGTTCCGCCCGGCACGATGCTGGCGGTGGTCGGCCCGTCCGGCGCCGGCAAGTCGACGCTGTCGCGCCTCCTGTTCCGCTTCTACGAGCCGACCGGCGGCCGCATCACCATCGACGGGCAGGACATTTGCGCGGTCAGCCAGGCCAGCCTGCGGGCCGCGATCGGCATCGTCCCGCAGGACAGCGTGCTGTTCAACGACAGTATCGGCTACAATATCGGCTACGGCCGCGACGGCGCCACCCGGGAGGAGATCGAGGAGGCGGCCCGGGGAGCGGCGATCCACGACTTCATCGCTTCGCTCCCCGACGGCTATGACAGCCAGGTCGGCGAGCGCGGGCTCAAGCTTTCGGGCGGCGAGAAGCAGCGCGTCGCGATCGCCCGCACCTTGCTCAAGGACCCGCCGATCCTGATCCTCGACGAGGCGACCAGCGCGCTCGACAGCCGCACCGAGCAGGCGATCCAGGACACGCTCGATCGCGTCGCCCGCAACCGCACCACGATCGTCATCGCACACCGGCTCTCGACCGTGGTCGGCGCCGACCAGATCGTCGTCCTCGACCGGGGCCGCGTCGCCGAGCGCGGCACCCACGCCCAGCTGCTGCGCAAGGGCGGCCTCTACGCCGACATGTGGACGCGCCAGCAGAGCGAGCGCGAGGCGGAAGAAGCGGAAGCGGCGGAATAGTCCGCGCCCTTTCCTACTAGGGATGTTC
>DASZDE010000128.1:0-3500 GCA_035942355.1 Allosphingosinicella sp. | reverse complement strand
GCTCGGACAAGGATTCGTTCGTTTGCGAGTCTGGACCCCGGCCTTCGCCGGGGAACACGGGAGGCCTGAACCAGACGGACCCCGCCGTCACCTCATAACCGGGCCGCCCGCCGAGCACGTAGCCGAGAGTCGACTTGCCCGCCCCGTTCGGCCCCATGATCGCATGCACCTCGCCGGCGTTGACGCTGAGCGTCAGTCCGTTGAGGATCGGCTTGCCGTCGACCGAGGCGTGGAGGTTTTCGATTCTGAGCATACCGCTTACCACAACACTATACCGCGATCCAAAAATCGAACTTTTGATCCTGCAACTTCATCAGCGTGCTTCGACACCCATTCGAAGTAACCCCAACGAGCTTCAGCTTTAGATGGGTGATAATCGAAAGAATTGTCCGTGATAAACCTCACGATCATATCAGATCGTTCATCCAAGCACTTATTGATGAACGCTCGATAGCGCTCCGATTGTTCGGAATATGTTTTTTCAATTTTTTCAACTGAACGATCAAGGCAAACACTGTAAGCTCTTCTTGCCTCTCTGAATGCCTGAGACTGGACCGCTTGAGGAGCGGTAGCTGCGGGTTGGGAGAGGGCAGCAAAGGCCGATGCCAAAACTGTGATCATCCCAATGAACCCTCCAAACTAATCCCCAGCAGCTTCTGCGCCCTCAGGCCCTCTCCCTTGGGGGAGAGGGTAGGGTGAGGGGGTCGGGCGCCTGCGACTATGCTCGACCGCCGATCCCCCTCACCCCGACCCTCTCCCCGCCGGGGAGAGGGAGTTCTCGCGCCGACGCTGAGCGTGAGGCCGTTGAGGATCGGTTTGCCGTCGACCGAGGCGTGGAGGTTTTCAATTTGTAGCATCTTGCCTCAGGTCCCGAATGATTGCCGCTATGCGGCCATCAAGTTCCTCGACTGGACCGACCCCGAGAAGCGGGTCGACCTCACGAAGAATGCGCTGCCGATGTTGCTCCAATGTGGGGTTGCTGTTCTTCGCCGACGTGAAGTCGTCATATTCCCACTCATGCAAACCTTCCGCGCGGCCGGAGAAGCGTTCCAGCATAGCCGCCAAATCGGCCTCAGTTTCGATAGTTGGAGAGCTGGTCATCCGACGCTACCCTCCAGGCTGATGCCCAGCAGCTTCTGCGCTTCCACCGCGAACTCCATCGGGAGTTGCTGGAGGACTTCCTTGGCGAAGCCGTTGACGATGAGGGCGACGGCGTCCTCGGCATTGAGCCCGCGCTGCATTGCGTAGAACATCTGGTCGTCGCTGATCTTCGAGGTGGTGGCCTCGTGCTCGATCTGGGCGGTGGGGTTCTTCACCTCGATATAGGGGACGGTGTGGGCGCCGCAGCGGTCGCCGAGCAGCAGCGAATCGCATTGGGTGAAGTTGCGGACGTTCTCGGCGCCCGCATTGACCCGTACGAGGCCGCGATAGGTGTTGTTGGAGCGGCCGGCGCTGATGCCCTTGGAGACGATGGTCGAGCGGCTGTTCGCGCCGATATGCACCATCTTGGTGCCGGTGTCGGCCTGCTGGCGGTTGTTGGTGAGCGCGACCGAATAGAATTCGCCGACCGACCCCTCGCCCTTGAGGATGCAGGACGGATATTTCCAGGTGATAGCCGAGCCCGTCTCGACCTGGGTCCAGCTCACCTTGGAGCGGGCGCCGGCGCACATCGCCCGCTTGGTGACGAAATTGTAGATGCCGCCTTTGCCCTCGGCGTCGCCCGGATACCAATTCTGGACGGTCGAGTACTTTATCTCGGCGTCCTCATGCGCGTAGAGCTCGACCACGGCGGCGTGGAGCTGGTTCTCGTCGCGCATCGGTGCGGTGCAGCCTTCGAGATAGGAGACGTAGCTGCCCTTGTCGGCCACGATCAACGTGCGCTCGAACTGCCCCGTATTGGCGGCGTTGATCCGAAAATAGGTGCTGAGCTCCATCGGGCACCGCACGCCCTCCGGCACGTAGACGAAGGTGCCGTCGGAGAAGACCGCGCTGTTCAGACAGGCGAAATAATTGTCGCGCTGCGGCACCACCGAGCCGAGATATTTCCGGACAAGATCCGGGTGCTCGCGGATGGCTTCGGAGATGGACAGGAAGATGACGCCCGCGCGCTTCAGCTCCTCGCGGAAGGTGGTGGCGACCGAGACGCTGTCGAACACCGCATCCACCGCCACTTTCCGCGCGCCTTCGACGCCGGCCAGCACCTTCTGCTCCTCGATCGGAATGCCGAGCTTCTCGTAGGTGCGGCGGATCTCCGGATCGAGCTCGTCGAGCGAGGCGAGCGTCGGCTTCTGCCGCGGCTCGGCGTAATAATAAGCGTCCTGGAAATCGATCGTCGGGATATCGAGCTTGGCCCAGCTCACTTCCTCCATGGTCAGCCACGCGCGGTAAGCCTTCAGGCGCCAGTCGAGCATCCACTCGGGCTCGCTTTTCTTGGCCGAGATGAAGCGGACCGTGTCCTCGTTGAGGCCCTTGGGCGCGAAGTCCTGCTCGATGTCGGAGGTGAAGCCCCATTCGTAGGTCGACGCGCGTTCGACCGCTTCATGGGCTTCCTGGTTGCGCACGCCGGTTTCCTCCATCGCCATCAGCGCACCTGTTCCCCGGCGAAGGCCGGGGTCCGGTCTTGCGCCTTCATCTGGGCGCCGGCTCCTTCGACGCCGCCTGCGGCGTCGCTCAGGACATGCTTCGGCGGGGAACTGCAGGCCAGCGAGGCGAGGCTGACGCCCTGGAGGGCGCCGCGCACCGCGAAGTTGACGGCGTGGAGGTGCGGCTTCACCTTGCAGCTGCCTTCGAGCACGCAGTCGTGGAGCGCTCCTTCGATGCAATTGGTCATCGCGATCGGCCCCTCGACCGCCTCGATTATGTCGGCCAGGCTGATCCCGGCCGCCTCGCGCGCCAGCCGGAAGCCGCCGCCCGTCCCGCGCGCGGAGGTCAGCAGCCCGGCAGCGGCGAGCCGCCCCATCAGTTTCTGCGCAGTCGGCAGCGGCACGCCGGTTTCCCCGGCCAGCAGTGCCGCGGAAAGGCGCGCCTCGCCGCCGTGCCGGGCGGCGGCGGCCATCATCACCACGGCATAGTCGGCAAGGGAAGTAAGGCGCATGGCTTCCAATCGGATTGATTCTATCCGATTGCGATGTGGGCGCGTCGGCACGCAAGGTCAAGTTCCCTGGCGGAAGCCTGGGTCCAGTCTTGCGGCATGTTCGCTAAATCAGACATGACCGACCTCCTCCAGCGCGGCCTGGACCCCGGCTTTCGCCGGGGAACAGCTAGAACAAAGCCTTGTAAAGATCGTCCCAATTCGGGTTCAACTTCTCGGCCTTCGCCGGCGAGCATAAGGCGCAGGGCGCGGTCCCCGGCGGAGCCTCGGGGTCCAGCTTTACGCCTTTCGCTGCGCGATCCACGCCTCGACGTTGCGCTCCAATATGTCGAGCGGGACCGGGCCGGACAGCAGGACGGCGTCGTGGAAGCCCTTGATGTCGAAGCGGTCGCCGAGCGCCGCCTTGGCC
>DASZDE010000127.1:0-15501 GCA_035942355.1 Allosphingosinicella sp. | reverse complement strand
GCGCGATGCACAGGACCGCCGTGAAGCCGAGCACCGGATGCAGCTGCTCCGGGGCCACCAGCAGGCCGCACAGCCCGGTGAAGACGACGAGGCTCATCACCCGCGGCTTGGTCAGCGCCACGAAGTCCCGCCATTCGGCGGGGAGCGGAGTGTCTGGATGGATCGCAGCGCTATTCATCAACTCAGCCGTTCGCCCTGAGCCTGTCGAAGGGCTTCTCTTTCTTGTCTGCAGCAAGGGAAAGAACGGGCTTCGACAGGCTCAGCCCGAACGGTTTCCCCTTGCAGCGCGTCAGTCCACCTTCGGCAGCGTCTCGAACTGGTGGAAGGGCGGCGGGCTCGACAAGGTCCACTCGAGCGTCGTCGCGCCTTCGCCCCACGGGTTGGCCGGCGCCTTCCGGCCGAACAGCAAAGACCACAATATGTTGAGGAAGAAGAAGATCATGCCCACCGCCATGATCATATAGCCGGTGGTGGCGACGCCGTTCCACTCGGCGAACGCGTCCGGATAGTCGGGGTAGCGCCGCGGCATGCCGTCCAACCCGAGGAAGTGCATCGGGAAGAACAGTACGTTGACGCCGATGAAGAACACCCAGAAGTGGAGCTGGCCGAGCAGCTCGTTATACTGACGGCCCCACATCTTGCCGAACCAGTAATAGAAGCCCGCGAACAGGCCGAACACCGCGCCGAGCGAGAGCACGTAGTGGAAGTGGGCGACGACATAATAGGTGTCGTGCACGTTGTTGTCGATGCCGCCATTGGCGAGCACCACGCCGGTGACGCCGCCGACGGTGAACATAAAGATGAAGCCCAGCGCCCACATCATCGGCGTCTGGAACGACAGCGAGCCGCCCCACATCGTCGCGATCCAGCTGAAGATCTTGATGCCGGTCGGCACCGCGATCACCATCGTCGCCGCGGTGAAGTACATCTTGGTGTTCACGTCCATGCCGACCGTGAACATGTGGTGCGCCCACACGACGAAGCCGACCACCCCGATCGCCACCATCGCATAGGCCATGCCGAGATAGCCGAACACCGGCTTGCGGCTGAAGGTGGCGACGACCTGGCTGACGATGCCGAAGCCGGGAAGGATCATGATGTAGACTTCGGGGTGGCCGAAGAACCAGAACAGATGCTGGTAGAGGACCGGATCGCCGCCGCCGGAGGCGTCGAAGAAGGACGTGCCGAAATTGCGGTCGGTCAGGAGCATCGTGATCGCGCCCGCCAGCACCGGCAGCGCCAGCAGCAGCAGGAAGGCCGTGACCAGCACCGACCAGACGAACAGCGGCATCTTGTGCAGCGTCATCCCTGGCGCGCGCATGTTGAAGATGGTGGTGATGAAGTTGATCGCCCCCAGGATGGATGAGGCGCCCGCGAGGTGCAGCGAGAAGATCGCCATGTCCACGGCGGGGCCCGACGAGCCGGAGGTCGAGAGCGGAGCGTAAACCGTCCAGCCGGTGCCGGCGCCGAGGCCGGTGCCGCCGGGGACGAAGGAGGAACCCAGCAGCAGGATGAAGGCCGGGACGAGCAGCCAGAAGCTGATATTGTTCATCCGCGGGAAGGCCATGTCGGGCGCGCCGATCATGATCGGCACGAACCAGTTGCCGAACCCGCCGATCATCGCCGGCATCACCATGAAGAACACCATGATCAGGCCATGGGCGGTGATGAGGACGTTCCACAAATGGAGGCCCTCGTCGAAGGTCGCGCCCGCGCCGGCCCAGGCCTGGAGATACTGGACCCCGGGCTCGGCGAGCTCGGCGCGCATCAGCCCGGAAATCGCGCCGCCGATGATGCCGGCGACGATCGCGAAGATCAGGTAGAGCGTGCCGATGTCCTTGTGGTTGGTGGACATGAACCAGCGCGCGAAGAAGCCCGGCTTGTGGTCCGCGTCGTGGTGCACGTCGTGGGCGTGGCTCGCCTGGAAGTGGACGGCGTCGGCAGTTGTGTCTGTCATATTCTCATTCGCTTCCGCGCGGGGATTCGGTCGCGCCCTGGCTCGAGGCCGGGGGCGTCGTGGTGGCGTCGATCATGTTGGTGGGCTCGGGGCTGGTCTCGGTGGCGCTGCCGCCGGCGGTCGGAGCCGCCTGCGGGTTCGAGATCGGCGAGTTCTGGGTCGCGTCGGACGAGGTCGGCCGTACCGCGCTTGGCATGGTGCCGCCCTTCGAGGCCACCCAGGCGGCGAACTGCGCCGGCGCCACCACCTCGACCGCGATCGGCATGTAAGCGTGGCGGGCGCCGCAGAGCTCGCGGCACTGGCCGTAATAGAGGCCGGGCCTGTCGACCCTGAACCAGGTCTCGTTGAGACGGCCGGGGACGGCATCCATGTTGATCCAGAAAGAGGGGACGCCGAACGCGTGGATGACGTCGTTCGAGGTTACGATGAGCTTCACGGTCGCTCCGGCAGGCACCACCATCCGCTCGTCCACCGCCAGCAGGCGGGGCTCGCCGCGCGCCTTGGCGTCGGCGTCGGAAAGGCCGTTGGAGACGATCTCGAAATCGCCGTTGTCGGGATATTGATAGGTCCAATACCATTGGTTGCCGATCACCTTGACGGTGAGGTCCGCCTTCGGCGGCGAATATTGGTTGGCGAGCAGCCTGATCGACGGCACCGCGATGATCACCAGGACGATCACCGGCACCAATGTCCATGCGATTTCGATCGGCGTGTTGTGGGTCGTCCGCGACGGCACCGGATTGGCGCTGCGGCGGTAACGCACCACCACGAACAGCATCAGCAGCAGGACGAAGACCGAGATCGCCGTGATCACCGGCAGCAGAATGACGTTGTGGAACGACGCCGCCTCCTGACCGATCGGCGTGAACTGGTCCTGGAGGTTCATGCGGCCGTCGGGCTGGCCGATGCCGGGCCGGGGCGTGGCGCGGCTCGCCATGGTGGCCTGCGCCACCTGGGCGTTGCCGGGCTCTTCCGCGGCGGGGGCCGCCAGCGCCGGATCGGAGACCTGCGCCGGCTGCACCGCCGCGCCCGCCGTCGACTGCGGCGCAGGCCGCGCCTGCGGCTGCCGGGCCAGCTCCTGCCGCGGCTGAGCAAGGTTCGGATCCTGGGCGAGCGCCGCGCCGCCAGCCAGGCCGAACGCTGCGGCGACGGCGATCATCTTCAGCAGAGTCTTCATCAAAACCCCTTGGACCGCTCGGGCGAGCGGGATGGATTCGAGGCCGGACCGGCGATGGGCGGCGCCTTATAGCAGCGCTGTCGCCGCCTCAAGCCGTAGCTATGTTTTTCGGGACGCTTGAGAAGGGCCGCGGCCGGGTTTATCTGCCGGGCAGCCGCTGCCGAGCGGGGAGGAGCCGTGACCGAAGACGAGATTCTGGGGGAGTTCCGCGCGGCGGAGGCGCTGCTGGAGGGCCATTTCATCCTCTCCTCCGGCCTCCACAGCCCGCGCTACCTGCAATGCGCCCGCGTGCTGATGGATCCGGCGCGGGCGTCGCGCCTCGCCTCCGCGCTGGCCCGCACGCTGCCGCTCGACATCAAGTCGAGGCTCGAAATCGTCGTGTCGCCGGCCATGGGCGGCGTCATCATCGGCCACGAGGTAGGGCGCTCGCTTGGCCTCCAGGCGCTGTTCGTCGAACGCCCGAGCGGCACTTTCGAGCTGCGCCGCGGCTTCCGCATCGAGCCGGGCCAGAAGGTGCTGCTGGTCGAGGACGTGGTCACCACCGGCCTCAGCTCGCGCGAGGCGATCGCGGCGGTCGAGCAGGCGGGCGGGCAGGTGATAGCCGCCGCCGCCCTGGTCGACCGCTCGAACGGCGAGGCTGATCTCGGCGTGCCCTTCTTCCCGTTGATCCGGCTGTCGGTGCCCGCCTACGAGGCCGAAGCCTTGCCCGCAGAGCTTGCTTCCATACCCGCCGAAAAGCCCGGGAGCCGGAAGGCGGCGTGAGCGCACATCTCCGCCAAACCGGAGACGGCCATCTGCGCCTCGGCGTCAATATCGACCATGTCGCGACGATCCGGAACGCGCGCGGCGGCGACCATCCCGACCCCGTGCGCGCCGCCTTCGCCGCGGCCGAGGCCGGTGCCGACGGGATCACGGCCCACCTGCGCGAGGACCGCCGGCATATCACCGACGGCGACATCCATCGGCTGATGGAGCGGCTCACCATCCCGCTGAACCTCGAAATGGCGGCGACCGAGGAGATGCTCGAGATCGCGCTCCGCCACCGCCCGCACGCCGCGTGCATCGTGCCCGAGAAGCGCGAGGAGCGAACCACCGAGGGCGGGCTCGACGCGGCCGGCCAGGACAATCATCTGATGCCGTTCGTCGAGCGGCTCTCCGGCGCCAATATCCGCGTCAGCCTGTTCATCGAGCCCGACCCGCGCCAGATCGAGGCGGCCGTGCGCCTGCGGGCGCCGGTGGTGGAGCTTCACACGGGGCGGTACGCGCATCTCGAAGGCGAGGAGCGCGCGGCCGAGCTGCGGCGGCTGGCCGAGGCGGCGGCGCTGGCGGCGAAGAACGGCATCGAGGCGCATGCCGGCCACGGCCTCACCTTCGCCAATGTCGGCCCCGTCGCCGCCATCCCGCAGCTGGCCGAGCTCAACATCGGCCATTTCCTGGTCGGCGAGGCGATCTTCACCGGCTTCGAGGCGAGCGTACGGAGAATGCGGGTGCTGATGGACGAGGCGCGGGGGTGACCCCTCTCCCTTCAGGGGAGAGGGAGGGGCCCGCCCGCGTAGCGGGTGGGAGGGTGAGGGCATGCCCCGTCCTCCCGGTCCCTCACCCTTCCCAAGCCTTCGGCTTGGGCCCCTTCCCTCTCCCCTTCAGGGAGAGGGAATCATGATCATCGGCATCGGCTCGGACCTGTGCAGCATCGAGCGCATCCAGAACTCGCTCGACCGGTTCGGCCAGCGCTTCCTGGTTCGCGTGTTCACCGAAGTGGAGCGTGCCAAGGCCGAGCGGCGGCCGTTCACGCGGGCCGGCACGCTCGCCAAACGCTTCGCGGCCAAGGAGGCGTTCGCCAAGGCGGTCGGCACGGGCTTCAGGCGCGGCGTGTTCATGAAGGATATAGGAGTGGTCAATAAACCCTCCGGCGAACCGACGCTCGCGCTCACCGGCGGCGCCAAACAGAGGCTTGACGACATGACCCCGGCAGGCCACGCGGCGGATGTCCATCTGACGATGACCGACGACCATCCGTTCGCTTTGGCCTTCGTCATCATCACCGTACGCCGCGTTCGAGGAGCAGAAGGGTGAGCGCCAGCGATCCCGCCATCGCCATGACCAAGCAGCAGAAAGCCAAGGGCCAGACCGACTGGTGGGGCGAGATCAAGGGCATTTTCTGGCTCATCCTGGCGGTGCTCGCATTCCACTCGTTCGTCGCCAAACCCTTCTACATCCCGTCGGAATCGATGATGCCGGTGCTGCTCAAGGGCGACCGGCTGGTGGTCAGCAAATATCCGTACGGCTGGTCCTGGGTCAGCCCCAGCTTCCACGTCCTGCCCCAGACTGGCGGCCGGCTGCTCGGCTCGCTGCCCGAGCGCGGCGATATCGTGATCGCGACTCCGCCCGGGCAGAGCGCCGACTATATCAAGCGCGTGATCGGCCTGCCCGGCGACGAGCTCGAGATGATCAACGGACAGCTCATCATCAACGGCGTCGAGGTGAAGCGCGAGGAACGCCCGCCCGCGCTGATCCCGATCGACGAGAATGCGCCCTGCTCGCCGGGCGAGTTCCCGGACGCTCAGGTCACCGGCCGCGATGGCCGCCGCTATTGCCGGTTGCCGGTGTTCCGGGAGACGCTGCCGAACGGGGTTTCCTTCGACACGATCGACCTCGGCTATTTCACGGTCGACGATTATGCCAGGATCACCATCCCGCCTTATCACGTGTTCCTGATGGGCGATAACCGCGACAAATCCGCCGACAGCCGCGTCAGCCTCGATCAGCAGGGCCTGGGCGGGCCGGTCCCCTACGAGAATATCGGCGGCCGCGCCGAGTTCATCACCTTCTCGCTCGATGGCACCTCGCAATATCTGAACCCGGTCAGCTGGTTCTCGGCCCTGCGCGGCGGCCGGGCGGGAACCTCGCTCCACCCCGACGGCGGCCAGGGCAAATGACCGAGAGCCCCGACATCCACGTCGAGAAGAGGGGCCCCACCGAGTTCCGCGACCCGCTCGTCCGCAACGAGATGAAGAAGGCGGCGGTGTGGCTGGGCATGGCGCTGCTGATTGCCGCCATCATCTTCCTCGCCCAGCCGCTGCTGCTGATCTTCGCCGGCATCGTGCTGGCCGCCATGCTCGACGGCGGCGCCCGGCTGCTCGGCCGGGTGCTGCCGATCGGCCGCGGCTGGCGGCTGGCGATCGTCACCCTCGGCGCGATCGCGTTCATCGTGGCGACCATCGTCTATGCAGGTTTCGAGCTCACCGGCCAGGCGGAGCGGCTGCGCGAAGTGGTCACCGGCCAGCTCAACCGCATCCTCGCCTGGGGCAACGAGCTCGGCATCGTCCAGGGCGGCGCGCAGATCGACCAGCTGAGCGGCCAGCTGATGGGCACGCTCGGCCGCCTCACCTCGGCGGTCGGCAGCGCGCTCGGCGCGGTGACCAGCTTCATCATGATCCTGGTGATCGGCATCTTCATCGCGGTCGAGCCGCGGCTTTACGAGCGCGGCGTCGCATGGATGCTGCCGCTCCGCGGCCGCGACGACTTCTACCGCACCGCCGCCTATATGGGCTATACCATGCGCCGGCTGATGGCGGGGCGGCTGATCGGCATGGCGGTGGAGGGCGTCGGCACCTGGTTTCTGCTGATGGTGGGCGGGGTGCCGATGGCCGTCCTGCTTGGCATCCTCACCGGCCTGCTCGCCTTCATTCCCAATATCGGCGCGATCGTCTCGGGCGTGCTGATCGTGCTGGCCGGCTTCAGCGTCAGCACCGAGGCGGGGCTATGGGCGCTCGGGGTCTATTTCATCGTCCAGACCGTCGACGGTTATTTGATCGTGCCCTATGTGGCCAGGAAGACGGTCGACCTGGCTCCGGCCCTGGTGCTCGGCGCCCAGCTGCTGCTCGGCGCGCTGTTCGGGATCATGGGCCTGGCCCTCGCCGACCCGATCGTCGCGATGGTCAAGGCCGCGCTCGAGCAGCGTTCGCGCGAGGAAAGCGGGCTCGGAGCGGGCGTGCCCGAACCTTGAGGCTTACAGGCCGGGCGGCATGCCGCCCATCTGGGCGGCGGCGCCCGGAGCGACGTCGACCAGCGTGACGTCGAAATCGAGCACTGCATTGGCGGGGATGACGCCGCCAGCGCCGGCCGCGCCATAGCCTAGCTCGGGCGGGATCCACAGCCGATATTCGGCGCCCTTCTTCATCAGCATCAGCGCCTCGGTCCAGCCGGGAATGACGCCGCTGACCGGAAGCGGAACCGGGCTGCCCTCCTTGGTGCTGTCGAACACCGTGCCGTCGAGCAGGCGGCCCTCATATTCGACCAGCACCAGATCCTGCGGCCCCGGAACGATCCCCGTGCCCGGCTTGATCACTTGGTACTGAAGGCCCGACGCGGTCGTGGTGACGCCCTCGCGCCTGGCGTTGGAGGCCATGAAGCCGGCCGGGTCGCCCATCGTCACCTGGGTGCTGGTGCCGGCCCAGGCGAGCCCGGCGGCGCCGAGGGCGAGCGCGCCGAGGCCCGCCCAAAGCTTCATCACGGAGCCTTTCTTGAGCGGACGGATCGGGACGGCCGTGACGGACATAGTGCTACCTTTGAACCGGTAAGGGCGGTGCGACCCGCCGGAGCGGGACGACTTAGCGGATCCCGTCGCGTTCCATCCGCTTGCGCTCGAGCTTGCGCGCGCGGCGCACCGCGGCGGCGCGCTCGCGGGCGCGCTTTTCCGACGGCTTTTCATAATGACGGCGCAACTTCATCTCGCGGTAGACGCCTTCGCGCTGGAGCTTCTTCTTGAGCGCCCGCAGCGCCTGGTCGACATTGTTGTCGCGAACGATGATTTGCATAAAGTCTCGTCACTCTCCGGTTCGAAGGCCTTGGCGGCGGCGGCCGAAACGGCGCCGCCTCTCCTTAGCCGTTGACAGCAAAAAATGGTTTCGCCGCGAGACTGTTCCCGCGGCGCACGGCCGGCGCGTTAGCAGGCGGGGCGAGCGGATTCAAGGGCGACGGGTCTTTCGGGTCTTTTCGAATGGCTCTTTCCCTGGCGCCGCATCCGGCCTTACACAGAGCCGCAATGTCCCGCTTCACGGTCAACGGCCAGCCGATCCATTATCGGATGGATCCCGACACGCCCCTGCTGTGGGCGCTGCGCGACGCGTCCAACCTCACCGGCACCAAATATGGCTGCGGCACCGGCCATTGCGGCGCCTGCACCGTCAATATCGACGGCAATGCGGTGCGCAGCTGCCTGGTTCGGATCGCCGACATCGAAGGCAGCTTCGTCACCACCATCGAGGCGTTGTCGCGCGATCGGGCGCACCCGGTGCAGCAGGCGTGGGTCGCCGATCAGGTGCCGCAATGCGGCTATTGCCAGTCGGGCATGATCATGGCGGCGGCGGCGTTGCTCGACAAGGTCCAGCGGCCGACCGACGCCGAGATCGAAGCGGCGATCACCAACATCTGCCGCTGCGGCACCTATCCGCGCATCCGCGAAGCGATCAGGAGGGCGGCCCGCGTCAAGGCGGGCGAGGAGCGACTCGCGGCGGCGCCGATGCCCGGAATCGATCCGGCGGATGCCGCGCGGGAGGCGCCGTCGCTCCGTGCTTCTCCCGATTCGCGACACGGCCGCAGGCGGTAGTCCCAAAAAAAGCTTTCATTCGGCTTGCAAGCGGGTTCAGCAAGGGCTCATCCTGAGTTATGCACATAAGGGCGCATCCGGAGGCGCTCTTCGCCTTCCGCTATGAAGGAGTGAAACTCATGCGTAGAGCGATAATCGTTACGTTGATGGCGGCGACTGCGGTCACGCCGATTGCATCGACTGCCGCCGCGGCCGCGGCCCAGAACCCGCGCGAGGAGCGACGTGAGGACCGCCGCGAGACCCGCGAGGAGAAGAAGGCGCGCGAGGCCGCCCAGCGCCAGCGTCAGCGTGAGCAGGCGCAGCGTCAGGAGCGGCAGGAAAATCGTGTCGAGCGCCGTCAGGACGTGCGCGAGGACCGGCGCCGCGACGTGCGCGACAATCGTGTCGACCGGCGCCGCGACGTACGCGACAATCGGATCGAGCGGCGTGAGGACCGCCAAGAGTGGCGCGAGGACCAGCGCGAGCGGGTCGAGGACCGCCAGGAGCGGCGCGAGGATTTCCGCGAGCGGCGCGAGGATCAGCGCGAGCGGATCGAGGACCGCCAGGAGCGGCGCGAGGATTTCCGCGACCGGCGCGACGACCGCCGCGACCGGATCCAGGACCGGCGCGACTGGAGCCGGATGTGGAACCGCGGCTGGCGCTCCGACCGGCGCTACAATTGGCAGAACTATCGCTATGCCAACCGCAACCTGTTCCGCGGCGGCCGCTATGATGCCCCGTTCTACGGGCATCGCTACAACCGGCTCGGCATCGGCCTGATCCTCGGCTCGGCCTTCCTGTCGAACCGCTACTGGATCAACGATCCGTGGCGCTATCGCCTGCCGCCGGCCTATCAGGGCACGCGCTGGGTCCGTTACTATAACGACGTGATCCTGGTCGACGTCTATACCGGCGAAGTGGTCGATGTGATCCACGACTTCTTCTGGTAAGCGTCAGCCGAGGCGCCTGACGGCGCTGCCGGCGACAAAGGCCCGGGGCATCACGCGATGCTCCGGGCTTTTTGCTTGTAAAGCCGGCCCCGGCTGGAGCAGATCGAGCGCGCCTTTGCCAGGGGTCCCTCGATGCTCGCTCGCCTTCCGCTCCTTCTCCTCAGCCTGCTCGCCGCTCCCGCCGCGGCCGAAACCGTCGTCGTCCACGCCGGGCGGCTGATCACCGACGCCCGGCGGCCGCCGACCGGTCCGGCGACGATCGTCGTCGTCGACGGCCGGATCAGCAGCGTCGCTCAGGGGCTCATGCCGGCACCGGCGGGCGCGAAGCTGGTCGATCTGTCGAGCAAGACCGTGCTGCCGGGCCTGATCGACGCCCACGTCCATCTTTCCGGCGATCCGGGCGGCGAATATTGGCGCGAGGCGGTCGAGACCGACGAATGGTCGGCGCTGCTCGGCGTCAAGAATGCGCGCATCACCGTCAAGGCGGGCTTCACCACGGTCCGCGACGTCGGCGGCGCCGCCGAGGTCGCCTTCGCGCTCCGCCGCGCCACCGGCGACGGCATCATCGAGGGGCCGCGCATCGTCACTTCGGGCTCCGGCCTGTCGATCATCGGCGGCCATGGCGACGTGTCCGGCTTCCGACCGGAGGTGGTCGAAGCGCTGCAGGCGGGCAATACCTGCACCGGAGCCGACCAGTGCGCGGCGCGGGTCCGGGAGGCGTCGCGCGCCGGCGCCGACCTCATCAAGATCGCGGCGACCGGCGGCGTCCTCTCGCAGCAGGCGCGCGGCCTCGGCCAGCATTTCAGCGATGCCGAGCTCAAGGCGATCGTCGACACCGCCCACGGCCTCGGCCTCAAGGTCGCCGCCCACGCCCACAGCGCCCGCGGCATCGAAGCGGCCGCTCGCGCCGGCGTCGATTCGATCGAGCACGGCACCTTCGCCGACTCCCGCGCGATCGCGGCGATGAAGGCGAACGGCGCGGTGTTCGTGCCGACCCTGATGGCCTATACCGGCATCCGCGAGGGGCTGGCGAGGAACGCCTTCACGCCCGCCGTGGCCGCGAAGGTCCGGATGACCTTGAACGAGGTCGGCAAGGCCGCCCGCGCCGCCCGCGCCGCCGGCATACCGATCGTGTTCGGCACCGACGCGGCGGTATTCGAGCACGGCCGCAATGCCGAGGAGTTCGCGCAGCTGGTCGAGCTGGTCGGGATGAGCCCCGCCGAGGCGCTGGCCTCCGCCACCACCGCAGCGGCCAAGCTGCTCGGCCTCGACAACGAGGTCGGCCGCATCGCACCCGGCTATTCCGCGGACCTCATTGCCGTCGCGGGCGACCCGCTCCAGAATATCCGCGTTCTGGAGAAGGTCGATTTTGTGATGGTGCGCGGCCGCACCGTGCGTTGAGCCGGCGGCGAGGACCGGATGTCCGTCGCCGAGTCTGCCGCCAAGGTCCGGGAGCGGCTCTGCGCCGCGCCCGGAATCGTCGCGGTCCCCGCGGACGGGATCGAGATTTTCGCGCTCCCGGAGTTTCTCGCCAATATCGAGTGCGACGGCCTCATCGCCATGATCGATGCCGGCCGCAAGCCGTCGCGCGTGCTCGCCGACGATCCCGATCCGGAGTTCCGGACCAGCGAAAGCTGCGACCTCGATCCTGCCCACCCGCTGGTGAGGAGGGTGGAGGCCAGGCTGGATCGCCTGATCGGGCTCGACCCGGCCTGTGGCGAGACCATCCAGGGGCAGCGCTACGCGATCGGGCAGCAGTTCAAGGCGCACCACGATTTCTTCCACGCGGGCGAACCTTATTGGGAGACGCAGCAAAAAGCCGGCGGGCAGCGGACCTGGACGGCGATGATCTTCCTGAACGCACCCGAGGAGGGCGGCGAGACGATGTTCCCGCGCGCCAAGGTCAAGATCCGGCCGCGACGAGGCAATCTCCTCGCCTGGAACAATCTCGATCCCGCCGGCAATCCCAACATGATGTCGCTGCATCAGGGCCTGCCGGTGCTGGCGGGACTCAAATACGTGATCACGAAATGGTACCGCGAACGGCCTTGGACGCCGCACCTCATCCGCGGCGAGACGAGCGGCACGGGCGGCGACAGCTAGGAGCCCCGCGGGCGGCCCCGCGAATCCGCACGGCCGGCGGCCTGGTTGAGCTTCAACGGCAGCTCCGCGGCTTTCTATTTGCTGACTAGCGCATTCCCGCCCGGTTCAGGGGAATAGTGGCAGACATGGAGCTTCGGCACGGCCCGAGTCGCGTTTGGGGCCGTGCCACGAGCTTGAAAGGACTTGGTAATGCGTAAACTGATCATCATGGGCCTGATGGCCGCTACGATATTGCCCGCGACTCCGGCTTTGGCCCAGTCGCGGAGTGAAATCCGCCGCGATTACCGCGACCTGCGCGAGGAGCAGCGCGAGCTGCAGGAAGCGCGCCGCTACGGTGACCGGGGCGACGTGCGCGAGGAGCGCCGCGACGTCCGCGACGCCCGCCGCGAGCTTCGCGAAGACATTCGCGACCGCCGCGACTGGGGCCGCCACGACTGGCGCAACTATCGCTACAGCAACCGCCGCCTCTACTCGCGCGGGCATTGGCGGGCGCCGTTCCGCTACCGCACGTTCAGCGTCGGCTACCGGATCGCGCCGAGCTACTTCGGCTCCAGCTTCTGGATCCACGATCCGTGGCGCTATCGCCTGCCTCACCATCGCGGCTACCTCCGCTGGGTGCGGCACTATGACGACGTGCTGCTGATCGACATCCGCCGCGGCATCGTGGTCGACGTGATCCGGAACTTCTTCTGGTAAGCTGTCGGCCTTGAATGGCGGCGCGGAGTTCTCCCCTGGCTCCGCGCCGCCTTTTCATCCACTTCCGTTCGGCGCTTGCAGCGCACCCACTGCCGTATTAGACGACCAACACAGCCTCACTGAAAGGTCGTCCCTTGACTCGCACGCTCGCCCTTCTCGCCGCTTCCTCCGCGCTTGCGCTCGCCGCCTGCGCCGCCACCGCCCATTCCGGCAGCTCCGCCGCCGCTCAGCCTCCGGCCGCGTCCGCTCCGCCCTCCGCCCCGGCGGCCAGCGCGAGGGAGCAGCTGCACGCCTTGTTCAAATGGTCGGACGAGGAGAATCTCCAGCGCAACCCGATCAACGCCTTGTTCCGCGGCGACATGCGCTATGCCGACCAGCTCGGCGACAACATCACCGACGCCTATTTCGCCGCCGAGCTGGCGGCCGACCGCGAGGAGCTGCGGCGCCTGCTGGCGATCGACCGGGCGCAGCTCTCGCCCACCGATCAGATCGCCTACGACGTGTTCCGGCGGCAGAAGGAGATCAGCATCCGCTCGAATTCGCCGGAGATCCTGCCGCTGACCGTGGTGCGGCCGATCGACCATTTCTTCGGCTTCCACACTTTCTATCCCGACCTCGCCTCCGGCCAGGGCGCCGCGCCGTTCAAGACGGTCAAGGACTATGAGGACAACCTCAAGCGTCACAAGCAATATCCGATCCTGATCGACCGGGCGATCGGCCGGTTCCGGGAAGGCATGGCGTCGGGCGTGGTCCAGCCGAAGCTGGTGGTCCGCAACATCATCGACCAGCTCGACCTGCAGCTCGCCCAAGGGGTCGAAGGCTCGACCTTCTACGGGCCGGTCAAGAAATTCCCGGAGGGCATATCGGCGGCCGACCAGGGGCGGCTCCGCGCGGCCCACGCCGCGGTGATCCGCGACGAGATCCGGCCGGCCTATGTGCGGCTCCGCGACTTCCTCAAGAACGACTATCTGCCGGCCGCGCGCGAGGGCGAGGGCCTGGTCCATATGAAGGGCGGCCCCAAGCTGTACGAATTCCTGATCGAGCAGACGACGACGCTGCCGCTCACCGCCGATTACGTCCATAATCTCGGCCTCAGCGAGGTCGAGCGGATCAAGCGCGAAATGGAGGCGATCAAGGACCGGGTCGGCTTCAAGGGCACGCTCCAGCAATTCTTCGAGCACATCCGCACCGACCCGAAGTTCAAGCCGCCGTCCAAGGAGTGGATGACCAAACGCTATTACGAGATCGGCAGGAAGGTCGACGAGCGTATCGGCGAGATCTTCTCGACCCTGCCGAAGACCAAGCTCGAGATCCGGCCGGTGCCCGACTATCGCGAGAAGACCGACGCCGGCGGCTCCTACAATAGCGGCACTCCCGACGGCTCCCGCCCCGGCATCTTCTACTATAACACCTACGACCTGCCGTCGCGGACCACCCCGGGCATGGAGACGCTCTACCTGCACGAGGGCGCGCCGGGCCACCATTTCCAGATCAGCCTCGCCCAGGAGAACGAGGCGCTGCCCAACTTCATGCGCTTCGGCGGTAACACCGCCTTCGCCGAGGGCTGGGCGCTCTACGCCGAGACGCTTTACGACGAGCTCGGCATGGAGACCGATCCCTATCAGCGTTTCGGCGGCCTCGACGACGAGATGCTGCGGGCGATGCGGCTGGTGGTCGACACCGGCATCCACGCCAAGGGCTGGTCCCGCGACCGGGCGATCAAATATATGCTCGACAACAGCTCGATGGGAAAGACCGACGCCATCGCCGAGGTCGAGCGCTATATCGCCATCCCGAGCCAGGCGCTGGCCTACAAGATCGGCCAGCTCAAGATCCTCGAGCTCCGCGCCCGTGCGGAAAAGGCTCTCGGCGACCGCTTCGATCTCAAGGAGTTCCACGCCCAGGTGCTGATGACCGGCGCGTTGCCGCTGTCGGTGCTCGATCAGAAAATCAATGATTGGATCGCCTCAAAACAGGCGTAGGAACATCAAGGAAAGTCGATGAAGCACGTCCCCCTCCTCTTCGCTGCGGCGGCCTTGGCCGCCTGCGCGCAAACCCCGCCCGCCGAAGCGGTCGCGGCTCCCGCGTCGGACCCCGCCGAGGCCGCGGCGCCGGCGCAGGATCATTCGCAGGCGCTCGCCGCGCTGTTTGCCGAAAGCGACGAGGTGAGCCTTCGCCGCAATCCCGTCCAGGCGCTGTTCCGCGGCGACCTTCGTTATGCCGACCGCCTCGGCCACTTCCTGTCGGACGAATATTTCGCTTCCGAGCGCGGCGCCGCGCAAAGCGAGCTGGCGGCGCTGGCGCGGATCGACCGCGCCGCGCTCAGCCCTTCCGAGCGCATCTCCTACGACGTGTTCAAATGGCAGCGCGAGCTCGACCTCGAGGGTCTCCAGGTGGACATGCTGGCGCTGACCGCGGTGCGCCCGATCGACCATTTCAACGGCTTCCACGCCTTTTTCGCCGAGCTCAGCTCGGGCGAGAGCGTGGCGCCCTACAAGACCCTCAAGGATTATGAGAACGGGCTCAGCCGGATCGACGATTTCGTCGTCAATCTGGAGCAAGCCATCGTTCGGATGCGCCAGGGAATGGCGACCGGAGTGGTCCAGCCGCGCCTCGTGATGGCGAACGTCGTCGAGCAGCTCGATGCGATGCTTGCCGAAGGCGTCGCCGGCAGCACCTTCATGAAGCCGCTCAACAGCTTCCCCGCCGACATTTCCGCGGCCGACCAGGCGCGGCTGAAGGCGGCCTATGCCCAGTCGATCGAGACCGAAATCCGCCCGGCGCTGACCCGGCTGCGGGCCTTCATCGTGACCGACTATCTGCCGAAGACCCGCGCCAGCGTCGGCCTCCGCGACATGCCGGGCGGCGACCGGCTCTACGCCTATCTGGTCGAGGCGAGCACCACCACGGACCTCAGTCCGGACCAGATCCACCGCATCGGCCTCGACGAGGTGAAGCGCCTCCACGGCGAGATGGAGGCGGTCAAGGACCAGGTCGGCTTCAAGGGCACGCTCCAGCAATTTTTCGAGCA
>DASZDE010000126.1:0-3718 GCA_035942355.1 Allosphingosinicella sp. | reverse complement strand
ATTGTGGGGGTTGTTGAAGACGACGAGCTTCGTCCGGGGCGTGAAGGCCGCGGCCAGGGCCTCCTCGGTGATCCGCCAGCCGGGCGGAGTCAATCGGACGAAGCGCGGCACCCCGCCCGCCCGAAGCACCAGCGGCAGATAGGCGTCGTAGAGCGGCTGGAAGAGCAGGACTTCGTCGCCCGGCTCGATCAGCGCCATCAGCGAGGCGGCGAGCGCCTCGGTGGCGCCGGAGGTGACGACGCCGGAGTCGGGGGCCAGGTCCAGATCCTGGTGAATGCCGTAATGCTCCGCGACCGCCTTCCTGAGCTGCGGCAATCCCGGCATCGGCGCATATTGGTTGGAGCCGCGGATCAATTCCTCGGCGGCGCGCGCCACGACGTCGTCCGGCCAGCCGAAATCGGGGAAGCCCTGGCCCAGGTTCACGGCCTCATGCTCGACCGCCAGCGCCGACATCCGGGTGAAGATCGTCGTCGGCAGATTGGCGAAGAGCGGGTTCATGGCCGCCGCTCTAACAGGCTGTTGAAGAAGTGGTAGCGCGCTTCGAGGTTTCGTGATTCACTCTTCTGGTTGGCCGGGAGGGTATGATGCGTGGGTCCGACAGTCGCTCTGGGTCGCTTTTCTCCTACGTGGATCTGGAGGCTCGGGTTCGGCGGGATCATCCGCTTCGGGTGATCCGGGAGATCGCCAACGCGGCGCTGGCGTCGCTGAGCGAGGATTTCGCCGCGCTTTACCCGCCGCGTCTGGGCCGGCCTTCGATTCCGCCGGAGCGGCTCTTGCGAGCGATGCTGCTGCAGGCTTTTTACGGCCTTCGCTCGGAGCGGCAGCTGATGGAGCGGCTGGAGTACGATCTGTTGTTCCGCTGGTTCGTCGGGCTCGGGGTGGACGAGGCGGCGTGGGACCATTCGAGCTTCAGCAAGAACCGGGATCGGCTGCTCGGCGGCGAGATAGCGGGCAAGTTCCTTCGCGCCGTGCTGGCGCAGCCGAGGGTCAGGCGGCTGGTGTCGAGCGACCACTTCTCGGTCGACGGGACCCTGATCGAGGCGTGGGCGTCGATCAAGAGCTTCCGCCGCAAGGACGGGAGCGACGACGATCCGCAGGGCCCGGGGCGCAACCAGGAGCGCAACTTCCACAGGGAGAAACGCTCGAACGAGACTCATGCGAGCACGACCGACCCGGACGCTCGGCTCTACAAGAAGGGCGACGGCCAGCCGGCCCGGCTGTGCTACATGGGACATGCCCTGATGGAGAACCGCCACGGCCTGGTGGTGGACGCCGCCGTCACCCGGGCGGGTGGCAAGGCCGAGCGCGAGGCGGCGCTGGCGATGCTCGACCGCCGGCCGGGCCGCCAGCGAATCACCCTCGGCGCCGACAAGGCCTATGACGTGAGGGCCTTCATCGGCGACCTGCGCGCGCGCCGGGTCACACCTCACATCGCCGTCGACGGCCATGTCCGCAAGAGCGGCAGGCCGCGCGCCACCGCCATCGACCGGCGCACCGCCGGCCATCCCGGCTACGCCGCCAGCCAGCGCTGCCGCAAGCGGATCGAGGAGGCGTTCGGGTGGACCAAGTGCTCGGCCGGCCTCGCCAAGGTCAAGCTCAGGGGACGCGCCCGGGTCGATGCCGTCTTCACGCTCGCCTTGGCCGCCTACAACCTCGTGCGCCTGCCCAGGCTGCTGGCGGCGCCGGCATGAGCCTCGAGGGCCGCTGGCGCATCGTCGCGATGCCCAACTATGTCGAGGACTATCCCGACATGCTGGGGCCCGCCTACATCCTCTTCGACGAGAACCGCTCAGGCGAGTTCGCCTTCGGCTGCGTCACCGGCCACATCTTCCAAGGCGGCGATGGCGACGCCGTCGACTTCTCGTGGAGCGGCAATGACGAAATGGACGAGGCGGGGGGCGACGGATGGGCCGAACTCCAGCCCGACGGCTCACTCCACGGACAAATCTGCTTCCACGGCGGCGATGAAGCCGACTTCATCGCCCAGCGGAACACTTCTTCAACAGCCTGCTAGACCTTGCCCTCGTCGCGGTTGAGCCGGCCGAGGTCGTCGAGGAGCCTGGCCAGCGCCGACTGAAGCTCGGGCGGAAGGCTGAGGAAGGCGGAAAGGAACTCCGTCGTCTGCTGGTCGAGCCATTCGCCTTCGCTTCGGCGGCCGGTCAGAACATAGGCGACGTCGACTCCGGCCGCGGCGATCCTCGACAGATAGGCGGCGCGAAGCTGGCGGTGGTCGTGCTCGTAGAGGCTCTGCTTGGGAGCGTCGCTGCCGACCCGCTGGGCGAATTCCGACTGCTTGAAGCCGAGCCTCCTCCTCTCCTCCGCCAGCCGCGCCCCGAAGCTCATCGAATCCGAAAATCCCCCTGCCGATGCTCGACACAATAGCGGATTTGGCGGATGAGAGAAATGCGGATTTAACATAAGGGCCGGTCCCGGCCGCGGCGGGCGGCGCGGACCAGCCCGGGAGGCCCGGTCGACGCCGCTTCCGAACCGGGGCTTGCCGGGGAAAGACCCGCCCCGGGCCGCCCGCCCGCCCGCCGGCCAAGGTTGCCGCGCGCCCTTCCCACGCCGCCGCCGCGTTGATAAGAGGTCGCGCACCTAAGGCGCGAGGACACAGCATGGCCGCGGAAGGCGA
The DNA here is from genome assembly GCA_035942355.1 of Allosphingosinicella sp. Taxonomy (GTDB): domain Bacteria; phylum Pseudomonadota; class Alphaproteobacteria; order Sphingomonadales; family Sphingomonadaceae; genus Allosphingosinicella. The sequence goes on along the minus strand of DASZDE010000126.1, from coordinate 1,086 downwards.
ACTGGACAAGGAGATCGTCACCCACAAGAAGGGTTATGAGGGCTTCGTCTTCCTGATGAAGTGGAGCGCGATCGTCTGCGTCGTGATCGCCCTCATCGTCATCCTGCTGATCGCCGAATAGACGCAGCGGTGAAGCTTGCGGTCCTGAAGGAGACGGCCGAGGCCGAGGGCAGGGTCGCGGCGACGCCCGAGACGGTGAAGAAGTTCGCCGCTCTGGGCGCCGAGGTCGCGGTCGAGGCCGGCGCGGGCCTCGCCGCCTCGGTCGCGGATTGCGATTATGAGAGCGCCGGGGCGAGGGTGGGTCCGCGCGAGGCGGCGCTCGCCGGGGCCGACATCGTCCTTGCCGTGCAGCCGCCGGACGCCGTCGAGCTCGCCGGAGCGAGGCCGGGCGCGCTTGCCGTCGCCCTGTTCGATCCGCTGCGCCGGCGCGACCGGGTCGACGCCTATGCGGCGGCCGGGCTCGAGGCGCTGGCGATGGAGCTGATGCCGCGCATCACCCGGGCGCAGTCGATGGACGTGCTCTCCAGCCAGGCCAATCTCGCCGGCTACAAGGCGGTGCTCGACGCGGCGTCCGAATATGGCCGCGCCTTCCCGATGATGATGACGGCGGCCGGCACGATCCCGGCGGCGCGGCTGTTCGTGATGGGCGTCGGAGTTGCCGGGCTGCAGGCGATCGCGACCGCCCGCCGCCTCGGCGCGGTGGTCTCGGCGACCGACGTGCGCGCCGCCACAAGGGAGCAGATCGAGAGCCTCGGCGCCAAGGCCATCTTCGTCGAGAAGGTCGCCGGGATCGAGGGCGAGGGCGCCGGCGGCTACGCCACCGAGATGTCGGACGAATATAAGGCGGCCCAGGCCGAGCTCGTCTCCACCCATATCGCCAAGCAGGACATCGTCATCACCACCGCGCTCATCCCCGGGCGGCCGGCGCCGCGGCTGATCAGCGACTCGCAGCTCGCCTCGATGCGGCCGGGCAGCGTGATCGTCGACCTGGCGGTGGAGCAGGGCGGCAATGTCGAGGGAGCGGTGCTCGGCGCGGTGACCGAGATCCACGGCGTCCGCATCGTCGGCCACCGCAACGTGCCGAGC
>DASZDE010000125.1:0-14723 GCA_035942355.1 Allosphingosinicella sp. | reverse complement strand
CGTCGTCGGGGCCTCGGAGGGCGGATCGCTGATCCCGAAGGCCAATGCGGCCGACCTCGCCACCCGGCTGAGATCGCTGCGTCTTGCCGGCTGGAACGGCGAGATCGGAGTCGGCGGACCGCTATCGGCTTCCCAGCCGAGCGCCACCGTCGTCTGCCAGCGTTTCCTGGATGACCGGATGCTGCTCCGCCACATCAGCACCCCCGAAGGCTGTTTCGACGAGACCGTCGACACTTTGAACGGCGAAACCGTCAAGCGGACGCAAGTCCCGTGCCGGACGAGCTGCTGAAGTGCCGCGGGCCGTGAACTCGCCTGACTTGCGCAGGATCCGGGCGATGGGCGCGCTGCTTGCGGCGGCGGCCTTGATGTCCGGCAGCGCCTTTGGCCAGGACCCGCCCGCGGCCGGCAACAGCCAGGCCGCGGCCACGACCCAGACCGCAGCCCCGCCGGCAGCCGCGCCGCCGGCCGCCGCTCCGCCGCCCGCAGCCAAGACCCTACCGGCGCCAGCCGCCGCCCCCACCGCCGCCGCGTCGAAGAGCATTCCCGTGCTGACCGAGCGCGAGAAAAAGTGCCGCGAGCGGCGGCGCTGCGCCATGCGGGGCCCCTGCCCGCCCTGCCAGCGCTGACCCTCGGGCTCTGCTCCGGCCGCGACTGGCGCGCCGGGCGCCTCGGCTGCACAAGGTGCGCCCAGCAGGCAAATCGCTGTTGACGTTGAGGTGAAAATCGCCCGTGACGGAGCGGCTCGCGCGTAAGTTCCCGCGCTGGTGATGCTCTTGCCGCCGCCGCCGTTGAGCGGCGATCAGGACGGGCAGGCGCTCTCGACGGGCTCTGCGACCAGGGCGGCGGCAGCCTTGGCCGCTTCGGCCTTGGCCCGCATCTTCTCGGTCCGGGCGGCGCGATCGGCCATGCCGGCCCACGCGGCCTCGGAGCGCAGGCAGCGCTCGCGGACATTATCGAGGGTCGCTTCCTCGGCGGCCCGCTTGGCCTCTTCGGCGCGGGCGCGGTAGAATTCGTGCTGGGACATAGGCGCCTCCGACTGGGGACGGGGAGGTGGAGGACGGCGGCCGGGGCCGCACGCCCTCCGCTTCGGGTCAGGCGCTCTGGAGATTGCAGGCGCTGGTCTTGCCGCGGCTGTCGGTCTCGAGCTCGTAGCTGACGCGCTGGTCGCGCTCGAGCGTGCGCATGCCGGCTTTTTCGACGGCGCTGATGTGGACGAAGGCGTCGTTGCCGCTGCCTTCCGGCTGAATGAAGCCGTAACCCTTGTCGGCGTTGAAGAATTTCACGGTGCCAATCGGCATGGTATTTTCCTTGATCATAGTGCGTGGAATGGCGCGGCCACGCGGCAACGCCATGCTGTAGAAGCGTGGAGAGAAGGAAAAGGAGCCTTGCAGGCCGTGATTCCGTCGCAGGCGACTGTAGCGGCTTCTCTATGCCCAATTTTCCGCGATAAAGCAAATAAGGCGGATATGCGCCAATGACGGGCGCGCCCTGCGATCTCGGCGGCGGCGAGGCCGGCGCCGGGGGCGGCGGCGCCGGCAGTCCGTGCCGGCGGGGCCGCGCCTGGGGGTTAGCGCCCCGTGCCGCCCAGGAAGAAATCGAGCCCGGCGGCGGCGACGTCGTCAGGTATTTCGTGGCCGCCCTGGAAGGGGCGGAAGGTGACGGCGAGCCTTTTCGCCCGCAGCGCCGGGACGATGCCGGCACTGGTGGTGGCGAAGGCGAGCGCCCGGTCCTGGCGGCCGTGGGCGACGAATACGCGCTGGCCGCGCGGCGTGCGGTCCGGCAGCCGGATAACTCCGGGTGAGAAGGCGAGGATGGCGCTGAACAGGCGCGGCCGCGAGGTGCCGTAGGACAGCGCATAGCTGGCTCCGTCGGAGAAGCCGGCGAGGCCGACGCGGCCACGGTCGTAGCCGATCCGGGCGCCGAGTGCGGCGAGCGCCGCCTCGATCCGGGGCGGATCGACGGAAGGCTCGGGCGCACGGGCGCGCGGAATGCGCGAGGCGGCGGGCCCCGCATCGGCCCGGGCGAGCGCGCCGAGCGCCGGGATGATGTCCCAGGTCGGGCCGAGCGACTTGGGCGCGACCAGGAGGATGCCGCGCCGGTCCGCCTCCGCCTGGAAACGCCGGACCATCTCGTCCCCGCCCCTGCCGGCGCCGTGCAGCAGGACCAGCACCGGTGGCAGCGCGGCCGCTCCGGCCGGCACGTAAGCGGTCGCGCCGCCGCCGAGCTCGATCAGCCCCGCCGCGGCCGGCGGCGCGGCGGCGGCCGACGGCGCGGATCCGGCGAGCGCGACCGCCGCCAGCCACAAGGCAAGCCTGGGTGCGCGAGCATGCCGGCCGGGCTTCATCGCTCGTGCCCTTCCCTCAGCCGAACAGCGCGCGGCGGCGATCGAGGCTTGCGGGCGGCCAGACTTCATGGCTGTCATAATAAGCCTCGACCGCGAGCGCTCCTTCGGGCAGTCGGACCCAGGGGAGCTTGGAGCGGGTGTAGATGTGGATGTCCGGCGGCAGCGCGGCCGGATCGTCGAGCGTGCCGACGCGCACGAAGCGGACGATGTCGCGGGTCCCGCCATAATTGCTCCACAAGGCGACGCGGCAGGCGGGGCAGCGCCACACCTGCTGGCCGCGGCCGCTTTCCGAAGGCGTCAGGACCGGTTCGGCGGCGCCGGCGACGGTCTCGACCCGGTCGGCCTCGATCAGCGCGTTGAGCACGAACGCACTGCCGGTCTCGGTCTGGCAGGCGGTGCAATGGCAGCAATGGACGATCATCGGCGCCGAGGCGAGGCGGTAACGCACCTGCCCGCACGCGCAGCCGCCGGCGAGGGTGCGGGGGAAATCCGGCTCAGCCATTGACGTCGGTCCTGATGCCTGCCGCCGCGGCCTGCCCGAGGGCGCCGGGCGGCTCAATGGTAGAAATAGGGGTCGAGCACGCGCACCTCGTGGATGTCGCCGACCGGCAGGCCATTGGCCGCGGCGACGTTGCGGATCGCCTCCGGCGAGGGCGCGTCATAGACGCAGAAGGTCTTTCTCTTGTCGGCGCTGACGTAGGAATGGACCCAGCTCACACCTTCGGCCGCATTGCGCTCGACGACGCCGCAGCACGCCGCCGCGCCATCGGCGTCGATCGGAATGGCGAGGCCGTCGGGGAAAGTGCGTTCGACCATGTAGCGCGGCATGCTATCCTCCCTGTGATGGTCGCGGCAGCCTAGCAGCGGCGGCGTGGTCTCGCAAAAGCGGAGGCGGATGCATGCGCAAAGTGACGTTCGGCGGGGCCAACAGCCTCGACAATTACATAACGGCGCCCGGCGAGGCGCTCGACTGGCTGAAGTGGAGCGACGATGCCCAGGCGATCAGCGCAGCCAGCTGGAAGGGCGTCGACACCATGCTGATGGGACGCAAGACGTTCGAGTTCGCGCAGAAGAGCGGCGGCGGCGGCGGCTCGTCCAAGATCAGGACCTATGTGTTCTCGCGCACGCTCAAAGCGGTGCCCGACGGGGCGGAGCTGGTGCGCGAGGATGCGGCCGGGTTCGTGCGGGCGCTGAAGCAGCAGGAGGGAGGCGACATCATCGTGATGGGCGGCGGCGAGCTCGGCACGGCGTTGCTCGAGGAGGGCGTGGTCGACGAGATCGGCTTCAACATCCATCCTTTGCTGCTCGGCGGCGGCACGCCCCTGTTCCACCCGCTGCGGCGGCGGATCGCGCTCGAGCTGATCGAGGCGCGGGCGATCGAGCATGGCTGCGTGCTGGTGCGCTATCGGGTCGTCAACGAGGCTCCGAGCGAGACCTGACCGCCGCGGCGCGCGGGGGACGTCCGCTCAGCCCGAACAATCCTCCTCCTCGCCGCCGTGGCGCTTGTCGAAATGGTAGTCGATCCGGCAGCCGATCCTCATAGTGACGATGGGCTTGGAATGGCATTTGGGGGTGGTGAAACGCTGCTTGTTCATGTCCGCGAACCAGGCCCCTTCCTCGATCGCCTTGTCGATCGTGTCGAGCGCGGCCTGGATCAGCTCCGGATCGCTGGCGCAAAGCTCATTCATATATTTGGCGAAATCGAACTGGCTGTAGGTCTTGCCGGTGAGGTTCTCGCCGGTGTGGCCGATGATCGAGCCGCCGGCCTCGCGCATCTTGCCCCACGCCTTGCGCAACCGCGTCTCGAGCACCATCGCAGCCTCCTCCCAACCGGGTCCTGCTCCGGCCCGACTCGCGAGCGGCGGCTTCGTTCCGGACGACGTGCGATCGCCGGCGGCGAATTGACGCTTGCGTACGGAGAGACGCTGTGGCCCCTTCGCCCTGGGGTGCCAGCCGATGAGCGCATTCGAATTCGTCTTCTCGCTATTCGGGCTGCTGCTCGGGCTCAGCCTCGCCGAAGTGCTGGGCGGCTTCGGGCGGACGCTGCAACGCCGGCGCAAGCTGCACGTGGGTTGGCTGACGCCTTTGCTCGGCCTCGTCGTGATGCTGGACGTCGCCTCATTCTGGCTGGTCGCCTGGGCGGTGCGGGACGCGATCCCGCTGGCTTACTTCCCGATGCTGTGCGGACTGCTGATCTGCGGCCTCTATTATCTCGCCGCCACGCTGGCGGCGCCGCACGAGCTCGACGAATGGCCCGACCTTGACCTCTATTATTTCGAGCACAGGCGGCTGGTGATCGGCGGCGTGCTCCTGTGCAACGCGCTGGCGATCGGGGCGCTGCTGACGCTCGGCGTCAACCCGCTGGCGAGCGGCTTCACCCGGGCGACGGTGACGATCTTCCTGGGCTCGGCGGCAGCGGCGATGCTGCTCCGCGGGCCGCGGGCCAACGCCGCCATCCTCGCCTTCATGGCGCTGCAATATCCAGTGAGCTCGTACCTGCGGCTGGTCGGCTGGTGAGGCGGAGCGCCGGCGGCACCGAATCGATCGAGGCGCCGTTTGGATTTGTGCGCTCGGCGGGCCGCGGCCACAATGAACCGGTCGAAGTTCGAGTCGAGCCTCGCGCCGGAGGGGGTATGAAGCGGACCATCCTGAGCCTGATGCTGGCCTGGCTGCTGACCGCGTGCGTCAGCTTCCTGCCAGGCTATGACGAGGCGGTTCATCGGCAGCTCGAGGCGGCGCTGGCGGACATCAACAAGGTCGGCGCGGCGGTCGCGCTGGAGCCGCAGCCGCCGTTCGAGCGGATCGAGCCATTCTACATCTCGGCGCTCGGCAATCTGCGGGGCGCCGAGGCCAGCGCCTCGGGAGCCGTCCGGAACTACCAGGGCTCCCCGGCAGCCGGTTCCGCCAAGCTCGTGGCCGGGGCGATCGGCGAATGCCGCGCCGCGGTCGAACGGATGATGACGCAGCATCGCGACCACGGCCTCACCCGCCGCCTGTTCGAGCGATCGAACCTGGCGGGCGGGACTTGCTCGATCGCGGTGGCGATGTCAGCCAGGCTGCGGCGCTAGGGGAGTGACCATGCCGGCACCCGTCGACCTCGCCACCTTTAAGCCGAACTCGGCCAGGGACTTTGGCGACGCCATCCTGTCGCATGTCGTGCCGGTGCTCGGCAGCCACGCGAAGCAAGGCCTGAAGGAACTCGAGTCGCACATAAGGTCGTTCGCCGCCGAGAGCTTCGCGACCGCCGACGACCTGGCCTCCGGCAGGATCAGCGCGCAGGAAGCCGATTATCTGATGCGCATGCAGCAATCCTATCTCAACAACATCCTGCGCCTTGCCGCCTTCCTCCCCTATGTGCTCGCGCAGGCCGTGCTCGATACAGCGACCAAGGTTGCCAGGGCCGCGATCAGGAACTGGACGGGGATCGATCTCGGCTTCTGAACGGACTACGGCGGCCGAGGGCAACACTGTGCCCAGGCTGGCGGCCAGGCCGCTTGGTTTCCTACGCGGACCGAAGCAGGGCGCTGCCGGCCGGTCGAGGCCGGACGCAAAAACGGGACCGGTGTCGCCACCGGCCCCGCTGTGCGGGTTCCGGCCGGGGCCTTGCGGCCCCGGACGGTTCCCAATTGGGTTCCCGTCAGGGCGAACCCCGACACGTTCCCAATCCGAGTTCCCGACCGGGCCTTGCGGCCCGGCGGGTTCCCTGGCGGGCTCCGTCGAGCAAGCTCGGCGGGCGCCCTTTCGCGGTTCCTTCGCCCGAAGGCTCCGGTTCCGCCGGACTCCGGAGAAAGTGGGTTCGGCATCGGCTTGCGCCTTGGCCTCGCGCTTCTTCCCCGGCTGCCCTACCATCGCTTCCGCGCTTCCATCCCGAAGGATGTCGGCCGCTTCCGCGGTGGCAGCGCCAGGAGCTTTCGTCCGTTTCCGGGCGGCCGCTCCTGACCGCGTGCCCTGAGACTGGCACGCCCGCCGAGTCGCGCCAAGCGAAATCGACCTGTGGATAAAAAGGATAATGGGGATAAGATTCCCGGTGCGGGACGACCCGGCCGGGCGCGGCGCCAGGCCGCCGGTTTGCATCGCGGCGGCGGGCGAGGCAGGGTCGGCTGATGGCCCAGAGCGAGATCGAGCGGGCGGCGCGGCTGGCGGCGCATCTTCCGGGAATCGAGACGGCAAGCTGGTACGGCACGCCGGCGCTGAAGGTGGCGGGCAAGGGGATCGCCCGCGTCCGCCGCCCCGGCGTGCTGATGGTGCTGTGCCCGCTCGGGCTCAAGGAGGCTTTGCTGGAGGCGGAGCCCGACCTGTATTTCGAGACGCCGCATTATGCCGGCTGGCCGGCGCTGCTGGTGCGGCTCGACGCGATCGACGACGAACGCCTGCGCGACCGGCTGGAATGCGCGTGGCGCCAAAAGGCGCCGGCGCGGCTGATCAAGGACCATGAGGGCCGCGAGGGGGGCGCGAGGGGCGCGCGAGGCTAGGCTGAGGCGCCGGGGAAGGCAGCCGGCCCGCCCGCATCCTTCGTAATCCGTCTCCCGGTGTGGGAACCTATCTCTTCCAAAATGCTTGTTCGACCAAACCTGCTGCTTTCCGCGTCAGCCAACCCCCAAGCGTTGAGGTCCAGCCGAAGGAGAAACAACTTGGCTCTCGAAAAGATTGGGAAGTTTGCGGCCCTCTCCGCGGCCGCTTTCGCGCTCGCCGCCTGCTCGTCCACGCTCAAGACTGCGGAGCTGAACGCCACCGGCCGCTTCGATACCGGCGCCAGCGTCGATCCGGGAAGCCTGACGATAGCCGCACCCTATTCTGCGCAGCGTTATGGCAAGATGGCCGTCGTGCTCAACTTTACGGAAAATCGGACGATCAACAGCTTCTTCCACGATTCCATCGCCAATTCGCGCAAGTTCCAGAACGTCTATTCCGAGACCGAACTGGAGCGTTATGTCATTCAGCAACAGATAGAGGGTGTGACCGACACAAGCAGCCTGCTGTCGCTGAACAAGCTGGCGCAGAAGATCGGGCCCTTCCTGGTCCTGAAGCCTTATGTCGAGCCGAAGGGGGGGTACCGGGTGACGGCCTCGCTGGAGGCGATCGACGCCCAGACGAGTCAGACCGTTTTCAAGGCGGAGAAGTCCGTCACCAACTGGGCCGGCCTCGACAGGCCACTCCTCTACCCGCTGTTCAACGCGTTCATCGACTGGACGGAAGGAAGACCGGCTCCGGCCTGATCGGGCCGACGGCCCGCGCGCAACCTGCCGTGGTCAGGCGGCGGCGTTGCCGGGCGCCAAGAGGTCCGAGGAGGAGGCGGTGCGCAAGCTGACCTATGGCGGGGCGGTGAGCCTCGATCTCTATCTCGCCGGGCCTGGCGAGGCGATCGACTGGCTCAGGTGGAGCGGCGACGCGGCGGCGATCGCGGCGGCCAGCTTCGAGGGCGTCGACACGATGCTGATGGGGCGCAAGACGTTCGAATTCGCGCAGCGCATGGGCGGCGGCCCGGTGCCGGCCGGGGTCACGACCTACGTCTTCTCGCGCACGCTGGAGCGCCTGCCCGCCGGCGCCGGTGCACAGCTGGTGGGCGAGGACGCGGCCGCGGCGGTGCGGCGCTGGAAGGAAGAGCCGGGCGGTTCGATCCTGGTCATGGGCGGAGGCGAATTGGGCAGCGCGCTGATCGAGGCGGGGCTGGTGGACGAGATCCGGCTCACCGTCCATCCGGTCCTGCTCGGCGGCGGCACGGCCGCGTTCCACCCGCTGACGCGCCGGATCGAGCTCGAGCGGATCGAGGCGCGGCCGATCGCCCGCGACTGCGTGCTGCTGCGCTACCGGATGCGGAAGTAGCCCGCCTGCCCGACCCATCGAGATTGGAGCTTTCTGAAGACCGGGACGGGTATCGTATTTCCGAAGTCGGACGCGTGGCCCCGCATTCTGCTTCTGTTCCCTCCCCAGGATCGATCGTGAAAGGGCGGGCTGCAGGAAAGTTGCTTTTTGCGTCTCCCGGCGGTTGGGGGAGTAGGATGAGCCGGTGCCTTGCCGGCCGGCGCAGCGGGAGAGACGGGATGCAGCAGAAACACGATCCGCAGGAGGCGCCGCGGCTGGACGACCATCCCGGCGAAGGCGCCGTGCGCGGCACGCAGCGGATGGAGATTTTCGCGGACGCGGTCTTCGCCATCGCCTTCACCCTGCCCCTGGTCGAGCTGAAGATGCCCGAGCCGGGACCCGGCTTCACCCGCGAGCTGCTCGCGCTCTGGCCGCAATATCTCGGCTATGCGCTTTCCGCGCTGGTGATCGGCCTCTACTGGGTCCACCACCATTTTTCGGGCGCGGTCTACCGGACGACCGGGCACCATTTCCTGCTCGCGACCCTGCTCTTCCTGGCGCTGATCGGCTTCATCGCCTTCCCGACCCGCGCCTTCGCCGAGCATCTCCACGATCCTTACGCGCGCGAGACCGGGGCGATCGTCTACACCTGCACGCTGGCGGCGATCGCGCTCGCCTGGCTGATCAAGTGGAAGACGGGCTGCGCCACCGGCGACGTCGACGACCGGCTCGACGAGGCCTATGTGGCGCGGCTCACCCGCAAATATCAATGGACGACGGCGCTGATGGCGGCCGCTGCAGCGCTGTCCTTCCTGCGCTGGGAGGCGGGGCTGGCACTGGCGGCGGCGGTCACGCTCTACCAGCTGCGCGCGCCGGAGACGCCGGTCTACACCGAGCGGGCGCCGACGGTGGAGGGGGAGGATTGAGAAGGTCCCGCGATCTCCCCGGCTGCCGCGCCTCAAGCGGCGCGGGCGGAGGCGGCGTGCGATGGCGAGGCTGTCGAACATCCCGTGAAACGCGTCGCCTTTGCCGAACTCGAAGCGCCAGATGTCGATCTTGGGCGTCCACATCGAGTTGAGGTGCAGGATGTGGCCGTCCGGGTCCTTGAGCCGCCCCGTATCATGAAACAGGAGCTCTTGCCCCGGAGTCCTGGTCGCGTCATTCACGCTCTATGGATCCGCGCCGCGATCCTCGGCTGACCGTCCACGAGCCGCGCTCGCCGCTGCGGCGGCTCCGCGCCTGGGCGGAAGGCGTGGGATGGGAGCGGCTGCTCGCCTTCCTGGTGGCGGCGATCCTGGCCGCAGCGAGTTTGGCGCTGGACTGGTTCGACGAACCAGATGCGGATTGGGAGCTCGGGCTGGTCGCGATCTCCGATGATGGGGAATTGCTGTTCACCGAATGGCCCGACGTTCGCGAAAACTATCGCGTCTGGGTCCGGGAGGGGCGCCGCCGGGACGAGGCGCACTGCCTCGCCATCCCGCCGCGCCAGCGCGAGCGGCTGCTCGCCGAAGCGGCCGGCAAAAGCGTGCTCGCCTTCACTGGGGTGGAGCTGGGCGGCCCGGCCGAGGCGGAGGGATGCGGCGGCAGGGGCAGCCGGACGGCCGAGATCGACTTCGACACTCTGAGCTGGGTGCCTTGCGGTGTCGACACGTTCGTCGCCAACCGCTTCGCCTGCCCCGGCCGCCGGCCGTCGCGAGTGACGAGCGAGCCGCCGCTCGAGGGCTGGGAATATTATCCACGCGACGCGCTGCACGCGGAGCAGGAAGGGGCGGTGAGCGTGCGGGTGACGCGGGATGCGAGCGGGACCCCGACCGGTTGCACTGTGGCAGCGAGCAGCGGCCATGCCGTGCTCGACCGGCAGACATGCAGGCTGGTCGGCACCGATCCGCTCTTCACGCGCGACGAGATGGAGGCCCCGGAGCGGATCGCAGAGCCGATCGAGCAGACGATCCGGTGGCAGCTTGAAGAGGAACGGTGAGTCGGCAAGTGGGGTGGCTATTGAGCGGCGCCGGCCAATGGGGTGATGCCCAACGTTGGGCACTGTCAGTTGAGTGCCCGGGATTGCGTGTCGCCGGGATTCCGGCTTTCCCGCTCTCAGCGCGGCTCGGAATCGGTCTCGGTATAATCCTTGTAGCGCTGCTTCACATTGTCGAGCATGTCGGTGATCTCGAGGCTCGCATCCTGCTCGGCGCCGGCACGGCTGGCGCCCGTCGCGACGGCGGCCGCGACCGAAGCCTTGCGGAAGGCGGCCTCCTCGGCCTTGCAGGACTGGGCGAGCCTCGCCTCGAACAGGTCGGATGCCGTCCGCTCCTTGAGGTTGCTCTTGAGGAGCATGCCCAGGCAGCCGGAATAGGCCTGCCTCGCCTGGCTGAGGTTGCCGGCCGGCGGCGCGCCGGCCAGAAGCGCGAATAGGAGGACCTGTAGGATCATGGCGAATTCCCGCGCAACGGGTTGGACTCGCCAAGGATGATCCGGGCGGGGGGAAAAGTGAAGGGCGGAACAGGCCTGATCGCCCGCTCCGGCGCGTGTCAGTCATGTCTGCCTCCACGAATGATCCAAGCGAGTCGCGATCTCTATCACACCAGACCTGCGTCCAAGCGTGATGCTGGTCACGCCTCTCTTCATCTCCGAGAGGCCAGGCGGCGGGCGTCTTGCTTGAGCGCCTTCATCGCGGCGGCGTCGCCGACGAAATCGACGGCGCGATCGTCCAGCGCGAGGTCGAGCTTGAGGGCGAGGGCCGGGAGGTCCGGCGCCGGCGTGCGGAGGAGTCGGCGGAGGGCGGTGTCGTGGCGGGCGCCGAGGCGGTCGTAGAGGGCTTCGTCGAGCGTGTGCGCGGCGGCGGCGAGGGCGGCATCGGCCTTCCGGAAGCGGGCGAGAGCGCGGTCCCAATTTGTGACCGGCCTTCGTTCGTCACCCCGGACTTGATCCGGGGTCCACCTGCCCTCCCCTCCCCCGCAGAAGAAAAAGCTGGATCCCGGATCAAGTCCGGGATGACGCCCTTCGACTTCGCTCAGGACAGGGGCGACCGGCGCGACGCAGACAGCGCCTAGCAGCGCGCGGCGCGACAGGTTAAGCTGCGCACCAGCCATCGGGCGCCTCCGACCAGGTGTTCGCGGGCCAAAGCCGGAGCCAGGCGCCAGCCTTGCTGCGGCATGTTTTTAGCTAAACTGAAAATAGGGGTGAGTCAATAGCCGATAAACAAAAAAGACCGCGCGGCCGCCCCCGAACGGGCATCCACCCGATGCGCGGCGTCCGCATGCCCCCCGAGCTTGAGGCGAAGATCACCGCCTGGATCGACCGCCAGCCCGACCCCAAACCCTCCCGCTCCGAAGCGATCCGCCGGCTTATCGAGAAGGGGTTGAGCGCGAAATAAGGCCTGCTAGCTAATTCAGGCAGCATTTCTTGTATTTTTTGCCACTACCGCAAGGGCACGGATCATTGCGGCCGACCGAGGAACCAGCCCGACGGACCCGCTCACGCCGTAGACGTTGCCCCCGCGCGGCCATTCGGGATTGTTCGCCTTCCGACAGCAGAACGTTTGAAACCGAGGTAAACTCAAAGCCGATCAATCTCTTGGCGTCGAGATACGCGGGTTCCAACAAGAGCCTATCGCTCTCATTATGCGAGGCCATCACTGCCCGGGTGAACTCTATGGCCTCATCGTGCTTCGCTGGAGTGTCGGGGGGCGCCGACGGGAAGAGCGTCATCCGAACTTCCCCAAACGACGAGACTACTTGGGGAGGCCTCCCAGTTCGCATCCTCTCCAGCTGCCCTTCGACACCATCAAAAAGGCGGCTACGCGTTCCCCCATCGAGGTCGAGCAGCAGAGCACCTTTGCGTACCCGACCGCCGCCGCCGTTTGTGTTTAACCAGGAAATGGCTTCGCGCATCCGATCAGGCATATCCTGCGATAGAGGGCTAGCCGCGGTCGGGTCCGCCAGCTTCCGGCTATAGAAACGGTCAAGCTCGGTCCGATAACCCAACACGTTGAAGCGCACGGATCTGTCGCCCACCATCTCCTCGACATGCTGCACATAGTCGTTGTGAGCGAGATACAAACCGACATGATCAAGCTCGTCGTCCAACTGAAGAAGGTCACAATCAAAGGCTCGGGTCCGCTGCTCGACAAAATGCAGAAACTCGATGGGAGTCTCGAATACGTCAGCAAACACACGAAGATCATCAACCGAGAGAGCCCAAACTGGGCAGTCTAATCCCTCTAGGCCCAACTTCGACAAATGGCGGGCCTGCGCCGCAAACTCGGTAAACGGGTCGACGGATATGGCGCACACCGTGACAATCCGATATCGATCGCGACGTACACGGATGATTTCCTTTTTCTGATGGTCATAGAGCGGAACTTCGTCAGCACTCTCCAGATATTCCAAGAATCGCTTGGCCTGACGAGCTGGGTCCTCGATGAGAGCTCGCAACGACGCGACGTGGGCATCGAAATCATCCGCTGGCGATGTGTAGGTGAATGATCCGCTCTTCACCTCAATCACTATTAGATGATCGTCATAGGCAATGAGACGATCTAGTTCCGACCAACCATCGCTTTTGCGCGGGCCGTTAGGATAATATATCTCGCCATAATCCTCGGCACCGGCGAGCAAGCGCGTCAGATACTTTCGGGGCAAATCCTCCGAAATGGTCTTCCGATTCGAGATCCATTGCTGTTTCAAGCCCGGATGCTTGGCGAAGACCACCCTTTCGATGGCGCGGTACACGTGGTCGAAGAGGGAGTGCAGATCGAAGCAGTAGTGTCGGCCGTCGATTTTGATGAATGGCCTCTTGAACGTAGGCCAAATACGCAATGGCCATCCGCGCATCGGTCCTTCGGACATGAACTCTGTGTCCTCGCCGGCGCTCCATGAGAGTGTATCCAGTAGCTCTGGAGGCAGATTCGTCACCTTACCGAGGTCGAAGAGATCAAAGCCGACGAAGCGTCCCGCTGCAGACGCGGCACGTTCGCGCAACCCATGGCGATCCATTGTTTCTCCAAGGAGGCTGTCTTCATCGCCCTCAATGACACCGGCCGCGATATCCGCCTCGAACGCCTCCAACGTCGCCTCTTGAATCTCTTTCAATTCCGACAGCGCTTCTCCCATCCCGAAAATCAAACTGTGCCAAACCTTCTCAAGCTCGGTGAGCAGGTCGTCAGCAGTGACACCAAAGGCCTTTTCCAGGATCGTGCTCTGACCTGAGAGGAGATCGCGAACTGCCAATAGTTGGTGCGCGTAGTGGCGTTGGCCCCTTACATTCGCCCAATAAATCTGCGCCCTGTAACGAAACTCTTCCGTTTGCTCGTCGTAATTTGTTCCTTCGAGCCGCCTCTTGGTGGTTGAGCTAATCTGAAAGCTATTATTTATTAGCGAAAATAGGCGTTCAATTTCCTGACGGAGGTCCGCCCATTCTTCGTCTGAAACCTCAGCTGCTTGATCTGCGGCAGGCGGGACCGAGGCGACAATGCTCTGAACATAGTCGATCATTCGCATCGCGACAGCGTCATCTTGATCGACATCCACCTCGGCTTCGATCGCGATGCTCTTAACGGCCATCTCACCCCAAGCTCTCTGCAACAGCTTCAGAGCAGGCAAGCGGGCGACACGTGTTGCCAGGCGCTCTACGAGTTCATCGATTTCGCGGACGATGCCATCGTATTCCCCGGCCACCCGCTTCTGCATCGCTGCAAACTCGTCAGGGGGCCAGTCTGTTTGGTATATGACATTCTTTCCGAATCGAGCCATCCGCATCGGCCCGTACTCGAAAAACTCGTCAGGCTTTGGCGGCTTGTGACCTCTCCGACGCTTCCTCGTCGCTGCGTGCTTCACTCAGCGGGCTCCCGCTCGCGCACCGATGTGGATGCGCGCGCTTTCTTCTTCGGTGCGGCCATCGTTTCCGTGCGAGGTCCCTGGAGCAGGGGTTTGAGATAGCCGCCGGTGTAGGAGCGCTCCACCTTGGCGACCTGCTCCGGGGTGCCTTCCGCGACGATCTCGCCGCCTTTGTCGCCGCCCTCGGGGCCGAGGTCGAGAATCCAGTCCGCTGTCTTGATCACCTCGAGGTTATGCTCGATCACGACGACGGTGTTGCCCTGCTCCACCAAAGCATGCAGCACCTCGAGCAGCTTTCTCACATCCTCGAAATGGAGGCCGGTGGTGGGCTCGTCGAGGATGTACAAAGTCTGGCCCGTCGACCGCCGCGACAGTTCCTTGGCCAGCTTCACCCGCTGGGCTTCGCCGCCGCTCAGGGTGGTCGCCTGCTGGCCGACCTTGATGTAGCCCAAGCCGACTTCCTCGAGCATCGCCATCTTGTCGCGGATCGGGGGCACCGCTTTAAAAAAGGCGTGGGCGTCTTCCACCGTCATGTCCAACACGTCGGCGATGCTCTTGCCCTTGAACTTCACCTCGAGGGTCTCGCGGTTGTAGCGGGCGCCGTGGCAGACGTCGCAGGTGACGTAGACGTCGGGGAGGAAGTGCATCTCGATCTTGATCAGGCCGTCGCCGCTGCACGCCTCGCAGCGGCCGCCCTTGACGTTGAAGCTGAAGCGGCCGGGCTTGTAGCCGCGCGCCTGGCT
>DASZDE010000124.1:0-4032 GCA_035942355.1 Allosphingosinicella sp. | reverse complement strand
TCGACCCACACGCCGGTCCTGTTCTTCTCGACCCACGGCAAGGTCTACCGGCTCAAGGTCTGGCGGCTGCCCGAGGGCGCTCCGCAGGCGCGCGGGCGGCCGATGGTGAACCTGTTGCCGCTGGCCGAAGGCGAAACCATTTCCACCGTGCTTCCGCTCCCCGAAAATGAGGAGGAATGGAAGAACCTTCATGTCATCTTCGCCACCGCCCAGGGCAGCGTCAGGCGGAACAGCATGGATTCCTTCGCCAACGTCCCGTCCAACGGCAAGTTCGCGATGCGCTTCGAGGAAGAGGCGACCGACCGGCTGATCGGAGTCGCCCTCCTCACCGAGGATGACGACGTCCTTCTCGCCACCCGGGAGGGCAAGGCGATCCGCTTCGAGGCCACCGCGGTCCGGGAGTTCCAGAGCCGCACCTCGACCGGCGTTCGCGGCATCTCGCTGAGGAAGGGGGACGAGGTCATCTCGCTGTCGATCCTCAAGGGCTTCCCGGCAACCACGGAGGAGCGCGACGCCTATCTTCGCGCAGCGCCGTGGAAGGAGAATGAAAACGAGCCCTCGCTCACTGCCGAGCGGATGGCCGAGTTCGCGGCAGCCGAGGAGTTCATCCTCACCGTGACCGCCAACGGATACGGCAAGCGGACCTCGGCCTACGAATATCGCCGCACTCACCGCGGCGGCCAGGGCATCACCAATATCGAGACGTCGCCGCGCAATGGCTGCGTCGTAGCCTCTTTCCCCGCCCACAATGGCGAGCAGCTCATGCTGGTCACCGACCAGGCCAAGCTGATCCGCACCACCGTCGGCGACATCCGGATCGCGGGCCGCAACACCCAGGGCGTGACCCTGTTCCGCGTCGCGGACGGCGAGCATGTCGTGTCCGCCGCCCGCATCGAGGAGAGCGAGGAGGAAGCCGAACTCGTGGTCGACGTCGAGGACCAGACGCTCAGCGCGAGCGACGCGGCGATCGGCGGCGACGAGGAGAGCTGAGCGGCGGCGCCGGCGAGATCGATCGGCCGGCACCTCCCACGCATGGCGCTCGCGGCATTGCGTTGTCCGTAACCCTCATTGCGTGTAGGCTCCGGCCGGCGACAGCTCATGCGATGCAGTCGGCGGGGGACGCAACATGTCGGACTATCGCTACAGCTTGTTCATTCATCGCGGGAGCGGCTATTTCGAGCTGTCGGTCGATTATTCGATCGACGGCTATAGCGACCCGGAGACGGGCGAATATTTCGGTGACACTGCCTGGAATTATAGCCTCAGCGGCGGCGGCGGCGCCAGCAGCGGCTATAGCTCGGAATCCGGGACGGTTTTCCTCAGTTTCGGCCTCGGCAGCGGCGACGAGGTCCAGCATCACGAGTTCGACTTCACCGCCTATAACAGGTTCAGCGCCGAGGCGGTCTCGTTCCATCTCAACATGCTGCTCGCCGGAGCGGCTGCGGGCGATCTCGTCATAGCCGGCGCGGCGGATGCCGACCTGATCGTCTCGGGATCCGGCAACGACAGCGTGAGCGGCGGCGGCGGCGACGACCATATCGACACGGGCGACGGCGCCGACACGATCGACGGCGGCGACGGCAACGACGCGATCGACGGCGGCACAGGCGCCGACGTCATGGCCGGCGGGGCGGGCGACGATCTATATTATGCCGACACCGGCACCGACACTATCGTCGAAGCGGCCGGCGGCGGCGGCGACCTCGTTTATGCGCTGGTCTCCTACACCCTGGCCGATAATGTCGAAGCCCTGAGCCTGTCCGGAGCCGACGCCCGCCACGGCACCGGCAACCTCGGCGACAACTGGATCTACGGCAACGATTCGGCCAACCTTCTCGTCGGCCTCGACGGCGACGACATGCTTACCGGCCATGGCGGCCGGGACCTGCTGGTCGGCGGCGACGGCGATGACTCGCTGTTCGGCGGGCTTGGCCGCGACACGCTCGAGGGCGGCGCGGGCGACGACGATTACCTGATCGATGCTCGTTCGGATCGGGTCGTCGAGCTCGCCGATGCAGGCACCGACACCGTTCAGGTCTTCTTCTCGATCGCCAGCTACGTGCTCGGCGCCAATCTCGAGAATCTGACCTATACCGGCAATGCCGATCCGTTCCGCGGGGCCGGCAACGCGCTCGACAACGTTATGGCGGGGGCGCGCGGCGACGACCGGCTGTCCGGCCTCCGGGGAGATGACACGCTCGCCGGCGGCGAAGGCGACGACCTGCTGGTCGGGGGCGAGGGCGCGGACCTGCTTCAGGGCGGCCTCGGCGTCGACACCGCCAGCTATGCCGGATCGTCGCGCGGGGTCCGCGTCGACCTCGCCACGGGGCTGGGCGCGCGCGGCGACGCGCGCGGCGACGTGCTGGCCGAGATCGAAAAGGTCGTCGGTACCGGGCTCGACGACACGCTGCTCGGCGACGCGAACGCCAACCGCCTGGTCGGCGGCGACGGCGGCGACCGGATCGACGGGGGTGGCGGGGACGATATCCTGACCGGCGGCGGCGCGACCGATCGATTTCTCTGTCTTCTCGATGAAGGCAGGGACAGGATCACCGATTTCGACGCGCTCGGCCTCGAAGTGCTCACCCTCTATGGTGACAGCGACTTCAACAGTTTCGAGGAGATCATGGCGGTGGCGGTGGCGGTCGGACCCGACGGCCAGAGCACGTTGTTCAGGTTCGGCGCCGGATGCACCCTGCTGCTCGCGAACGTCGCCATCGAGGATCTCACGGCGGCCAATTTCGGCTACTAGCTCCGCTTGTCCTGCGACACCTCATTTCCGCGAGCTCGGATCAGAGGAGGTCGCAGGAAAGCGCAGAGTCGCCAGGGATTCCCGCTTTCGCGGGAACGGCGTTAAGGGACCGGGATGATTGACAGGGTCCACATCATCGGCGGCGGCCTGGCGGGTTCGGAGGCAGCGTGGCAGCTTGCCGAAGCCGGCGTGAGGGTCCGGCTGTCGGAAATGCGCGGCGGCGGCGAGATGACGCCGGCGCACCAGACCGACCACCTCGCCGAGCTGGTTTGCTCGAACAGCTTCCGCTCGGACGATGCCGACAACAATGCCGTGGGCTTGCTCCATGCCGAGATGCGGACGCTGGGCTCGCTCGTCATGGCCTGCGCGGATGCCCATAAGGTACCGGCCGGATCGGCGCTGGCGGTCGACCGCGACGGATTTTCCGCCGCCGTCACGGCACGCATCGTGGCCCATCCGAATATCGAGGTGGTGCGCGAACGGGTCGACGCCCTCCCCTCCTCCGGCTCCGCCATCGTGGCGACGGGGCCGCTGACGGCGGCGCGGCTGGCGGAGTCGATCGGCGCCGCAACCGGCGCCGATGCCCTCGCCTTCTTCGATGCGATCGCGCCGATCGTCTACCGCGACAGCATCGACATGAGCGTCGCCTGGCTTGCGGCGCGGTGGGACAAAGGCGGCAAGGATTACATCAACTGCCCGATGACCGGGGAGCAGTATCTCGCCTTCCACCAAGGCCTGCTCGACGGCGAGAAATCCGAATTCCGCGCATGGGAGAGGGACACGCCCTATTTCGAGGGCTGCATGCCGATCGAGGTGATGGCGGAGCGCGGCGTCGACACGCTGCGCTACGGGCCGATGAAGCCGGTCGGGCTCGACGATCCCCGCACCGGCCGCTGGCCCTATGCCGTGGTGCAGCTCCGCCAGGACAATGCGCTCGGCACCTTGTGGAACATGGTCGGCTTCCAGACCAAGCTCAAACATGCCGAGCAGGTACGGCTGTTCCGGACCATCCCCGGGCTGGAGCGGGCCGAGTTCGCCCGGCTCGGCGGCCTCCACCGCAACACCTTCATCAACGCGCCGCAATTGCTCGATCCGACGCTGCGGCTGAAGCGGGCGCCGCACATCCGCTTCGCCGGGCAGATCACCGGCTGCGAAGGTTATGTCGAGAGCGCGGCAATCGGGCTGATCGCGGCGCGGTTCGCGGCTGCCGAAGCGAGCGGCGAAGAGCTGGCGCCGCCGCCGGCGGAGACGGCGCTCGGCGCGCTTCTGGGCCACATCAC
>DASZDE010000123.1:0-5442 GCA_035942355.1 Allosphingosinicella sp. | reverse complement strand
AAATGAACGCGTGGAGGAGGGTTGGCGCGGCGGAGGGGGGCGGCGTGGGGGGCGCTGCGGCGGAGGGGGTGAAGTTCATGAAGTTCACGATCTCGCGGATCATCGCGGTGAGCGGCGCGAGGCGGGCGGCGACCTCGCGCTCGACCATCCGCCGGATCCGCTCGCGGCCGGCGGCGAGGCCGGCGCGGGGGCCGTATTTCTCCGGGTCTCCGGCGACGAGCAAGGTCCGCAGCAGGCTGTCTGAGCGGCGGACCACATTGTGGGTGTGCCGGCCGTAGGTGTGGACCGGTTCCGCGACACCGATCACCGCGCGTTCGTAAGCGACGAGCTCGGCGGGCAGGGCGAGCATCGAGCGCGCCAGCGCCCATTCGCGCGCGAAGGCGGGATCGCGGGCGCGGTGATTGTAGGCGGTGCGGTTGGAGACCCCGACCGCGGCGCAGGCGCCGAGCACGCCCTCGCCGCGCCGCAGCGCGACCACGAACAGCCGCTTGCGCTCGGCGGAGAAGCCGTCGCTCCGCGGCTTGCTGGGGGGCGCCGGGCGGGCGGCGGCCGAGGGAGGGTGATTCGCCTTTTGTTCCATCGGGCAGGATAGATCATGAGTCGGGCCCTGTAGGAAAGTCTTTTTTTTGCCTGCGAGACCGATGCTGCTTCAGCCGGTGCCGGAGCAAGGGGTCAAGCTTTCGTGGTGTTCGCTCCACAGGAGCTTATCCGGCGTCGGGCGTGGTGGAGCTAGGGTCGGGGAGTGGCCGATATCGGCTAGGCGGCTTTCGTCGGATTAATCGGCAAACCTGCCGCTCATTTCCGCGTGACCATCTGCTCGCAGGAGGGGCCAAGCTGCCCAGTCAATTACGATCGCTAGAAAAAGAGGCCGATGCCCTCGCGAAGGGCAGCCCGCAGCACCTCTAAGGAGACGAACTTCCCGGCGCCGAGAGCTTTTCCTCCTAGACCGGGCTTGACCGGTTCGGGTGCGGCCATCGCGTCGACGTAGCGCTCGATCTGTCCGTAGAGCTCATGCAGGCCATGTATGATGTCGGCGTTGTCCAATGTGACGACCTCTACGTCGGTCAGACCAGCCGCTCCGTCTTCTCGAACGGCTGTTCGGAAGAACGCAATTGCGGGAAGTCGCGGGCTTTCAACACCGATGCGGGCGCCGATGATCTGATTGAACCGCGCAACCGCCTCATTCGATGCAGTGTGGACGAAGAACACGCTGAGCCGGTCACCGGAGAGTCTATCGAGCTTGGCGTAAGCGCCCTGATCTCTGAGGATGCGCTTGAGGTGCCGGTCCTCCGCATCTCGAAGGATGACGGCGAATGCCCGCGCTCTGCCCTCCTTAGCGTGCTCCGCGCAGATGTCCTCTACGCGCTGAAGAAAGCCCTCGAGCATGAGGCCAACGCCTCTGCCGTTTCCCTGCTCGTAGATTGGTATCAATGTCGCCCACTCCCTTGCGTTCACATATGGCAAGCACGTCAAAGACCAATAGCCGGCAGCTGCCTGGGCCCTGCCTCATACTTGAGCCGCGTTAGCAAATTCATTGGCATTGAACATGTGAGTTTGGCCGCTACCGCCTGCTCGCCGAGCCAGCCCATGAGAGATTGCGATGTCGACCAAGATCCACCTGAAGATTGCCGAGGCGCACCTTTGCGAGCCGCTAGACGAAGTGAGCTGGTACGATCTGACTACCGGCCCGAGAGCCCGACTGACGGAACCATTGCTCCTCGCCGACGGTGTGGACGAACTAAGCGCATCGCTTGCCCTGTCAGGGCATCAGGCGCTCGATTGGGTAGAGAAACATCTGCGCGGGCGGCTGCATGGCAAGAACGGGCGCCTGCACTTCAAGGTCGCCGAGCCGGCGAGCCATATCATCTCGGCCGACAATTACGTGGAAGCACTGGTGGGTGCAGCGAGTCGGATCGACGATGCGCTGCGCGGTCTCACCAAGCCGATGACGGGCACTGCGTGGAGCTTGAACGTAGAAGAGGATCTGCTCGAAATCATTGACGGCGTGCGCGACGGCAAGATCGATGTCAACTCCTTCGCGGCGCGCATGGCGGAGGCGAAGTTTGCGCCCGGGACAGCTGGATACCATCACCTTTTCGCACGCAATGCGCACATCCTCGTGGAGCAGACGCGCACAGCGCTGCTGCGCGCCTTTGATCATGCCGACCGGATGATGGTGCAGGCGCGGATCCTCCTCAAAAATGAAGGACAAAGTCTTTACCCGCCGCTGTCGCCGGGTCAGGAGATCGTGAACAATTCGATGATATCCGAGCGGCTGCACGGCGCCTTCGCCGACGGGATCGGCGCGATCGCCACCGCGCTGGACCTCCTATACCGCGTTTTCGTCTATCTAGTGCGCGAGCCGTTCGGGCCGGCCAACCTGCCCGGGAAGATCTACTTCCCTTACAATGAGGCCGGCAAAGCCTACAACCCGTTCCCTAAGGGAGCGACAGCGGAGGCCACAGACCTCGGCGCCGTCGACCTGCCCTACGCGCTTCCGAACCTCGCGCCGGGCAGCTTCTTCGCGCTGCGCGCAATGCGGAACGATCTGACCCATAACATGATGTCGGGGCATATCCAGCCGAGTTGCTTCATCGGCCGGGGCACCGCGCTCGTCGCCAACATCCCTATTCGTTATGTGCAGGCGGTCGCGCCGGACCTCGACAGCGACGGTAAGCCGCTCAAGCACGCTTATGTGGAGCGCTTCTACGAGCAGCAGCGCGACGCGGCCATCCAACTCCACGATCTACTCGAGGAACTCGCGCTCACCGCCGATCACACTTTCCAATGGCTGGCTCATCGCCTCGCAGAGCGGTTGGCGCGCACAACGTCAGTAATCTGACTGCGGTCAAGGGAGCCTGAACGAGCACAGTCGTTCCGGCGCTGATGTCACCAATAAACTTCGCCAAGGAGGAGTCGGGTGCACCAGCAGCCGTGTGGGTCGCTCTCCAAACGAACGGCAGCTTTCGGGATCAGCTTGTTGGTAGCCGAAGAGCCGCAACTGGCGCAAAACCGACGCCGCCAACTACTGGGGCGAACCGGAACACGGCTCCGTCCCGCTGCCCCTGCTCCCGTGAACCCGCCGCGCCTCTTGTGCCAGCGCCCCGCCGGCACGGTTCCGGGAGGCACCCCGAACCGCCGCTACCGCGCCGCCTGCGCGACCATCGCGCGCAAGGTGAGGGCGTCTTGAATCGCGTGGCCCTCGATGTCGTTGTTGAAATAGCACCAGACCGGGCGGCCCGCCCGCGCCTGGGCGACGATCCAGTCGGTCCAGGAGAGCAGGCCCTCGTCCGAATAGCGGCCCCAATATTTGCCCTCGCCGCCGTGGAACCGGACATAGGCGATCGGTCCCGACGCCCAGCGCGGCGTCGCCGAGCCCGGCATGTCGTGGGCGCAGAAAGCGACGCCGCGGGCGTCGAGCAGGGCCAGCACCTCCTCCGTGATCCAGCTCTTTTCGCGGAACTCGAAGACGTGGACGAGGTCGGCGGGCAAAAGGGCGACGAATTCCTCCAGCCGTTCGCGGTTGAACGCCCAGCGAGGCGGCAGCTGGTAGAGGATAGGTCCGAGCGTCCCGCCGAGGTTGCGGGCGCGGCTCAGGAACGCCTCGACCGGCTCCCCGCACTCCTTGAGCTTCTTCATATGGGTGATGAAGCGCGGCGCCTTCACCGCATAGCGGAACCCTGCCGGCGCCTGGTCGCGCCACTTGGCGAAGGTGTCCGCCTTGGGCAGATGGTAGAAGCTGGTGTTGAGCTCGACCGTGTCGAAGGTCGCCGCATAATGGCCGAACCAGCGCTTCACCGCCAATTTGTCGGGGTAGAATCGCCCGCGCCAGTGGCGGTAGTTCCAGCCCGAGCAGCCGACCCGGATCGCGCCCATCTCCTGCATCGGCGACAGAACGGCACGCGCGGGAAATAAGTTTCGGCTGCGACGTTGATCCCGCCAGGCCTCTAGTGGAGCGTAACCAGTGTCCCAGCGTAACATCCTTCCCGTCCTGCTGTTCGGGAGCGCCGCGATCGCGCTCGCCGCAGCCGCAACCGCCCAGACCAGTCAGCAGCCGCGCCCCGCCGCGGCGGCCCAGCAGGAAAAGATCGACGGCACGATCTTTCACGCCCAGGTGCTGCTCGACCGCGCCGGCTTCTCGCCCGGCGTGATCGACGGGCTCAAGGGAGTGTCGTTCGAGCATGCGGTGCGCGGTTTCCAGGAGGCGCGCGGGCTCGAGGTCAACGGCGAGCTCGACCGGCCGACCCGGCTGGCTTTGCTCCGCGACCGCGCCCCCTCGATACGCCGGCTGCGCATCGACGAGAGCGACGCACGCGGTCCGTTCATCGGCCGGATCCCCGAGGATCCCGCCGACCAGGCCAAGCTGCAGCGGCTCGCCTATCGCAACCTGCTCGAGAAGATCGCCGAGAAGTTCCACACCACGCCGGCGACGATTATCGCCCTCAACGATCCGCGCATGGTGCTGAAGGCGGGCACGGTGCTGCGGCTGCCCAACGTGCTGCCCTCCTCGCGCAGCTATCAGGGGGTGAAGCCCGACATCGCCCAGCTGCTCAGCGACCTCAACGTCAGCGGCGCGCAGCCCGAGGCGGAGCGGGTGGTGGTCGACAAGTCGGAAAAGGTGGTGAAGGTCTATGGCGAGGGCGAGCGGCTGGTCGCGCAATTCCCGGCGACCATGGGCAGCGCCAAGGATCCGCTCCCGCTCGGCGAGTGGAAGGTCAACACGATCGCCTTCAACCCGCCATTCAAATACCAGCCGCAGCTATTCTGGGACGTTCGCGACGATGAGCCCGAGCAATTGCTCCCGCCCGGCCCCAACGGTCCGGTCGGCGTCGTCTGGATCGACCTGAACCGCGAGCATATCGGCATTCACGGGACCAACTCGCCCGAAACGATCAAGCGCGCCGAGAGCCACGGCTGCGTGCGGCTCACCAATTGGGACGCGGCCCGGCTCACGCAGATGATCGGCAACGGCATGAAAGTGATCTTCCAGGCTTGAGCCGCTTCAAGCTCGTAGCGACCAATCTGGTCACCGCCGTCGTCACGGCCGCGGTGACGAGCGCCTTCTGGATCGCCGCCTACGGCAACGGCGACAGGAAAGGCGTCGAGGCCGCCGGCGACAAGGTCGCGCTGGACAAGCCCGACGTGGAGCTGGCCGAAGGGCTCGTCGTCGGCCCCACCGGCCTCGCCATCCCGGTCGCGGGGCTGAAGGCCGACCAGCTGGTCGACACCTATACGCAAGCCCGCGCCGGGGGCGCTCGCGTCCACGATGCGATCGACATCATGGCCCCGGCCGGTACGCCCGTGCTCGCCGCCGCGCCGGGGACGGTGGAAAAACTGTTCTTCTCGAAGGGCGGCGGCGGCGTCACCGTCTACGTCCGCTCCCCGGACAAGCGCTGGATCTATTATTACGCGCACCTCCCGCGCTACGTCCCCGGCCTGAAG
>DASZDE010000122.1:0-14113 GCA_035942355.1 Allosphingosinicella sp. | reverse complement strand
GCCGCGGGGGCGGGGCGGCGGGGCCGAGGTGCCCATCGTCGGAAAAAGCTGCTAGCCCAACCGCTTGGGCAAAAGGAGAGTGAGCGTGGCGGTGATCGAGCTGGACCATCATGACTATGGCGGCGTCACGATCGTCGGCAGCCCGTTCGCCCGCAGGGGACATCTGGTCGGGCCGGCCGGAGATTTCGACGGCGACGGTTTCGACGACCTGTTGCTGAGGTCCAGCCATTTTCGCTCCTATTACCAAACCAGCACGATCTCGGTGTTGCTTGGCGGTCCCGATTCCCTCGAGCCCGGCTTGGTCGCGTCCGGCGACGACCCAGATCAGAATGCCTTCGGTTCAGCTCTGTCGACCGTCGGCGACATCAACGGCGACGGCTTCGCCGACATCATCGTCGGCGACTCCGACTCCTACGAGATCACGGTGTTCTTCGGGCGCGCGGCCGGAGAGAGCGGCGGCAGCTTCCGCATCTTCGGCGACAATCTGGTTGGGATGAGCCTGGCCTCGGCCGGGGACGTCGACGGCGACGGCTTCGACGAGATCATCATCGGCGTGCCCTCGGGCGACGAGGCCGGCGACAATAGCGGCACGTCCTACGTGCTTTACGGCAAGGCGGACGGGTTCGGCGACCTCGACCTCGACAGCCTGCCGGCGGGCGCGGGGTTCGAGATATTCGGCGCCGACCCGGAAGACTTTTCCGGAAGCAGCGTCTCGTCCGCCGGCGACGTCAACGGCGACGGCTTCGACGACATGGTCATCGGAGCGCCGTTCGCCGACAATGACGGCGGCAACGCCGGCGCGGCTTATGTCGTCTTCGGCAAGGCAGACGGGCCCGGCACGGTCGACCTCGGCTCGCTGGCAGCCGCCGACGGCTTCGTCATCGAGGCCCCTACGTTTGATCACCACGTCGGTCGGATCGTCACTTCCGCAGGAGATGTGAACGGCGACGGCTATGACGACGTCGCGGTCGCCGGGCGATATTCCCCCGCCTACATCATCTTCGGGAAGGAGGAAGGGTTCGGCACCGTCGACCTTGCCGAGCTTGGGCCCGAGGACGGCCTGGAGATCGTCTTCAGCCGCTCGCTGAGCTCGCTGGATTCGGCCGGCGACGTCAACGGCGACGGCTTCGACGATATCATCCTCGGCCGGCGCAGCATAGTCCATGGCGATCCGGGCGAGGCCTATCTCATCTTCGGAAAGGCGGGCGGCTTCGGCACGATCGATCTGGGCCAACTGGAGTCCGACGCGGGCATCATCCTTCGCGGCGGCGACCGGTACGACGCGGCTGGGACCAGCGTCGCCGGGGCGGGCGACCTCAATGGCGACGGCTTCGACGACATCGCCATCGGCGCTCCCGGATTCGACTCTGCGGGAGGAAACTCCAACGTCGGGGCGATCTACGTGATCTACGGCGGCAACCGCTTCAACGAGAAGGTGTTCGCGGGCACGGCAGCCGACGAAACGGTCGCCGGCGGGATCCGCGACGACGACCTCAGCGGCGGCGGTGGCGACGACATCCTGGCCGGCCGCGGCGGCGACGACAGGCTGCGCGGCGGCAACGGCGACGACGTGCTGGGCGGGGGAGACGAAAACGACCTGCTCGTCGGCGGGGCAGGGTCCGACACTGCCGCGTATCGCAGCGCCCGGCGCGCGGTGTGGGTGGATCTCGGCCTCGGCAGCCAGGACACGAACGGCGCCGGCACCGACACGCTGGATTCGATCGAGAACGTGACCGGCTCGGATTTCGGCGACAGGATCACCGGATCCGCCGGCGCCAATCGGCTCGACGGCGGCGGCGGCGACGATTTTCTGGTCGGCGGGGGCGGCGACGACGTGCTCGACGGCGGCTCGGGCTTCGACACGGCCGATTACGGATCCGCTACCGCTGCGGTGCGCCTCAGCCTCGATACGGAGGAGCCCCAGGTCGCGGGCGGGGTGCAAGGGACCGACACTTTGCTCGCCATCGAAGGCCTGATCGGCGGCGCCGGCAATGACGTGCTGGGCGGGAATGCCGGCAACAACCTGCTCGACGGCCGCGCCGGTGACGACCGCGTGCGCGGCAATGCCGGCGACGACGTGCTGATCGGCGGCGAGGGTATCGACACCGTCACCTATGCCGGCGCCGCGGTCCGGGTCAGGGTGAATCTCCACGGCGGCAGGCAGAATACCGGCGAGGGCGCCGACACCCTGTCCGGCTTCGAGAATTTGATCGGCTCCGCCTTCCGCGACGTGCTCCACGGGAACGCAGGCTCCAACCTGATCGACGGCGGCGACGGCGACGACGTGCTCGACGGCTGGACCGGCGCCGACCGCCTGGTCGGCCGCGGCGGCAACGACCGCTTCTCCGTCAATCAGGCCGAGGACCAAGTCGTCGAAGCGCGCGGCGCGGGTACCGACGTGGTGGTCTCCTCGGTCGCCTATACGCTGTCGGCGCATGTCGAGAATCTCCAGCTGACCGGCAACGCGACCAGGGGCACCGGCAACAACCTCGCCAATCTGATCGAGGGCAATCATCTCGCCAACCGGCTCAGCGGGGAGGGCGGCGACGACGTCCTCGACGGTGGCTCCGGCTTCGACACCATGCGGGGAGGATTGGGCGACGATCTCTACATCGTGAGCGAGAGCAACGACGCGGCGCTCGAGGCGCTGGACGCGGGCACCGACACGATTCGGGCGCTGATCAACCATAGGCTCGGGCGCAACATCGAGAATCTGGAGCTGGGCGGCGGCGCCCGCAGGGGCACCGGCAACGGCCTTGCCAACGCCATCACCGGCACCGACTTCGGCGACCGTATCGACGGCGCGGGCGGCGCCGACCTCATGAAAGGCGGCGCCGGCGACGACATCTATATTGTCGGCCAGGCGGGTGACGAAGTGGTCGAAGGGCAGGCGAGCGGCACCGACACGGTGCACAGCTCGGTCAGCTACGCGCTTGCCGAGCATATCGAGGATCTGGTCCTGACCGGCAGCGCCGCCAACGGCACCGGCAACGGGCTCGACAACGCCATCGCCGGCAATGCCGCCGCCAACATCCTCGACGGCGCCGGCGGCGCCGACCGGCTGCGCGGCGGCGCCGGCGACGACGTCTATTATGTCGACGATAGTGCCGATCATACGATCGAGACCTCCGAAGCCGGGTTCGACATTGTCCTGGCCTCGGCCAGCCACGCGCTCGGCAACCATGTCGAGGACCTGATCCTGACCGGCTCCAGCGCGATCAACGGCACCGGCAACAACCTCGTCAACCGGATCACCGGTGGCGACGGCGACAACCGGCTGAGCGGCGCCGGCGGCGCCGACGCGCTGGTCGGCGGCGGCGGCGACGACCGGCTGTCGGGCGGCGAGGGCGGCGACGAGCTGCACGGCGGGCTTGGCTATGACAGCCTGTTCGGCGATGCCGGGTCCGACCTCATCGTCGGCAGCGCCGGCAACGATGCGCTGTCCGGCGGGTCCGAGAACGACCTGCTGTTCGGCGGCGTCGAGCGCGACCGCCTGACCGGCGGCACGGGCGAGGATCGTTTCCATTTCGACACGGCGCTCGATCCGGCGGTCAATGTCGACCTGGTCACCGATTTCACCGCGGCCGACGACACGATCATGCTAGACCGCGCGATCTTCGAGGCGATCGGCGCGGACGGCGTCCTTGCGGCTTCGGCGTTCCGCGAGGGCGATGCGGCCGCGGACGCGAACGACCGGATCGTCTACAATATCGCCAACGGCAACCTCTATTACGATGCCGACGGCGCCGGCGGCGCCGACCACACGCTGTTCGCCAAGGTGGCGGCCGGGACGGCGCTCACCAACGTTGACTTCATCGCCTATTCGGAGGCGGCCGAGGCGTTGCGCACCGACTTCGAGGCCCTCTGACTCGAGCCGACTCGGCAAGGGGCGCTTTCAGATCCGGCTGACCCTGGCCGTTCAGGCGCGGTAGGGGGCGCTGCGGCCGGCCGCGTCGAACGCCATCACGGCGAACTCGTCGGTGGAGCCGTCGGGCATCTCCATGCCGGGCGAGCCGCGCGGCATGCCCGGCACCGCCAGCCCCTTCACCCCCCGCGGCCGCTCGCGCAGCAGCCGCCGGATAGGGGCGAACGGCACGTGCCCCTCGATCGCATAGCCGCCGACGAGCGCGCTATGGCACGAGCCGAGCGCGGCGGGAACGCCGAGCCGGCGCTTGACCGCCGCCATGTCGGGATCGTCCACCAGCCGCACCTCATAGCCGGCATCGCCGGCGAGCCGCGCCCAGGCTTCGCAGCAGCCGCAGCTCGGGTCGCGCCACACCGTCATGGCGGCCGCCGCGCCCGCCGCCGGCGCAGCCGCCGCGGCATCGCCCTCGGCTCCGTCTGAGGGGGCGCAGCCGACGAACAGGAAGCCGCCGAGGGCGAGGCCGCCGCTCACCACAAGCCGGCGCGAGAAATTGTCCGCAGCGATCGTCATTCGCGTCTCCTCACCATCCCGGCCCGGACCGGAACGCCGAACAGATCATGTTCGTCGGCATCCTCGATCAGCACCTCGACGATGTCGCCCTGCCTCACCCCGCCGGCGTCGCGCAAATGGACTTCGCCGTCGATCTCGGGGGCATCGGCCTTGGAGCGGCCGGTGGCGCCGCCTTCGCCGTCGGCCAGGTCGACGATCACCTCGAGCGTGCGGCCGACCTTGGCCCCAAGCTTGGCCGCCGAGATGGCCGCGGTCCGCTCCATCAGCCGCGCATAGCGCTCTTCCTTGACCTCTTCCGGGACGGGGTCGGGGAGGGCGTTGGCGGCGGCGCCCGCGACCGGCTCGAAGCGGAACGCGCCGACGCGGTCGAGCTGGGCCTCGCCGAGCCAGTCGAGCAGATATTGGAAGTCCGCCTCGGTCTCGCCGGGGAAGCCGACCACGAACGAGGAGCGGATCGCTATGTCCGGGCAGATGGCGCGCCACGCGCGGATCCGCTCGAGCATTTTGGCTTCGTTGGCGGGGCGCTTCATCGCCCTCAGCACCGCCGGCGCCGCATGCTGGAACGGTATGTCGAGATAAGGGAGGACCAGCCCGTCGGCCATCAGCGGGATCACGCCGTCGACATGGGGATAGGGGTACACATAGTGGAGGCGGACCCAGACCTTGTTGTCGGGCGTGGCCAGCCGGCCGAGCTCGCGGGCGAGGTCAGTCATATGCGCGCGCACCTCGCCCCCCTGCCACGGCCACGCGGCGTGGCGCAGGTCGACGCCATAGGCCGACGTGTCCTGGCTGATGACCAGCAGCTCGCGCGTGCCGGCCGCGACCAGCTTCTCGGCCTCGCGCAGGATCGCGTCCGGGCGGCGCGACACGAGGTCGCCGCGGATCGAGGGGATGATGCAGAAGCTGCAGCGGTGGTTGCAGCCTTCAGAGATCTTCAGATAGCTGTAATGGCGCGGGGTGAGCTTGAGGCCGCCCTCGGGCACGAGGTTGAGGAACGCATTGGGCGGCACCGGCGCGGCTTGGTGGACGGCGCCGACCACTTTTTCATATTGATGCGGTCCGGTGACGGCGAGCACTTCGGGGAAGCGGGCGCGGATCAGCTCGGCTTCCCGCCCCATGCAGCCGGTGACGATGACGCGTCCGTTCTCCGCGATCGCCTCGCCGATCGCCGCCAGGCTCTCCTCCTTGGCCGAATCGAGGAAGCCGCAGGTGTTGACCAGCACCACGTCGGCCTGGTCGTAGTCGGGCGACAGCTGGTAGCCGTCGGCGCGCAGCTTGGTGAGGATGCGCTCGCTGTCCACCAGTGCCTTGGGGCAGCCGAGCGAGACCATGCCGACCTTGGGCGGGGAGGGGAGGATCGTTGCCATGAATGGTGCGCAGATAGGGCCGAACGGCCGCCTTTCCTAGGGCGGCCTTTCCGGGACCATCGGCCGTTGCGGGGCAGGGGCACGCGTAGCGCCGTTGGAAACAATGAAGAATTTCTTCTTGCGACTCGCCATGCGGGCCGAACAGGCGTATCGCTTCGTCGCCACTTCGGCGGGGGAGACGAATCGTGAGCACCGTCATCGACCTTTCGAGCCTGGGCTCGCGCGGCTTCGTCATCCAGGGCGACGAGCCGGGGGACCATGCCGGCTATAGCGTTGCCGCGGCCGGCGACGTCAATGACGATGGCTTCGGCGACCTGATCGTCGGTGCGCCGTACAACGACAACGCCGGCACCGATGCCGGCGAGGCCTATGTGATCTTCGGCAAGGCGAGCGGGTTCGGCACGGTCGACCTTACCGGCCTCACCGCCGCCCAGGGGTTCATCGTCCAGGGCGATTCTGCGGTTGATGGCGCCGGCGTCAGCGTCTCCTCCGCGGGCGACGTCAACGGCGACGGCTTCGCCGACATCATCCTCGGCGCCGATTTCGGCAGCGACGGCGGCACCTATGCCGGCCAAGCCTATGTCATCTTCGGCAAGGCGAGCGGGTTCGGAACCCCCGATCCCGCCGGTCGCCGCGTCATCGACCTCACCGGCCTCACCCCCGCCCAGGGATTCATCATCCAGGGCGACGAGAGTTTCGATCTCGCAGGTTCCAGCGTTTCCTCGGCGGGGGACGTCAACGGCGACGGGCTCGACGACATGATCGTCGGCGCCCGCTACGGCGGCGGCGGCGGCGGCGCCGCCGGCGAGGCCTATGTGATCTTCGGCAGGACAAGCGGGTTCGGGACCGCCGATCCCGCCGGCCGCAAGGTGGTCGACCTCACCGGCCTCTCCGCCGATCTGGGAGTCGTCATTCAGGGGGACGCGGGCGGCGACGAGGCGGGGTCCAGCGTCTCGTCGGCGGGCGACGTCAACGGCGACGGCTTCGCCGACCTGATCGTCGGCGCACCGCTCGGCGACGATGGCGGCGTCAATGCGGGCGAGGCCTATCTGATCTTCGGCAGGGCGGGAAGGTACGCGACCCCCGGCGCCGACGGCCGCCAAATCCTCGACCTCACCGGCCTCCCCGCCGCCGCGGGCTTCATCATCAGGGGCGACACCGCCGACGATAGGGCGGCGTCCAGCGTCTCCTCGGCGGGCGACATCAACGCGGACGGTTTCGACGATCTGATCGTGGGCGCCCCGCGGGGCGACGACGGCGGCGCCTCGGCCGGCGAGGCCTATGTGATCTTCGGCAAGGCAAGCGGGCTCGATCACATCGACTTGAGCAACCTTGCCCCCGGCACCGGCTTCATCATCCAGGGTGACGCGGCCGCAGACAATGCCGGCGGCAGCGTCTCCTCCGCCGGCGACGTCAACGGCGACGGCTTCGACGACGTCATCGTCGGCGCATCGGGCGGCGACGACGGCGGCGCCGCGGCCGGCGAGGCCTATGTGATCTTCGGCAAGGCCGGCGGGTTCGGCACTGTCGACCTGACCGGCCTGACCGCCGGCCAGGGCTTCATCATCCAGGGCGACACGGATGCGGACTTTGCCGGCGTCAGCGTCTCCGGCGCCGGCGACGTCAATCGCGACGGCTTCGCCGACCTGATCGTCGGCGCGACCGGCGGCGACGATGGCGGCAGCGTGGCCGGCGAGGCCTATGTGATCTTCGGCGCCGCCCCCACCACCGCGGTGACGCGGACTGGCACCGCGATCGACCAGACCATCCGCGGCGGCGCGTTCAACGACACCTTGTCCGGGCTGGGCGGCGCGGACCAGCTGTTCGGGGCTGCCGGCAACGATACCTTGAACGGCGGCACCGGCCGCGACCGCACCGAGGGCGGCGCCGGCAACGACACCCACATCGTCGACCACCGCACCGACGTCGTCGTAGAGCGGGTCCGCGAGGGGACGGGCGACCGGGTGCTCGCCGAGACCAGCTATACGCTTGCTCCGGGCGTCCATGTCGAGACGCTGAGCACCAGCTCGAATGGCGGTACCTCCGCCATCCACCTGACCGGCAACGCCATCGCCAACCGGATCACCGGCAATGCCGGCGGCAACATCCTGCGCGGCGAGGGCGGGGCCGACATCCTCTTCGGGCTCGGCGGCGCCGATCGGCTGTACGGCGGCGCCGGCAACGACCTGCTGACCGGCGGCACCGGCGCCGACCGCTTCACCTTCGACACCGCGCCCAACGCCTCGGCCAATGCCGACCGCATCGCCGACTTCCGGCCGGCCGACGACAGCCTCTATCTCGACCGGGCGGTGTTCGCCGGACTGGCCGCCGACGGCACCCTCGCCGCCGCCGCCTACCGCGCCGGCACCGCCGCCCAGGACGCTTCCGACCGGATCGTCTACGATGCCGCCAACGGCGCCATCTTCTACGATGCCGACGGCGCCGGCGGGGCGGCGCAGATCCTGTTCGCCCGGGTCGAGGCGGGGACCGCGCTCACCCGCGGCGACTTCGTCGCCTTCTCGGCGGCGGCCGCGTCGGCGGCGCCGGCGGCCCGGCATCCGGGCCCGCCCGCCGAAGCCCAAGATGTTGAGCTCCTGCTCGGCAGCCGCTTGATCCACCCGGCGGGGCCGGACTGGATAGACGCGCAGATCGTCTGACTCGCGCAAGGGAAGGTGGCGGGGGTGAGCGGCGCCTCCTGGCGGGTCGCCGGCGGGCTGCCATTACTCCGGCAGTCCCCGCCCACGGCACCGCGCGCCCGACCCTGTTCTTGCGACTCGCCACGCGGGCAGAACAGGCGTATCGCCGCAAGCATCGTTGCCCTGATCATGGCCGCCATGCCGGCGTCGCTCTACGTGGAGCTCGGCACGGTCAAGGAAGGCGCGACGGGCGAAAGCCTGGCGGCGATCTTTGAATGGGCTCGCCTGCCGAGCCGGCGCCCGCTGAACGGCTTCGCTCGCGCTCGGCGGATCGGCTGCTATAGTGCTCCCGGCAAGCCGCAGGGATGCAAGGTGAATCAATCGGACTCCGATCAGGGCCCGCCGCTCGCCGGGCCGGCCGAACGCGACCGGCTGCTCGCCGAGCTCTATGACGAGCTTCGCGCCGCCGCCTCGCGCCTGCTGCGCAGGGACGCGCCCTTCCTGACGCTCGAGCCGACCGACCTGGTCAACGAGGCGGCGCTGCGGGTGATGAAGCTCGACAGCATGAGCTGGCAGGACCGGCAGCATTTCTTCGCCACCGGCGCGCGCATCCTCCGCCAGGCGATGATCGACGCGATCCGGCGCCGCCGCAGCGCCAAGCGGCATGTGCCGACCCTGCTCTTCGCCGACGAGGACAGCGGCAGCGACGTCGACGTGGAGGCGCTCGACGCCGCGGTGACCCGGCTCGAGGCGGTCTCGCCCGAGCTCGCCCGGATCGTCGAGCTGCGCTTCTTCGTCGGCCTCGGCGTCACCGAGATCGCGGCGGTGACGGAAACGTCCGAGAGCACGATCAAGCGGCGCTGGCGGACGGCGCGGCTGTGGCTGGCCGCAGAGCTGGCCCCCGACGCGGCTCAGGAACCCGAGCGATAGGCGGAAGCGGGCGGCTCGCCGCGGCAAATGGCCAGGTTGCCCCGCAAGCCGTGGACGACGTTGCTCTTGTTCCAGTCGTTGAAGGTGCCTGCGGCCTCGCCGCCGTCGAGGATGCGGGCGATCCCCGGATGCGACAGCCGTGCCAGCATCCGCCGCTCGAGCGCGGCACCGCGCCGCGCGCGTGCCCCGCCGTCGAGATCGAGGCAGCGTTCGACGACCGCCAGGGCCTCCCGTTCGAGATCGGCAAAGGCGCCCCCGCTCACCGACCGGATGCTTCCTGTCGGCCGGCGCAGTGGTGTCGGGCTCCGGCCTCGGCCGCGGGCACCTCGCGCTTTTCGGCGAAGTCGCCGACGGCGCCGCGCGGCCTCAACATGCTCCATAGCTCGGTTGCCCGGCGGGCCGCCCGACAGGCCGCGTCATGGTCGCCCGCCCGCGCCAGCAGGTCGGCATGAATGGGCAGCGATCCGGCATAATTCAACATATCCTGCACGTCGTCCGGCGCTGCCTTCAGCCGCCGCTCGTGCAGCCTCGACCATTCGGACGAAGCCGCTGCCGCCTCGGCATGACGGCCAAGGCCCGAAAGAAGCTTGGCTTCTTCTATGTAAAGGATCAGCAGGCGCTCCGTCGCGGTCGCATCGGGACCGAATTCGAGCAGCCGACGCAGCGCGTTGATCCCGACCCGGGCGACTGCCAATGCCTCGCCGCGTCGCCCGGTTTCGCCGAGGACGCTGCTGATATTGTGCATCGTCTCGCCTTTGCGATCGAGCCAGGCGGCCGTCTCGCGCGCGGCGAGCTGGCGCGAAACGATAGCGTCGGCCTGCTTGTAGAAGGGCAATGAGCCCGGAATGTCCCCGGCATACCAGGTGGCGTCGCCGAGACGGTTCAGGATGTTCACCTCCAGCAGCCTCGCCTCCGCTGCCTGCGCCCGGGGCCAGAACGTCGTGCGGAGCGCGCGAAGCGCCCTGTCCAGGATCGGGATCGCCTCGGCCGGCCGATCGAGGCTGTAGATCAGCTGAAAGGCTTGAAATCGTTCGGCCGACAGCTTCCCGAGCCTCGCACCGGGCCGATCGGGTTCGATGGCGAGCGCCGCGTTGAAAAAGCGCTGCGCCGCGCGGATCTGATCGGGAATCTCGGAATCGGCGGAGACCGTCGCGCGGTTCAATTGCACCCAGCCCATCTCTTCCAGCGCCGCCGGGTTGCGAGGCTGCTCGGAAAGCACCGAGCGCAGCAATTGTTCGGCCGCATCGAACGACCGTGACGCCTCAGACCTGCGGCCCAGGCTCGCCGTTCCCGACATGCCTTGCACGGTGGCGAGCCGGCGGTAGCCGATCGCGCTGTCGAGGCGCAGGTCGGCGGGCGCGTCCGGCACCTGCCGCAGCCGGTCGAGATAATGTCCGCCCGTCTCGGCGATGGCGAGCCGCGCCCTGACGGTGCCCGGCGCGTTGCGAAGCTCATCGTAGAGATCGAACAGCATGAAGCGGGCGAGTCCCCGCACTTCCTGGAATCGCCGCTCCGCTTCGCCGTGAGCGCGCTCGGCCCTGAAATACATGGCGGCGCTGATCGTGGTGGCGGCGAGTAGGCCGATCATCGTCAGCATGGTGAGCGCGACGCCGCGACGATGGCGCGCGATGAACCTGACCGCGCGGTAACGCCGGCCGCCGCGACGCGCCAGGACGGGACTGCAGGAGCGGTAGCGCCGCAGGTCCGCGATCAGCGCGGCGACGTCCGGATAGCGTTCGGCCGGATCGGGGGCGAGCGCCTTCGCGGCGATGGCGTCGAGATCGCCGCGGAGGAGGCGGTGCGGAATGCGGAAGCCCCGCTCCGCCGCCACCGCGCTCATCGGCCTTCCGTCCGGATCGGGCCGGCTCCCGGTCAGCATCTCGTGCAGCAGGGCGCCGAGGCCGAAGACGTCGCTCGCCACCGTCGGCGGCTGGCCCGACAGCCGTTCGGGCGCGGCATAGCCCTTGGTCAGCGGGTACGGCCCCTCAATCTCGTCCTCGTCCAGCTCCGCCGTCAGCCGGGCGATGCCGAAATCGAGCAGCTTGATAGCGCCGTCGGCGGCCGCGATTACGTTGGACGGCTTGATGTCGGCATGGACGACGAGGTTCCGGTGGGCGTGGCTGACCGCCTCGCAAATCGCCTCGAACCGGTCGAGGCTCTCGTTCAGCCCCGCGCGCCGCGCTTCGAGCTCGACGGTGATCGGCTGCCCTTCAACATATTCCATCACCAGATAAGGGCGCCCATCGGCCTCGCCGCCGTCGAGGATGCGGGCGATCCCCGGATGCGACAGCCGTGCCAGGATCCGCCGCTCGAGCGCGAACCGCGCCTGCGCCTGCGCGCCCTTGAGGCCTGCGCGAATGAGCTTGATCGCCACCTGCTGCCGGTAGACGCCGTCGTCCCGCTCGGCGGCGACGATCGTGCCCATGCCGCCGCTGCCGATGACCCCCGTCACCCGGAACCGGCCGATCCGCTCCGGCACCGGGTCGGCCGGCGCCTCGGGCGTGGTCAGCGCCTCGGTCGGCAGCAGCTTGAACCGGGTCTGGTCCATCGCCAGCATGCGCTCGACCTTGGCGCGCAGCTCCGGCGACCCGGCGCAGGCTTCGGCAACGCGCCGCGCCCGCGCCTCGCCCTCAAGGTCGAGACACTCCTCCACGATCGCGAGCGCGCGTTGGTCCAGATGCGCCAGCATGCCCCTCCCGCCGGTTCGGACGCAAGGTTACATCGCTTCCCCCGTCCAGTCACGCCCTCGGCCCTAACGGCGGGCGCGCTTTTTTTTTCAACGGGCTCGACCCCTTTTCGCGCCGCTTTGCGCCTTAGCTTCTGATGGATCCGAAATTCGGGTCCCGGCTGAGCAAGGGGGAGGCACGTCATGCCGATCACGCGAGTCAGTAGGAACGACACCGGCGCCAACCACACGATCGAGTTCGACGCCGGCCGCGACGGATCGATCGTCGTTGTGAGCGACGAGGGGAACACCTTCCTCACCCGCATCGACGAGGGCGGCGCTGAAACCCTGGTCGCCGCGACCACCGCTTTCGCGGGCTTTCGCTACGGCTATGTCGAAACGCTGAGCGACGGCCGCTACGCGCTTTACGCCACCTGGCATGTCGGGCTCGGCGCGGGCGCCCGCGTCCAGATTCTGAATTTCGACGGAACGCCCGCCACCGATATCGTCAACCCGATGTTCGAAAACGACGAAGACCGCAGCGGCTCCGGCTACACCCTCACCGCCGCCGACGACGGCGGCTTCGCCTTTATCTGGAACGACACCAGCCGCGCGGGCGATCAATTCACCCTGACCTACCCGCAGGACCCGAACAACGGCACGACCAGCACGACGGTCACCGCGGAATATGACGTGCGCGTCCGCTATTTCGACGCAGCCGCCGCTCCGGCCACGGCGTCGGTTGTCGCCGACGACGACGTCGAGAACCTCAACGGCGCGACCGTGAACCGGCGCGCGCGGAGCCAGTTCATCAACGACAGCGAGACGCTGGCGGGCGGCGAGACCGCCTTCGTCTATCTCGACTACCGCTTTACGGCACCGCCGGGCGGAGGCGCGCAGCTCGAGCCGCAGCTGTCGCTGCAGATCTCGTCGCCGGGCAATGTCGGCGAGCCGGTGAAAATCGACCTTGGTCCGTTCGGCAATCAGTCCGGCGAGCATCCCGAGACGCTCGATCCGAGCACCGGGGCGAACATCGTCGCCCTTCCCGACGGCAGTTTCGCCGTCATCTGGTCGGAGACCACCTACGTCCCCACCAATGTTCCGGGTAGCTTCGCGCACACCGGCTGGCAGACGCTGATCCGCTATTTCGACGCGCAAGGCGGCGCCCTGACCGATCCGATCACGATCGCGACCCGCAGCGCCCAGCATGGCAATCACAGCAAATATACCTGGGCCGAGGCGCTCCCCGACGGCCGCATCGCGATCGCCTACAATGTCGGCGTCGACGGCGTAAACGGCAACGGCACGCTCGATGCGTTCGTCGGCATCGTCGGCCCGCTCGGATCCTCGATCGACGTGACGCGGGTGAACGCCGCGGCGCAAAATACCCAATTCTACACGATCGAGGATTTCGCGGTGCGCACCGACGGGACGCTCGAGCTCGCCTATCACGATGCCAGCCAGGCCCACCGCACTGTGATCGACCGCTTCGCCGTCACCGGCCCCGGGGAGGCGACCCGGGTCGGCACCGGCGCGGGCGAGACGATCGCCGGCGACGACGCGGCGAACGTCATGTTCGGCCTCGGCGGCAACGATCAGCTGTACGGCGAGATCGGCGACGACCGGATTCACGGCCAGGTCGGGAACGACCGCCTCGACGGCGGGGCGGGCATCGACCGCATGTTCGGCGGCACCGGGAACGATGCGTTCGTGGTCAACCATGCCGACGACAAGGTGTTCGAGAGCGTCAACAGCGGCGATGATCGGGTGCTGAGCTCGGTCGACTTCGTGCTGCAGGCGGCGAGCCATATCGAGACGATCGGCACCACCTTGCCGAGCGGCACCGCCGGCATCGACCTTACCGGCAACGAGTTCGCCAACGCGATCTTCGGCAATGAGGGCGCCAACAAATTGGACGGCAAGGGCGGCGCCGACCAACTGACCGGGCGCGGCGGCAATGACAGCTATTTCGTCAACAGCCAGTCCGACCAGATCGCCGAGACGGCGGGCGGCGGCACCAACGACCGGCTGTTCGCGAGCGCGACCTACGACCTTGCCTCGGGCGTGCAGGTCGAGGCGC
>DASZDE010000121.1:0-19154 GCA_035942355.1 Allosphingosinicella sp. | reverse complement strand
GTCCAGGCGCTGTGAGGCGGCTGCGCGCGTTCCTCGCGCTGCTGATGCTGCCGCTGGCGGCGAGCGCCACCGAGCCGCTGCTGGTGCCCGACGTGTCGCAGCGGCAGATCGAGATCCGTTATTCGTTCACCGGCGCCGAGCTGCTCCTGTTCGGCGCGATCATCTATCCGGGCGGGCGCACGCCGGACGAGCCGGCCGACATCGCCGTGGTGGTCAAAGGCCCTGCCGAGCCGATCCTGGTGCGCGAGAAGCAGAAGGTCGCGGGGATCTGGATGAACGTCGAGAGCGAGCGCTTCCGCTCCGCGCCCTCCTTCTACGCGGTCGCCTCCTCGCAGCCGCTTTCGGAGTTGGTCGACGAACGCATGGCGGCGATCTACGAGCTTGGGCTCGAGAACCTCCAGCTTTCCCCGGGCGCCGGCGCCACCCCCGAGGAGCGGCGGCGGTTCGAGCGCGGGCTCATCCAGCTGATGCGCGCCCGGCGCCTTTATTTCGAGGAGCCGAAAGGCGTCGAGATCACCGCCGGCGTGCTGTACCGCGCCCGGCTCAGCATTCCGGCGCGGGTGCCGGTCGGAAACTACACCGCGGAGACGTTCCTGATCCAGGACGGCCGGGTGCTGGCGGCGGCGGTGCGCGAGATCAGGATCGAGAAGCTCGGCTTCGAGCGCTTCGTCGCGGAAGCGGCGGACCGCTGGTCGCTCGCTTACGGCCTGGTGGCGGTGCTGGTCTCGCTGTTCCTCGGCTGGAGCGGAAGCGCGGTGTTCCGCCGCGTGTGAAGCCTCCGCGACGGCCCGAACATCACTTATTTACCCTTTTTCGCTAGCTGCTTGCCATGGAACGCATAGCGAAAGAAGGCCCGGCCGCCGCCATGACCGACATGATGCACTATCAAAGCTTCCAGCATGACGACGAGGCGGACACCGGGCCGGCGAGGATCAATCCGGTCGAGCTCACCACCACTCGGCACGAGCATGTCGGCACGGTCGTCGAGGTGTCGGGCGGGGGCGCCCGCATCCAGATGAGCGGCAGCCGGCTTCGCGAGCTGGCGCAGGAGGCCGATCCCAGCGTCGCTATGTCGGGTCAGGTCGGCAGCCAGGTAAAGCTCGAATCGGGCCGCCACTGGCTGCTCGCGAACGTGCGCAATCTGTGCATCACCGACGTCGAGGGCGATGTCATCAGCGCCGAGCTCGACTTCCTGGGCGAGGGCGACGAGGACGAGCAGACCGGCCGGCTGGTCAACTTCAAGCGCGGCGTCACCAGCTATCCTATTCCCGGCGACCGCGTCTTCCCGGTGACGGCCGCGGATCTCAAGCAGATATTCGCCGCCGACGAACGCCCGCATATCGAGATCGGCACCGTCTACCCGACCAAGGACGTGCGCGGCGCGCTCTATGTCGATGCCATGCTCGGCAAGCATTTCGCTTTGCTCGGCTCGACCGGCACCGGCAAATCCACTTCGGCGGCGCTGATCATGCACCGCATCTGCGACATGGCGCCCGAAGGCCATATCGTGATGATCGACCCGCACGGCGAATATTCGGCCGCCTTCAAAGGCTATGGCGAATTGTTCAACGTCGATAATCTCGCCATGCCTTATTGGCTGATGAACTTCGAGGAGCATTGCGAGGTGATGATCACGTCGAGCGGCGCCGACAGGCAGCGCGACGCCGACATTCTCGCCAAGTGCCTGCTGCACGCGCGCTCGCGCAACCGGGCGGCGGAAGGACTGACCAAGCTCACCGTCGATTCGCCGATCCCGTACACGCTGACCGACCTCACCACCTCCATTTCGAACGAGATGGGGCTGCTCAACAAGGCCACCGACACGGCGCCTTATATGCGGCTCAAGACCAAGATCGACGAGCTCAAGGCCGATCCGCGCTACAGCTTCATGTTTTCCGGCATGCTCGTCGCGGACAGCATGACCACCTTCATCTCCAAGATCTTCCGCCTGCCGGCTCGGGGCAAGCCGATCTCGATCGTGGACGTTTCCGGCGTGCCTTCGGATATCACCTCGGTGGTGGTCGCGGTGCTCTCCAGGCTTGTCTTCGACTATGCGATCTGGTCGCGCAACGAAGCCCAGCGGCCGGTGCTGCTGGTCTGCGAGGAAGCGCACCGCTACGTTCCCGCCGACAAGACGTCGAGCGGCCAGGCGGTGCGCAAGATCCTCGAGCGGATCGCCAAGGAAGGGCGCAAGTACGGCGTCTCGCTCGGCCTCATCACGCAGCGCCCGTCGGACCTGGCCGAAGGCGTGCTCTCGCAATGCGGCACGATCATCGCGATGCGGCTCAACAACGACCGCGACCAGGCATTCGTGAAGAGCGCGATGCCGGAAGGCGCGCGCGGCTTCCTCGACGTCATTCCCGCGCTTCGCAACCGCGAGTGCATCGTCTGCGGCGAGGGCGTTTCGATCCCGATCCGGGTGTCCTTCGACGAGCTCGAGCGCGATCGCCGCCCGGCCTCGTCCGACCCGGCCTTCTCCGAGCTGTGGAAGCAGACCGGCGAGGAGGAATCGATGGTGGCGCGGGTCGTCAAGCGCTGGCGGGCGCAAGGGCGCTGATCAAGGCGCCTTGATCCGATCCAGAACGCAAAGCTGTACGGGCGCCTGTTGTCCCGGCACTCGGGCCCCGCCGGCCCAATTCTCGTTGGATCAGGCTTTGCCGGCCTTCTTGGCCGCGGTCGCCTCGGCCTGCCGTATTTCGCCGCGCGCGGCGCCGGCCGGCACCGCCAACAGCCCGCGCAGCCGGCTCCGGAAACGCGCCAGCTCGTCGCCGTTCAGCTGAGCCCGCATAGTGAACTTGACCGACGCCGGATTGACCGGCGTGCCGTTGCGATAGAGCTCGTAATGGAGATGGGGGCCGGTCGATAGGCCGGTCGACCCGACATAGCCGATCACCTGGCCCTGCCGCACCTGCGCTCCGGGCCGGGCGACGATGCGGCTCATGTGCGAATAGGAAGTCATCAGCCCGCCCGCATGCCGGATCCGGACCTGGCGCCCATAGCCTCCGGCCCAGCCGGCCGCGGAGATGCGGCCGTCGGTCGCGGCGAGGATCGGGGTGCCGTAGCCGGCGCGGAAGTCCATCCCCTTGTGCATGCGCGAATAGCCGAGGATCGGGTGCCGCCGCATGCCGAAGTTGGAGGAGACGGATCCCGGCACCGGGCGCTGGAGCATGCCGCTGCTCTTGCCGACGCCCGAGGCCTCGAACCATTGCGGCTTGCCGCCTTGTTCCCACTGCATCAGCTGAAGGTTGCTGCCGCCCGACCGGTCGAGGCCGGCATATAGGAGCTTGCCGGTCTCGGTTTCCCCGGTGGCGGCGCGGCGGTGCTCGAGAATGATGTCGTAGCGGTCGTCGGCGCCGACGCTGCCGATATTGATCTGGCCGGCAATGGCCCGGATATAGGCCTCGACGACCTTGGCCGGAGCCCCGGCGGCGCGGGCGGACCGGTAAAGGCTCGAGCCGACCCGGCCCTGGATCCGGAGCGGGGTGTCGTCGACGGCGATGGGGATGCTGGTCAGCGCGAGCTTGCCGTCGACGCGGGCGAGCTCGAGCTTGAGGTCGAAGCGGGCGCGGAAGGCGAGCGCGTCGAGCGGCCGCGCCACGCGCTTGTTGGGACGGCGGCCGAGGGTGATGTCGAGGACCGTGCCCGGCTTCACCTCATCGAGCGCGACGGCCGCTGAGACCATCTCCGCAATGCGCTCCGCTTCCGCCTCGGCGACGCCGGCGCGCGCCAGCACGCGCGTGAAGCGGTCGCCGCGGCCG
Organism: Allosphingosinicella sp.; assembly: GCA_035942355.1. Classification (GTDB taxonomy): domain Bacteria; phylum Pseudomonadota; class Alphaproteobacteria; order Sphingomonadales; family Sphingomonadaceae; genus Allosphingosinicella. The sequence goes on along the minus strand of DASZDE010000121.1, from coordinate 15,396 downwards.
AGCGTGGCGAACAGGTCGATGCTCGGGCGCTCCGGCGTGTCGAGCAGTGGCGCGGCCGCGTCGGTCGGCGCCATCCGGCGGCCGGTGTCGGCGCCCAGCGCGAGGGGAGAAATGGCGAGCGCCCGCGCTTCCTCCCAATGCGCATCCGCAAGCACGGGCGGCGAGGCTCCGGTCAAAGCGACCGCGCCGGGTGCGAACGACCAGGCGGCGTAGCAGAGCAAGGCGCAGGTCGCGGCACCGCGCAGCCATTCGCGCGATCCGATCCGCATGCCGAGGTCGGTGACGAGGTCGAGATCCTCGATCCGCCTGCGCAGATCGTGGAGCGGATTGACAGGCGCAGGGGCTTGGATCGGTCGGAGCAGCGGGCGATCGAAGCTGAGGGCGACAGCCCCCCCGCCCGCGCCGGCGCCAATGTCGTTGAACTGATACAAGCGGATGTGCCCCCGCAGCCCCTGAAAACCCCGCCGCTTCGAAGGCCGGACCGCCGGTGCGGCCGCCGTTGCGCTGGTGGAAGGACTGTGCGGAAAGACAGTTAAAGTAAAGTGAAGCGATTCCCGATACGGGGCGCCGTGCGGTGAACGGCTGCGGCACGGCGACGAAACGAGCGCGCCGCATGGAACCGCCTCAAATTGTTGCCATCGGTGCCTGCCGTGCCAATCTAATGGACATGAGCGATTTCGCGCGGGCGCCGCTGGCGGCCATCCTCGGGCCGACCAATACCGGGAAGACCTATCTCGCCGTCGAGCGCATGGCCGCGCATTCGAGCGGGATGATCGGCTTTCCGCTGCGGCTGCTCGCGCGCGAAGTCTATGATCGGGTGGTGAAGATCAAAGGCGCGTCCCGGGTCGCGCTGATCACCGGCGAGGAAAAGATCCTCCCGAAGGATGCGCGCTGGTTCCTGTGCACCGCGGAATCGATGCCGATGGAGCGCGACTTTGCCTTCGTGGCGCTGGACGAGGCGCAGCTCGGCGCCGATCCCGAGCGCGGCCACGTCTTCACCGACCGGATGCTGCACGCCCGCGGCCGCGAGGAGACGATGATCCTCGGCGCGGAGAGCCTGGCGCCGATGGTGCGGGCGCTGCTTCCCAAGGCGGAGATTATCGGCCGGCCGCGCTTCTCGACCTTGAGCTATGCCGGCGCGGCCAAGCTGTCGCGGCTGCCGCCGCGCTCGGCCATCGTCGCCTTCTCCGCCGAGCAGGTTTATGCGGTCGCCGAGATGCTGCGGCGGATGCGGGGTGGCGCGGCGGTGGTGATGGGAGCCCTCTCGCCGCGCACCCGCAACGCCCAGGTCGCGATGTACCAGGCCGGCGAGGTCGATTATCTCGTCGCCACCGACGCGATCGGCATGGGCCTCAACATGGATGTGGGCCATGTCGCCTTCGCCGGCCTCGCCAAGTTCGACGGCCGGCGCAGGCGCCGGCTCAGCCCCGCCGAGATGGCGCAGATTGCGGGCCGCGCCGGCCGCCACCAGCGCGACGGCACCTTCGGGGCGCTGACGCTGGAAGGGGAGCTCTCCGCCGAGTTCCGGCCCGAGGAGATCGAGGCGATCGAGGAGCACCGCTTCGCCCCGCTCGATCATCTCTACTGGCGCGAAGGCGATCCGGACTTCGGCAGCGTCGACGCGCTGATCCGCTCGCTCGAGCGCCGTCCCGATCGGCCGGGGCTGCGGGCCGCCCCGGAGGCGGTCGACCTGGCGGTGCTGAAGCGGCTGGCCGAGGACCCCGAGGTCCGCGCCCGCGCCGCCGGCTACGAGCGCGTCCGCACCTTGTGGGCTGCGTGTGGCCTGCCCGACTTCCGCAAGACCGGCGCCGATCATCATGCGCGGCTCGTCGCCCGCCTCTACGCCTATCTCAGCGAAGGCGACGGCCGCATCCCGCAGGCCTGGTACGCCGCCGAGGTCGCCCGGCTCGACAATGTCCAGGGCGACATCGACACCCTCGCCGATCGCATCGCCGGGGTCCGCACCTGGGCCTATATCGCCCATCGCCAAGACTGGCTGGCCGCGCCCGAGGCGATGGCCGAGCGCACCCGCGCGGTCGAGGAGAAACTGTCGGACGCCCTCCACGAGCGGCTCACCCAGCGCTTCGTCGACCGCCGCACCTCGGTGCTGATGCGCGATCTCGGCGGCAAGGGGGCGGGCGAGTTCCCGGTGATCGTCGACGAGCAGGGCGAGGTCAGCGTCGGCAGCTATGCGATCGGCCGGATGGAAGGGTTCGCCTTCGAGGTCGATCCGGCCGCCCGCCACGCCGACCGCAAGATGCTGCTCGCCGCCGCCGAGCGCCGGCTGGGCGGCGAATATGAGAAGCGCGCCGCCGCCCTGGTCGCCGACAGCGACGACCATCTGACGCTCCGCACCGAGGCCGGCCGTCCGGTCACGATCCTGTGGCGCGGCCACGAGGTGGCGCTTTTGTCGCCAGGCAAGAACCTGCTGTCGCCGCGGCTGCTGCTCGACCGCAAGCTCGAGCGGCTGTCGGAGCGCGGCCGCGAGGCGGTGGTGGCGCGGCTCAAGGACTGGCTGCGCGGCCAGGTCGAGCGCTTCCTCGGCCCGCTGCGCGCGGCGGGCGCGGCCGCCTTGGATCCGGCCAGCCCGCCGGCGATGCGCGCGGTCCTCGCTATGCTGGTCGACGAAGGCGGCATCGTCGCCCGCGAGGCGGTGGCGCGGCCGCTGGCGACGCTCGACCGGGAGCAGCGCCGCCTGATGGCGCGGCTCAAGGTTCGGATCGGCACGCTCGATCTGTTCATGCCCGACGTGCTCAAGCCCGAGGCGCGGCGCTGGCGGACCGCGCTCCGCGCCGCCGCGGCGTCGGCGCCGATGCCCGAGCTGCCGCGCCATGCCAGCGTCGTCCTGCCGGCGCCCGCCGAGGGCGAGCGCGCCTTGCTCACCCGGCTCGGCTTTCGCGCGCTCGGGCCGCAGATGCTGCGGGTTGACCTGGTCGAGCGCCTCGCCCGCCACGCCCACGAAGCCCGCGCAGGCAAGCAGGCGGCGGTGGTCGATCAGGCGCTGGCCACGTCCCTCGGGCTGCAGCCGCAGGCGATCGCCAGGCTGATGAAGGAGGTCGGTTTCCGCCCGTCGGACAGCGCCGCCGGCTGGATCTGGCGCGGCCGCGAGCGTCCCCGGCCCAAGCGCCAGGCGGGAGGCGGCCACGCCTTCGCCGCGCTGGCGGAGCTGCGCCGTGGCGGCTGAGAGCCTGCGGCTCGACAAATTCCTGTGGTTCGCCCGGATCGTGAAGACCCGCGCCCTGGCGCAGGCGCTGGCCGAGGACGGGCGCATCCGGATCGGCGGCCGCCTCATCGACCGCGCCCATGCGGCGGTGCGGGCGGGCGACGTGCTGAGCTTCGCCCACCGCGGCAGGGTAAGGGTGATCCAAGTGGAGGCGCTTCCCGTCCGCCGCGGTCCGCCCGCCGAGGCTCGGCTCCTCTACCGCGAGCTTTCCGACGGCAGCGCCGGCCAGCCGTTGACGAGCCAAGGCGGAGACGACTAGTGATTCCGCTCCAGGAGAAGCCGCAATGACCTATGTCGTCACCGAAGCCTGCATCCGCTGCAAATATATGGACTGCGTGGAAGTGTGCCCGGTCGACTGCTTCTACGAGGGCGACAACATGCTGGTGATCAACCCCAGCGAATGCATCGACTGCGGCGTCTGCGAGCCCGAATGTCCCGCCGAGGCGATCCTCCCCGACACCGAGGCCGGGCTCGAAAAGTGGCTCGAGGTCAACGCGACTTATTCGGCGGAGTGGCCCAACATCACCCGCAAGCGCGAATCCCCGGCCGACGCCGACGACCATAAGGGCGAGCCCGACAAGTTCGACAAATATTTCACCCCCGATCCCGGCCAGGGCGACTGAACCGAACTCGCCGCTAACGGATTTGCCGAACATCCGGCCGGCCCGGCCGAATGCCGCGACCGCTGCAAGGCGGGGGATGCCGCGCTGCCGTAACGTCAGGCGGGGGATCGACGGGCGGCGTCAGAATTCCGATGAGGGGAGCCGAAACCCTAGCTTTTGCGCCTCCCTTATGATATATGATGAGCATCGAAGCGGATGCCGTCGCATTCGCATTTTGGTGATCTAGAAGAATCGCCGCAAATCAGATGACTCGGACTGCGTCCAATGGGGCGGATGCGGCTTGGCGTGGTTTGCGGCTATTTCCATGGGAAGGTCTGATTGATGGCAGCGAAGGCATTGAACTTCGACGTTGGCGATTACGTGGTTTACCCCAAGCACGGCGTGGGCCGTGTCATCGAGCTCCAGAGCACCGACATCGCCGGCATGCAGCTCGAGCTTTACGTGCTCCGTTTCGAGAAGGAGCGGATGACGCTCCGCGTCCCCACCAACAAGGCCGAGAGCGTCGGCATGCGCAAGCTGTCGTCCGACAAGACCATGCAGGAGGCGCTCGCTACCCTCAAGGGCAAGCCCAAGGTGAAGCGCACCATGTGGTCCCGGCGCGCGCAGGAATATGAGGCGAAGATCAATTCCGGCGACCTCGTGTCGATCGCGGAGGTGACCCGCGACTTGTTCCGCGCGGACGACCAGCCCGAGCAGAGCTATTCGGAGCGGCAGATTTTCGAGGCCGCCTCGAGCCGGCTGGCGCGCGAGCTCGCCGCCATGGAGCAGGTCGACGAGCCCAAGGCGCTCGAAAAGATCCTCGAGATCCTAAACCGGGCGGCGGCAGTCTACAACAAGGACAAGGTCGCCGAGAAATAAGCCTGCGGCTTCGGCTGAGGGCAAGGGCGGTCCGGAAACGGGCCGCCCTTTTTTTGTTGCAGGTCGAGCCGGGCACGTGTATTGCGTTACTAACACAGCTGAGGACAATGCCATGCGTTCCGCGCTCATCCTGATTTCCACGCTCGCCCTCGCCGCCGCCTGCAACATGGCCGATGCCCAGCATGGCGCGGACGAGCCGGCCGAGCCGAGTTCAAGGCAGAGCTTCGACGTCGGCTCCTTCGACTCAGTTTCGCTCGGCGGCCCTTACAATGTGATCGTTCGGGTCGGGCCTGCAGCATCCGTCCGTGCCGAAGGCGATGCCGAGGAGATCGGCAAGATGGAGGTCGTGGTCGAGAATGGCGACCTGGAGATCAGGCGCAGGAAGGGCGAGCGGTTCACGCTCGGCTTCAGGCGGAACCGCCCGGTCACCGTCTATGTCACCACTCCGGCGTTGCGGGCGGCTGCCATCGGCGGGTCGGGCGACATGCGCATCGACCGGGTGGAAGGCCGCGAGTTCGCCGCCTCGATCGGCGGGTCGGGCGACATGACGATCGACTCGCTGCGGGTCGGCGAGGCGAGCTTCTCGGTCGCGGGCTCCGGCGCGATCCGCGCCGCCGGCACCGCCGACCGGTCGAGCGTCTCGATCGCCGGCTCCGGCGACGTCGTCGTGGACGCGCTGAAAAGCCGCATGGCGTCGGTGTCGATCGTCGGCTCGGGCGACGTCCGGATGAACGCCGCCGAGACGGCCGAGGTCTCGATCATGGGCTCGGGCGACGTCAGCGTGACCGGCGGCGCCAAATGCTCGGTCAGCAAGATGGGCTCGGGCAACGTGCGCTGCGGCTGAGCTTTGGTTTAGCGGGCATTAACCTATCGGCGGCATGATCCCGGCATGGCAAGGATCATGCTCGCGCTGATGGCGCTGTCCGCACCGGCTGCCGTTCTCGCCGAAGAGCGGCGCCTCACCGTCACCGATTTCGATCGCGTGCAGGTCGACGGTCCGTTCGAGGTCATCCTCGCCACCGGCCGGCCGAACGCCGCCACGGTCAGCGGCACCGGCCAGGCCGTCGACCGGGTTTCGGTCGACGTGCAGGGGCGCACGCTCCGCATACGGCCCAATCGGTCCGCCTGGGGCGGCTATCCGAAGGAGGGCGTGGGACCGGTGAAGATCGTCCTCGCCACGCATGACCTGCGCAGCGCCGCGGTGAATGGATCGGGCAGCATCAGCATCGACAAGGCAAAGGCGATGCGGTTCGACGTGTCGGTCTCCGGGAGCGGCAGCGTGGCCTTCGGCACGATCGAGGCGGACAGCCTGATCGTGGGGCTGCTTGGCTCGGGCCGGATCGCCGTGGCCGGCAAGGTCAAGACTTTGCGCGCGACCATCCAGGGCAGCGGCGATTTCGACGGCAGCGCGCTCGCCGTGGAGGATGCCGAGATCAATGCCGACACGTCCGGCGAGATCGGCGTCGCGGTCAGGCGGGCCGCGAAGGTCACCGCCACCGGCGCCGGCAACGTCGAGATAAAGGGCAGCCCGGCCTGCACCGTGAAGGCGCTCGGCTCCGGCCGGGTGCTCTGCGGGGCGGACTAGATCAGCGCCAGCGCGGCGAGCTGGATCGCCAGCGCCGGCGGGAGCGCCGCCAGGCCCTCGTCACAAGCGTCGAAATCCGTGGGCGCGTCCTGGGCGGACAGGTAGCGCCAGCCCTGGTGCGCCCGCTTCGGCCAGGCGCGGACCGGCACCAGCTTCGGATCGAGCCGGATCAGCGTCCGCCCGTCCTCGGCCTCGCCGAAACCGAGGATGGTATTGCGGGCGGTGATCCGATGCTTGACGATCCAGTGGATCGAGCCGCCGACGAGCTCATCGGCGCGCTTCGGCCGGAAGCGGGTGACGATCGGCACGGTTCCTTCGCTGACACGCGATTCCTGCCGCTTGCGGAGCGCGTCGAAGCTCGCGCAGCCGACCGCGACCTTGCTGATGTTGAGCGAGGGCATCGCGTCAGCTTTGCCGGCTTTCATGCCCGGGATCAACAGTTTACCCGACCAGGCCGGACGCCACCGCCAGCCCGAGGAAGGCGAAGAAGCCCATCGAATCGGTAATCATCGTCACGAACACCGAGGAGGCGACCGCGGGATCCTGGTCGAGCCGCTCGAGCAGCACCGGCACCAGCACCCCGGCGAGCCCCGCCACCGCGATGTTGATCAGCATCGCCGCGGCGATGACCAGCCCAAGCTCGGGATTGGCGAAGACCAGGCCGGCGCCGACGCCGATCAGGACCGCGACGGTGAGGCCGTTGAGCAGCGCCAGCCTGATCTCGCGCCAGATCGTCCGCCAGGTGTTGGAGCGGGTGAGCTGATTCATCGCCAGCGCGCGCACCGCGACCGCCATCGTCTGGGTGCCGGCATTGCCGCCGATCGAGGCGACGATCGGCATCAGCACGGCGAGCGCGACCATCTGCTCGATCGCCGCGCCGAACAGGGCGATGATGGTCGAGGCGACGAGGGCCGTGCCGAGATTAGCGATCAGCCAGCGCACCCGCGCCTTGTAGCTGTCGCGGATCGGCTGGTTGATGTCGCCCTCGCCCGCGCCGGACAGGAGGAGGACGTCCTCGCTCGCTTCCTCCTGGATGATATGGACGATGTCGTCGACGGTGATCATGCCGACCAGCCGGCCCGCCTGATCGACCACGGCGGCCGAAATGAGCGCATATTTCTGGAAGCGGAGCGCCACTTCCTCCTGGTCCATGTCGACCGGGATCAAGGTCTGCTCGCGCTGCATCAGGTCCGCCATCGCGACGTGGCGGGGCGTGCGCAGCACCCAGCTCAGCATCACCGTCCCGACCGGGTGATGCTGCGGATCGACGATGTAGATTTCCCAAAAATCGGTGGTCAGGTCCTCGCCGGCGCGAAGATAGTCGATCACCTGGCCGACGGTCCAATGCTCGGGCACCGCGATCAGGTCGCGCTGCATCAGGCGGCCGGCCGATTCCTCCGGGAAGGTGAGAGCTTCCTCGATCGCGGCGCGGTCGTCGGGGTCCAGCGCCCGCAGGACGGCGCGCTGGTCGTCCTCCTCCATATCCTCGATGATCGCGACCGCGTCGTCGGTCTCGAGCTCGCCCGCCAGCTCGGCGACCTCGTGCGGCTCGAGCGCATCGATCAGCTCTTCCCGCACCCAGTCGTTCATCTCGGCAAAGACGTCGCCGTCGAGCAGGTCGGCGACGGCCGAAGCGAGCGCGCGCCGCTCGTCGCGGTCGACGATCTCGAACAGGTCGGCGACGTCGGCCGGGTGGAGCGGCTCGACCAGCGCCCGCGCGCCTTCGGCATCGCCGGCGGCGACCCGATCGAGCACGCGACTGACGAATTCGGGCTTCAGCCGATCGTCCTCGTCGAGCCGATCCTCGGCGGTGGGCAGCGCTCCGTGCGGGGCTTCGAGATCGCTGTCGCTCATCGCCCCCTCTCCGTCATTGGCGTGGCCTGCGCCTGTTAGGACGGCGGGCCCGGCGTGTCGACAATTCTGACCAGCCGGGGTGGCGCATCGGGAGCGCCGCGCCTAAGCCGCGTCGAAAGCGGATAAGGAAACTCGGCATGGCTCACGAACTCAACACGCTGGTGCTCAACCTCGACACTGGCAGTGATGGCGGCGGCGATGTCGTCATCCGGCTGCGCCCGGACCTCGCGCCCGGCCATGTCGAACGGATCAAGAGCCTCGTCGAAGACGGCTTCTACGACGGCATCACCTTCCACCGCGTGATCCCGGGCTTCATGGCCCAGGGCGGCGACCCGACCGGCACCGGCACCGGAAGCTCCAAGCACCCCAACCTCAAGGCCGAGTTCAGCAGCGAACCGCACGTCCGCGGCACCTGCTCGATGGCTCGGGCGCACAATCCCGACAGCGCCAACAGCCAGTTCTTCATCTGCTTCGACGACGCCCGGTTCCTCGACAACCAATATACGGTGTGGGGCGAGGTCGTCGAAGGCATGGAGCATGTCGACGCCCTCCCCGAGGGCGAGCCGCCGCGCAATCCCGGCAGGATCGTCAAGGCCAGCCTCAGGGACTGATGCGCCCGGTCACCCTGGTCACCGGCGCGTCCAGCGGTCTCGGCGCCGAATTCGCGCGCCAATGCGCGCGTCGCGGGGACGAGCTGGTGCTGGTGGCAAGGCGGCAGGACCGGCTCGAAGCGCTGGCCGGCGAGATCGGCGGCGGCGCTCACGTCGTCCCCGCCGACTTGGCGAAGCCTGGTGCGGCGGAGACGGTGATCGCCGGCGTCGAAGCGCGCGGCCTCACCGTCCAAACCCTGATCAATAATGCCGGCTTCGGGCTGGCCGGCCGCTTCGCCAGGCTTCCGCTGGACCGCCAATCCGAGATGATCGAGCTCAACGTCGCGGCGCTGACGCGGCTCTGCCACCTCGTCCTGCCCGCGATGCTGGCCCGGCGGGGGGGCGCGATCCTCAACGTCGCGTCGACCGGCGCCTTTCAGGCCGGCCCCGGCATCGCCGTCTATTTCGCCACCAAAGCCTATGTCCTCGCCTTCACCGAGGCTCTGCACGAAGAGGTCCGCGGCACGGGCATCAAGGTCTCGGCGCTGTGCCCGGGCCCGACCCGCACCGAATTCGGCGCCGTGGCCGGCCTCAGCACGTCCGCTTACCGGCGCTTCACCGCCGATCCGGCCCCGGTGGTGGCGGCAGGGATAAGCGGCCTTGACCGGAACAAGGCGGTCGTCATCCCCGGCCTCGCCAACAAGGCCACCGCCCAGTCCAACCGCCTGCTGCCTCGAGGCGCGATGCGGCGGATCGTCGCAAGGATGAAATTCTAGGCCGCCTCGCTCAGCGCTACGGTGTGGAACAGCCAATCGTGGAAGATCCTCACCGGCCGCCGGGCGAGCGCCGATCGGCGGCACGCGAACCAGTAGCTGTACGGGCTCTCGACCCGGACGTCGAACAGCCGGACCAGCCGCTCGTCATGGGCTTCCTGCAAATGGCTTTCGAGCATGAAGGCCACGCCGAGCCCCTGCGCCGCCGCGTCGAGGATCAGCTGGCCGGAGTCGAAATGGTCGACCGCGCCGGGCTCCAGGCCGGGCAGACCGACCGCTTCGCGCCAGTAATCAAACGCGTCGGGAAGGTCGCGGTGCAGGAAGACCGTGGCGCCGGCGAGCTGCGCCGGGTCCCGGATCGCGTTCGGACCTTCCCGCAAGTCCCGCGAGCCGATCGCGACCACTTCATTGCTGTCGATGCGGCTCGAATAGAGGTTCGGGTCGACCTCGGTGGCGATGGCGATCGCCGCATCCAGACCTTCGTCGAGGCGGGCGAGGCCGTGGGCGGCGGTGTCGATGTCGATGTGGAGCTCCGGATGGAGCGCCCGCAGCCCGGCCAAATGCGGCATCAGCCGCTGCGAGGCGAACAAAGGCGGCACCGCCAGCCGCAGCCGCATCAGGTCGCTGTCGCCGGCGGCGCGCTCCATCGCCAGCGCCAGCGCGTCGATCGACGGCGCGATCCCGGCGAGCAGACGCTCGCCATCGGCATTGAGGTGGACCGCCTGGTGACGCCGCTCGAACAGAGGATGGCCGACATGGCGCTCGAGCGCCTGGATGCGCCGGGTGAGCGCGGGCGACGACAGCGCCAGCGCTTCGGCGGCGGCCTTGACCGAGCCGAGCCGGGCGACCTGAACGAACGCCTCGATCGCCGTCAAAGGGGGCAGCCTGCGCATATCGCAGCTCCTGATTGTGCGTCGCACCTGTTGTGCAGCAGCGCGGAAACAACGTAATTATGCGGCTCGCAAGTTGCAAGCTATGCACTCGCGACGCTCTCCTTCGCACTTGCACAATTTTTGTGCATGCGCGAAAAGGAGCCTGCCTTTCAGGCATCCTCTCCTAAGACTTAAGGGCCGGCCCTTCGGGACCCGGCCCTTTTTTTCGGTCTCGACAGCCGTCGAGCCGCTTCACCCGCGCCGGGTTAGCCAGTCTCACGCCAGCCTTTTTTGAACCGCGGGCTGAAAGCGCCGTTGTCCGTCCCTATCTGGCGTGGCGGGGCCTGAGGAGAGCGGCGATGGCGGACGAGGAACGAGAGCCGAGGCGGCTGCAGGTCGCCAACATGCGGCCCGACGACAGCGGCCGCGGGCTCGCGCGGCTGCCGCGGGCGATGATGACCGCGCTCGCGCTCAGCGAAGGGGACGTGGTCGAGCTCACCGGCAAGCGCTCGACCCCGGCCCGCGCGGTGCTATCCTATCCCGAGGACGAGGGCCTCGACATCATCCGCCTCGACGGCCTGCAGCGGGCCAATGCGGAGATCGGCTCCGGCGATTTCGTCACCATTCGCAAGGCCGAATCGAAGCCGGCGCAGCGGGTCGTGTTCGCGCCCGCGCAGAAGAACCTTCGCCTGCGCGGCTCCACCAACGCCCTCAAGCGCAGCTTCGGCATGAAGCCGCTGACCGCCGGCGACATCGTCGCCACCACCGGCCAGCAGCAGGTCCAGCGCGGCGACATCCCGCCCGAGCTTCGCCAGATGCTCAACGCGCCCGCCTACGCGCTGCAGGAAATCCGCCTCAACGTCGTCTCGACCACGCCCAAGGGCATCGTCCATATCGACCAGACCACCGAGGTCGAGCTCCGGCCGGAATATACCGAGGCGAAGGACGCGCGCCGCGCCGACGTCACCTATGACGATCTCGGCGGCATCGGCGCGACCATCGACCAGCTCCGCGAGATGGTCGAGCTGCCGTTGCGCTACCCGGAGATTTTCGAGCGGCTCGGCGTCGATCCGCCCAAGGGCGTCCTGCTCCACGGCCCGCCCGGGACTGGCAAGACCCGGCTCGCCCGCGCCGTGGCGAACGAAAGCGACGCCAATTTCTTCCACATCGCCGGGCCGGAGATCATGGGCTCGGCCTATGGCGAGAGCGAGAAGAGGCTGCGCGAGCTGTTCCAGGAGGCCGCGAAGGCCGCGCCGTCGATCATCTTCATCGACGAGATCGATTCGATCGCGCCCAAGCGCGGGCAGGTCGCCGGCGAAGCCGAGAAGCGGCTGGTGGCCCAGCTGCTGACCCTGCTCGACGGGCTCGAGCCGCGGCAGAATCTGGTGGTGATCGCCGCCACCAACCGGCCGGAAGCGATCGACGAGGCGCTGCGCCGGCCCGGCCGGTTCGACCGCGAGATCGTGATCGGGGTCCCCGACGAACGCGGCCGGCGCGAGATCCTCGCCATCCACACCCGCGGCATGCCGCTCGGCGACGGGGTCGACCTTCAGGAGCTGTCGCGGCGGACCTACGGCTTCGTCGGCGCCGACCTTGCCGCGCTGACCCGCGAGGCGGCGATCGAATCGGTGCGCCGGATCATGCCGAGGCTCAACCTCGAGGAGGGAACCATCCCCCACGACGTGCTCGACGAGCTGTCGGTCACGCGCACCGACTTCGACGAGGCGCTGAAGCGAGTCCAGCCGTCGGCGATGCGCGAGGTGATGGTGCAGATGCCGACGGTGCGCTGGGAGGATGTCGGCGGCCTCGACCAGGCGCGCGAGCGGCTCCGCGAAGGCGTCGAGCTGCCGCTCAAGGACCCCGACGCATTCCGACGCCTCGGGATCCGCCCCGCCAAGGGGTTCCTGCTGTACGGGCCTCCCGGAACCGGCAAGACCCTGCTCGCCAAGGCGACCGCGCGCGAGGCGGAGGCCAATTTCATCGCCACCAAATCCTCCGACCTGCTGTCCAAATGGTACGGCGAATCCGAGCAGCAGATCGCGCGCCTGTTCGCCCGCGCCCGGCAGGTGGCGCCGACGGTGATCTTCATCGACGAGCTTGACAGCCTGGTGCCGGCCCGCGGCGGCGGCCTCGGCGAGCCGCAGGTCACCGAACGCGTGGTGAACACCATCCTGGCCGAGATGGACGGTCTCGAGGAGCTCGGCTCGGTGGTGGTGATCGGAGCGACCAACCGTCCGAACCTGATCGACCCCGCTCTGCTTCGCCCCGGCCGGTTCGACGAGCTGATCTATGTGCCGGTGCCGGACAAGGGCGGCCGCCGTCGGATCCTCGGCATCCACACCGAGAAGATGCCGCTTGCGGGGGACGTCGACCTCGATTCGCTCGCCGCCCGGACCGATCGCTTCACCGGCGCCGACCTCGAGGATCTGGTGCGGCGGGCGGGGCTCACCGCGCTTCGCGAATCGCTCGGCGCGGCCACGGTCACTGCGGCCCATTTCGAAGCTGCGATGAAGGAGACGCGGGCGTCGGTCACTCCGGAAATGGAGCGCGACTATGAACAGATGAAGGCGCGGCTGAAGCAGGATGCGATGAGCTCCGGCGGGATCGGCTTCATCTCGCCCGGCATGCTCACGCCGCGGGGGCCGAAGGCCGGAAGCGAAACCTGACCCACAGCGCCAAAGCCAGCATCAGCGTGCCGGTGACCAGAAACGGCAGCGGCATCCAGATGCCATAGAGCGCGACGCCGGCCGCAGGCGCGGCAATGAAGGCGACCCCGTTCACTGACGTCACCATTCCCGCGACGGCGTTCTGCTCGGCCGGAGTCACCGACAGCGAGGCTCCGCTGGTGAAGCCCGGGCGGAAGAAGCCGAAGCCCAACGAGGCCAGCGCGAAGCCGAGCGTGATCCCGTATATGCCTTGCGCGAGGCCGGTCAGCACGACGCCCGCGGCCGACAGCAGCGAACCCCAGAAGACGAGCGCGCGCGGGTGCAGGGCGTGTTGCGGGATCAGCCACCATTGCGCGAGCAGGGTCGCGAACGCCCCGACCATCAGCACGATCGCGATCCATTGCTGCGCCCCGGCGAGCGGCAAGGCCAGACGGTCGATGATCAGGAAGCCGATCACGCCGAGCAGCGCAGCATGGCCGTGGCCGCCGACGATGCCGATCACATGCCAGGCGAACACCCGCGGATCGCGCCAGCGCAGCGGCGCCGGCTCCGAATCCCCGCTGGACACCGGAACGCCGCCGCCGCCGATGGACGGGTAATCCACGATCTGGCCGCGGGCGGCGCAGCGCGGGCTGTCGTCCGGAAGCCTCGTCACCACCGCCAGCAGCACCACCGCTCCGATCGCGGCAAACACGATCAGCGGGCCGGAAAGCCCAAGCGGCGGGAAGATGAACAGCGGCGCGAGCGCCGGGCCGACGATGGTGCCGAGGCCGAACGAGGAGGCGATCGCGGCCAGCGCATTGGTGCGCTGCTCGCCCTCGGTGCGGGCGGCGACGTAGGCCTGCACCGCCGGCGGCGAAGCCGAACCCCAGCCGCCGTAGATCGCGCGGCCGAGGACGAAGATCCAGAAGGCGGTCATCGGCGCGATCCGGCCGGCGAGGCCGGCGGCGAGCACCGATCCGCAGATCAGCATCGAAATGATGAAGCCGTAAAGCCCGAGCCGCATCAGCGCGCGCCGCCCGCGCCGGTCCGACGAACGCGCCCAATGCGGGGCGGTGAGGACCCATATCACCGCCGACAGGCTGAATGCGACCGCCACCCACAGATCGGGTATGCCAAGCTCCCGCCCGATCGACGGCATCAGCGACTGCATTGCCGTATTGCCCGAGGCTGCCACCAGCATGATCGCGAACAGCAGCGCGAAACGCTCGCGCGACAGGCTGTAGCCGTTCACCTCGCCTTCCCGGCTTCGGCCGATCCGCGGCTCGAGCAACGGCCAAGGCCTGGCGAGCGCAGCGCAAGCCTGCAGAGGTCCTGGAAATGAAGCGGCCCGTCCCGGAATCGGCAATATCGCGGCTCCGCCATGCCTCGCCCTTGCCATTGCCGCGTTGATTTGCCAACGCACCTGCTGACCAAATTCCACGGGACCCGTAATGACCTTCTCCGCCGAACAAGCACAAAGGGACCGGGCGTTCGCGCGCCGCGCGGCGGGTGGCCCGCTCTGGCAGTTCCTGGTCGGGTTCATCAAGCATCCGGTGATGGTCGGGTCGGTGATCCCCTCGTCGAAGATCCTGATCGACAAGATGCTCGAGCCGGTCGATTGGGCGAACGCGAAGCTGTTCGTCGAATATGGCCCTGGCGTCGGCACCTTCACCCAGCAGATTCTCGACCGGCTGGCCCCCGACGCCACGCTGCTGACGATCGATACCAACCCCGATTTCACCGACTTTCTCAATGGCAAGTTCACCGATGCGCGGCTCGAGGCGGTGACCGGATCGGCGGCCAACGTCCGCAAGATCATGGCCGAGCGCGGCTTCGAACAGGCCGATTACGTGCTATCGGGGATTCCGTTCTCCACGCTTCCGCCGGGAGTCGGGCCCAAGATCGCGGCGGAGACCGCGGCGGCGCTGCGGCCGGGCGGCGGGTTCCTCGTCTATCAATTCTCCCCCAAGGTCCGCGAATATATCGCGCCGCATTTCGACCGGATCGACAAGGGTTTCGAGTGGATCAACGTGCCGCCGGCGACCTTGTTCTGGGCGTGGAAGGACTGAGCCCTACTTTCGGTCGATGCCGAAATTGAGCCGCCGCGACACGTTGTAATCCATGGTCGCGACCACGAAGTAGGCGGCCGACCACACCAACCGGTTCCACCAGCTGCGCTGCCGGCTGTGCAGCTCGCGGGTGATGGGGAGGCTGTCGGCGATCTCGCCGTCGATGAAGCGCCGCATCGCCGCCGCGAACGCCGGGTCCTCGATGCGGAGCATCATTTCGAGGTTGAGGTAGAGGCTGCGCATGTCGAAATTGGCGGAGCCGATATGCACGACCTCGTCGACCACGATCAGCTTGGTGTGG
>DASZDE010000120.1:0-10428 GCA_035942355.1 Allosphingosinicella sp. | reverse complement strand
GCAAGAAGCATCGGGATTCCGCCACACGGCTTGCCGACCGGCTTTCGCAAAGCCTGATTTCCGAGCGATACCCGATCTCGTTTCCAGACAGTCGGTGGGACAAGTTGCTCTATCCGATTCGGCAGTGCGAGCAATATTTGCGGAGTCGCTGTCGCCCAATTTCGAGTGTCCAAGCCGCTTTTGGTCGAACTCAAAGGATATGAGGATTCACAATGCCCAACATCCTTCCTGAAGAGTTGGAGCGCTTCAGAGTGACGCTGTGCCAGCCAGGAGAGGCGATCGGCCGGGCTATCTCGACCGAACGCGAGCCGAATACCACTAGCCATTTTTTCTTCTGGTGCTCCGGTCAGGAGCGGCGGCTTCAGCTTGGTAACATTGTGGCGGCGCTAGGTCCGGACGATCTAACGTTTGGCGTGATTACAGAGATGCGGAGCATTACAGACGTTCAGAGTTTCTTGGCGGATTACCTAAGTCATGATTATGGCCGTCCTGATGCCGTGCCACCTTCCGATCTCACAGAGTTGACGATCGTGAAGTGCGCGTTCCTATCGAACGTGAGCGAGCAGGCACGCCCCGTCGGTCGTGCTGCCGTGCATTTCCCGACAAGCGAGGGCCTGCGAAGTGCCATGGCATTGGACCCGCATGGCATCCCGGTCGGCGTCTTTGAGAATGGGGATGACACAACACTTCCTATTTCGTTGAATCAAAACTATATTGTCGGGCCTGAAGGCGCTCATCTCAACATTGCCGGAATTTCCGGTCTGGCGAGTAAGACGTCCTTTGCACTATTTACCATTCGTGCACTCCTCAGCGCAAATGAGCGAGCGTTAGCCGCGGTGGAGCGCGGTGAGGACAGCATGACTCCTCGTAGCATCGGAGTCATTCTCTTCAATGTGAAAAGTCGTGACCTGCTTTATGTCGACCAGCCGAATCCGCAGCTGTCGGATGGCTCACCGCTGGCCCGTAGGTCGCTTCAAATTTACGAGCAGTGTGGGGTATCGCCGGAACCCTTCGGCGATGTAAGGTACTTTGCGCCCAGTGATCCCAACGACCCTTTTCAACCCCAATCGCGCCGGCGCAATCGAGCTGGCGATGAGCACTGGATCCCTGTCGAGCCCATCTGTTGGGAGTACCGCGACATTCGGCGCTACATCCCGTCTTTTTTTGATAAGGAGACTTGGAACGATCAGGCAGTGTCCTTCTGGGAGGCTTTTCGGGAAGACCTTGCCCGCGGGGATATCCCAAACTTTCAAGGCTTTTACGCCCGGCTGGACCAGATAGCGCAGCAAGTACAGCAGGCTGGTCGCCAAGGGAACCTTGGTTCATGGCAAGGCGTGGCAGGAGTGACGGTCCTCCGCTGGCGGCGCAACCTGGGACGCTTGAGAAGTCAGTACCGCGGTCTCATCGCCACGACACCTGACAGTCACCGCCCCTTACCTATTCGAGCCACGCCGGGCAACGAAAGCGTTTTGCGGGCGGGTCGTGTCATCGTCGTTGATATCCAACGTCTATCTGAAAACGGTCAGCGGCTCGTGTTCAACAAGATTGTGTCTGATGTTCAGTCTGTCATGGAGGACGCGGAGCAGCGTCGAGAGCTGGGGCTTGATGGGATCGCCATTTTTGTTGACGAGTTAAACAAGTTTGCTCCGTCGTCAATTGGAAGTCCGCTGAAGACTCAGTTGATCGATATCACCGCCCGAGGCCGAAGCTCTAATGTTGCTCTTATTGGTGCCGAGCAGTTCGCCTCCGAGGTCGATAAGCAAATCTTCGACAACTGCGCGACGCGGGTCTTCGGGCGCACCGGGAGCAGCGAGATCGCAGGCCAAGTCTACCGACGCCTGAGTAGTGAGATGCGTGTGAAGCTGACATCACTTCCACAGGGGGTTATGCTGGTCGATAATAATCGGTTTGCGGAGCCGCTCCTAGCTCGGTTCCCCCTTCCACCCTGCGTGCCAGGTGACCGGTATGATGATGCAGTCAGCGCCTAAGATTCCGATGATGGGTATCGTGTAGATATAACTCATCGCAACGTTTCGTGACTGCGGTGATTTTGGTCATACTGCCTACGCTAAAGGAGGGCCGCGCAGCCGGTCCGCCAGCCCCCCCTAATCGGCGAACAGCTCCCCCGGCCCGACTTGCAGCGCGTCGGCCAGGCGGTGGATGTTGACCAGGCTGAGGTTGCGCTGGCCGCGCTCGATCGCGCTCAGATAGGAGCGGTCGAGGCCGGCGGCGAAGGCCAGATCCTCCTGGGACATGTTCCTCGCCTTGCGGAGCCGGTGAAGCCGCTCGCCGAAGCGCTGCTTGACCCGCTGCTGCTGCGCCCTGTCCACCGGGGCATGTCGGCAGTCTGCGGACTATAAGTCCATGGACGATGATTCCCATTCGGACCCGAGCCGGGACGCTGAAGTGTCACAGGACGAGCGGCGATATCCGCAGGGCTGCCTTGAGAAAGGCATCCAACTGAGCCTCGCCTGCCTCACTTAGCTCGACTATGGTAGTGCGGGCATCCGTGGGGTCGGGTTGCCACGTCACCAGGCCCTCATCGCGCAACGCATGAACCCACCTCAGCGATGTGCTCGGCGCCAGCGCCGCCTCCGCGCCGAGCCTGCCGACCGAATATCGCCGGCCTTCGAGCCGAGCACGGTAGAGCGTGAGCAGCAAGATCCAGCTGGCGCCGCCGACGTGGGAGGGGAAGTAACTGGCCCTCAGACGCCGAGCCTCGAGGATTGCCGCCACCATTGCAGGGCTGATCCGCTCCGGGATCGGGCCAACCTCGACCGCGGCGGCCGCTTCCGCGAGCCTCACGAGAATGGCAACGAGTCGCTGAACCTGTTTCCCGACGCCTGGTAGGTCGCCGGCCGCCGGCTCTCGCTCAAGCCGCTCGTCGACCAGCCCCAGCAAGGCGTCCAGCAGCGACAGCAGCGCAGAAGGCTTCATCCCGCTCCACGATTACCGCAATTCTGTAGACTATAATACCCGGTTTTCGCTGATGCGGGCGATAACGCGCCCGCCTAAGCCGCCGCACGCTTCGGCTCCGGCACTTGCCGTCCCATCTCGCGGCAGGCCTCCATCCAGCAGACGATGGCGTCGTAGACATTCTCCAGCGCCTCGTGCGGCGTCTCGCCGTCGGACATGCAGCCGGGCAGCTCCGGCAACGACTTAAACCTTCCGCTCATCCTGAGCCTGTCGAAGGACGCCGTCTTCCTCTGAGAGCGGCCGAATCACGATCTCGTAATCCTGAGGCTTCATGGCTCTTCTCCCGCAACCGCGTCCCGCGAACGGCATCAAGCGCGGTGGACTCCGTTCCATAACCGGCGGCGGAGCGCGACGCGGTGGTCAAGCCTCGGCGCCGCTCGTGCGCGGTCACTTTTGGGGACCGCGTGCCGCTGTGCACCTCATCCGGCCGAAAGTCCCTACTTGCGGACGCGCTGCCGCGGATGCCCCTGCGCCACGCCCCCCGACAGCCGCGCCACCCCCTAAGCCCGCTCATCCTGAGCTTGTCGAAGGACGCCACTTCGGGCGTATAGCCTACTTGCGGACGCGCTCCCGCGGATGCCCAGTGGCGACACCCCCGCTCAGCCTGGCGACGTGCGGCCATTTCTCCGCGACCTCGGGCGTGTAGCCGAGGTTGAACACGGTCGGGCTCTTCGCCGGGCGCTCGGCGCGGTCGTAATAGGTGCGGAAGATTTTGTCCCAGAAGAAGGTGGTGATCCCGAAATTGCCGGTCTCGTCGTGGAAATGGTGGGCGAGGTGGCGCTTCTTCATCTCGGCCAGCCATTTCGAGCGCGGCTTGTAGGCGAGATGCTGGATGCAATGGACGAACTCGTAGACGCAGGTCGTGACAAGCGCGGTCGCGAGCGCGATGCACGCGCCGCCGAAGCCGGCATCCCAGCGGCTGCCGATCGCCCATCCGATCGGCACCGACGCGAGCGCCAGCGTCGGCACGGTGGTGTGGAGCGCGCCGAACAGCACTTCGAGATGGTTGGGGTCCTGGTGATGGTCGTAATGGATGCGCTTCCAGGTCCGGGCGAGGGCGGGAACCTTGAACATCCAGCGGCTGTGCAGCACCCAGCGGTGGAGCGCGTACCAGACCAAAGGATAGGCGAAGGCGGCCGCGGCCGCGGCGAGCAAAGCCGGCAGCAACGGCGCCGGCCGCCAGGCGAACAGGCCGAGCGCGGCCAGCGCCAGCAGCACATAGCCGATGATCGCCGGATATTGCGCATAGGCGACGACCAGGTCGCGCAGGCTCATCCGGTCGAGATGATGCGAGCGGTTCCAGAAAGCCGGACGCGGGGACTGAACGAGCTTCACTCTGGTTCCTCGAGCTTCGGGCGGGGCGCGGGCGGGCACCTTGCCCACCCATATGTGGCGCTGTCATGAATAAGCAATAAGGCGGTTTTTGGGCCGCCCGTCACAGCTCGCCCCCGCGCGCCGGATGCGGCGCCACCAGCCGCAGGCGGCGGGCGAGCGCGCCGAGCGCGCGGCGGTCGCTGCGGACCAGGCCGAAGCGGAGCGCCAGCCAGCTGGTCGCCGCCCACAGCAGGAGCACCGAGGCGAAGCGGGCGGGGCCGTCGGCGAGATGCTCGGCCACGCCCATCGCCGCGACGCCCGGCAGCGCGACGGCGAGGCCGATGCCAAGCTTCGAGTCGAACGGGCTGAGGCCGTCGCCGATGCGGAGCTCGAGCGCGGCGGCGAAGGCGATCGCCACCGTCGCCAGGCCGGCCGCCACCGCCATGCCGAGCGGGCCCAGCCGCGGCACCAGCAGCCAGGCGAGCAGCCCCCACAGCAACGCGCCGAGCAGGCTGTTGACGAGCGGATAGGCGCGGTGGCCGGTCATTTCGACGAGGGTGGTGGCGGGGCCGACGACCGCCTCGATCGCGCGCGCCGCGACCAGCACGTAGAGCAAGGGGAGGGCGGCCGCCGCCTCGGGCCGGTAGACGCTCAATATGTCGGCGCCGGCGAAGATCAGCAGGCCGCCGAGCGGGACCACCAAGGCGGTCGAGACGCGGCACGCGAAGCGGTAGAGCGGGCCGATCTGCTCGCGGTCGACCCGCGCCT
The DNA here is from genome assembly GCA_035942355.1 of Allosphingosinicella sp. Lineage (GTDB taxonomy): Bacteria > Pseudomonadota > Alphaproteobacteria > Sphingomonadales > Sphingomonadaceae > Allosphingosinicella. Next base: position 5,370 of record DASZDE010000120.1, on the reverse strand, counting down.
GGGCGGCCGCGAGCGGCCCCATCACATACTGGAAGGCCTGGCGGACGAAGAAGGTGACCGTGGAAATCTTGCGGGCGATCTCGTAGAGGCCGGCGGCGGTGGCGCCGCGCGCGCCGGGAATCATCAGGTTGAGCACCACCGGCGGAGCGTCGACCAGCAGCCGGCGACCGAGCCCGGACGGGAGCAAGGCGAGGCCCGACACGAGCAGGTGGCGGGCGAGCCGGGCGGGAACCGGGGCGCGCACCAGCAGGGCCAGGTCGAAATAGCGGCCGAGCAGCGGCACGCACAACAAAGCGGTCAGCGCCAGCGAGCCGAGATGGGCGATCATCAGCCCGAGATTGGCGAAGCCGGCGAAAAACAGGCCGATCGCGAAGACGATGCGCGCGCTCTGCTCCCACAGGATGCGGAGCCGGATCTCGGGCCCGAACGCGCGCCGCGAGCGGGCGGCCGAGGTGGCGACCTCGATGAAGGTCCACAACGGCAGCGCCCAGGCGAAGATTGTGATCGCGGCGGGCAGGCTCGGGCGGTCCTCCGGCGCGGCGGCGACGAAGCTCGCCAGCCACTCGGCGTTGAGCGCCGCCAGCGCCGCCAGCGCGGTCGCCGGCAGCACCGACACGAGCAGGGCGAACTTGACCGCGCCATGGACCTTTTCCTCGCTGTCGGCGGCCGGCACGATGCGGTTGAGGGCGGTGGTCATGGACAGGTCGACCAGGTTCGAGACCAGGTTGATCGCGCCCCACAGCACCACGTAGACGCCGTAGGTGGCGAGGCCGAACAGCCAGGTGAACAGCGGCTGGGCGAGCGCGTCGATCAGCGATCCGGCGCGGGCGAAGCCGGCGAGCGCGGCGCCGCGGGCGACCTCGCCTCGGGTCACCGCAGCCGGCGCCGCGCCCGCTGCCGGGGCCGGGCCGCTTTCAGCGTCTCCGCTCATTCCTCGGTCCGGATGAGGACGGTCTCCCCGATCAGCAGGAACAGCGCGAACGGCGCCCAGGCGGCGAGCAGCGGCGGATAGGCGCCGAGATTGCCCATCGCCAGCGCGAAATTGTCGACCACGAAATAAGCGAAGCCGAGCACCATCCCGCCGACCGCGCGGAGGAAGAGCTGGCCGGTGCGGGCGAGGCCGAACGCGGCGACCGCGGCGAGCAGCGGCATCAGCACCGCCGACAGAGGCCCCGACACTTTGTGCCACAAGCCCGCTTCGAGCGCGCCGGTCGGGAGGCCGGCCGCTTTGAGGTCGGCGATCGCGTCCCTGAGGGTCGCGAAATCATGCTCGTCGGCGCGGACGTTCGACAGCGCGAACTGGTCGGGCTCGACGCCGCGGGCGACGACCAGCGCCGGCAGCCGCTCGGCGGTGGTGCGGCCGACGTCGAACCGCTCGACCTCCTCGATCCGCCAGCCGCCGTCGGCGGGGCGGCCGCGCGCCGCCGTGATCACCGCCGCCAGGGTCTCGCCGCGCCGCTGGTAGAGGCTGACCCCGTGCAGCCGCGTCGCCGCGCCGCGGCCGGTCACCTGCCGGACCAGGATCAGATCGTCGCCGTGGCGCACCCAGACGTTGGAGGAGATTCCGGTGCCGGGCGGCACCCGGCCATATTCGACCGCCTGCCAGTCGTTGAGGGCGGCAGTGGCGCGAGTGACGATCCGCTCCTGGAACATAAAGGCGACCGCGGCGATCAGCAGGCTCGCCACCACCAGCGGCGCGATGATCTGGTGGGCCGAAATGCCGGCCGCCTTCATGCTGACGATCTCGCTATTCTGGTTGAGCGTGGCGAGCGTGATCAGCGTCCCGAGCAAGGCGGAAAAGGGCAGGAAGCGCTGGACGAGCTGGGGCAGGCGGAGCGACACATAATACCATAAATGGCCTTCGCCATTGCCGGGCTGGCGCAGGATCTTGCCCGATTCGCCGAGCAGATCGAGCGTCTGGAGGATGATCACCAAAGCCGCCAGCACCGCAAGGCTGCGCAGCACGAAGGTCTTCGCCATGTACAAGGCGATCCGCCGCGACGGGAAGAACTGGACGTTGATCATCCGCCCTCGACCGCCCGCATCCTGCGGCCGATGCCGAGCAGGCGGCGGACCGCCTTGCCGGCCTTGGCGGCGACGCGCTCAAGCGCGCCGATCGGCTGCCCGCCGGGCTTGTGGGCGAGCGTGTAGTACATCCACAAGATCAGGGCGGCGAACACAAGGAACGGCGTCCACAGCGCGATGATCGGATCGACCCGGCCCTGCGCGCCCATCTGCTCGGCATATTGGTTGACCTTGTGGTAGGTCACCACCACCACGATCGACAGGAAGATGCCGAGGCCCGACGTGCTCCGCTTGGGCGGCACCGCCAGCGCGACGGCAAGCAGCGGCAGCATCAGCATCATCACCACCTCGACCATGCGGAAATGGAAATTGGCGCGGGTGCGGTCGCGCAGCGCCTTGTCGACCGCGTCGCTGCGGCCGATCCGCACCAGCTCGGGGATGGTGAGCTCCTCATTGCCGCCGCCGCGGCGGCGGAACGTCTCGATCACCGGCAGGTCGATCGGCAGGTCGTGGCTGGCGAAGCTCAGCACCCGCGGCGCCTTGTAGGTTGGGGCGTCGTGGACGAGGCGGCCGTTGGTGAGGCGCAGGATGATCGTGTCGGGGTCGTCGGTGGCGAGGAAGCTGCCCCGGTCGGCGGTCACCGCCAGGGTCCGCCCATCGCGGCTCTCGGCGCGAACGAACACACCGTGCAAATGGCGGCCCTCGTCGTCGCTGCGGTCGATGCGCAAGGTCATCCGCTTGCCGAGCCGGTTGAACTCGCCGACCTTGATCGACGCGCCGAGCGCGCCCGAGCGGAGCTCGAAGCGCAGCCCCTCATAGGCATAGCGGGCATAAGGCTGGACGAAGCCGACGATGCCGAGGTTTAGCGCCATCAGGGCGAGCGCGTACAGATAGGGCACGCGCAGCAGCCGGCCGTAGCTGAGACCGACCGCCCGCAGGCTGTCGAGCTCGGAGGACAGAGCGAGCCGCCGGAAGGCGAGCAGCACGCCGAGCATCAGCCCGATCGGGATGCCGAGCGACAGATATTCGGGGATGAGGTTGGCGAGCATCCGCCACACCACGTTGACCGGCCCGCCCTCGCTGACGACGAAGTCGAACAGGCGCAGCATCTTCTCGAGCAGCAGCAGCATCGCCGACAAGGTTAGGGTCGCGATCAGCGGGACCGCGATCAGCCTGGCCAGGTAGCGGTCGGTCAGCCTGCCGATGCTCAACGTCCAACGCTCCCTCGCCTCGAGCCGCGCGTCCGGCGCCGCCAAGGGCGGGCCCGGCCACCCTTACCCGGCCAGGGCTATAACGGGCGGAGGCGAGCGGATCAAAGCGCTAGTTCGGCCGGCGCCGGCATTGCGTCAGGTGATGGTCTTCGCGACGACATTGATCGTGGAACTGTCTTCGATGAACCCCGAAGTGGGGTCGGCGGACTCGATGTTCACGCTCACGCCATCGGTCTGCCTGATATCGACCATGCCGGACCGCATGGAACCGCTCACGGTCACATTCCTCCCGCGAAGCTGGATAGCGTGGGCCGGGTAGGATCCGGACCGCCGTTCGACGCCGAACTGGCCGGTGACAGTGATGTCGCGCATCAGCCCGCCCTCATTGCTCATGTAGATGTAGCGTTCCACCGGGCCTCCGGTAACGCTGGGCAGGTTGACCTCGATGTTGTCCGTCCGGCTCTGCGATTCAAAACGATCCACGGTCTTATTCCGGGCCTCGTTGAGGATGCCGAGCACCGCCCCGCTCCAGGAGGCGTCCGGGCTTTGGGGGGTTCCGAAGATGTTCAGCGAGGTGATCGTGAGCGAGCAATATGTCGCGGCGCGGATCACTGCGATATAGGAGCCCGGAACATAGTCGTTATTGACGTTCAGCCTGGTTACGGTGACATCCGTGTCATGCACATTCTCGGTCAGCTGAATGACCGCGCCGACATTGTTGTCGCGATGGCGGACGGTGTTGAGCGTGGTGATTACGACCGAGCTCTTGCCGCCGCCCAGGGCGATTTCGACGCCCTTTTCCCACACTTGAGCGGTGTCGATGGTTACACGGCTATGGGCGAGGCAGTTGAAGGCGGCGGCGGTCCGACCCTCGGTCCAAGTCAGGTTTATGGTGCAGCCGAGCAGACCCGTGTTCGGCGCGAACAAAGTGCCCGGCGCATCGGGCACGTCAGGATTAGAACTCGGCGGGGGCCGGCTCGCCAGGCCGATGTTGGTTATCCGGACGTTGCGAACCACCGAAATCGGCCCGCCGAACGGCGCACCCCGTTGCCCGTCATTGTCGGGCATCACCTTGCCCTTGACCAACTGTGCGGTGTCGCCGCTCCCGCTTATCAGGCTGATCGGATGTGTCGCCAGCGCCACTTGCGGGGAGTCGAGGTGCCGGCTGATCGGATATTCAAGACTGATTTGCCCCAAAATTGTTCCGGTCACCACGTTCGGCATCAGGAACAGAGGCATCTGGCCTTCGGAATAAAAATACGCCTTCTCCCGAACGAAGATCGTCGCACCCACGGGGAAAAAAGTCGACCAGCTGTCAGGCTCGAACAGGAGCGTACGCGCATTCGGCTTGGTGCAGTCCACCCACCGGATGTGCTCGAAGTAAGGCTCGGGCACGCCCGCCAATCCAAGGTCGTCGATGAGCACGGAATCGGCATTGGGTACGAAGTGCGCCGACCAGCCCCCCGCCCTTAGCGGGGACGGCGCGTTGTTGTTGCCGACGCAGACGATCGCGGCGCTGGGGGTCGTCCCCTCCAGGATGGCGTTGTCGAGCAGGCGCACGGGCCGGTCGACCTTCCACTCGCGCTTGATGTCTACGACATAGCCGTGCAGGGAGGATGCGCGCACGGCGGCCTGCAGCAGGCGGCGGTTGTGGTGCATGTTGGTCTCGGAATAAGCACCGAAAAAGGTCGGATCGATCCGGTTGAGCGGCGGCGAGTAGCGCCAGACGCCGCTCGAGCCGGTCGGCTCGATGGCCGGCGCCACATGCGTTTCGGCATCGCGGCCCGGGCTCTCGGGTACCCCATTGGTGCTTTCCACAAAATAGCGGTCCGCGTCCGGCGCGTAGCTTCCACCGCTCAGCCACGGCCCGTTGGTCGATGCGGCCCGTCCGGTGATCTCGCCGTCGTTGGTGCTGAGCGCGATCAGGTTGCCGGTGACGCCGCGGGTCTTGGCGGTGAGATAGACGTTCACGTTGGTCCGGGCCGCGGTCACGGGCGGGCGGGGATCGCTCGCATGGCCGGAAATGTAAGCGAGAAGGTTGGCCGCGGTCGCCGCCGCATCGATGCCGATGTTGATCTCGCCGTGGTCAGGCCCGTCGTTCGGCGTTTGGCCGGCCGGGATCAATGTGATCTGA
>DASZDE010000119.1:0-5758 GCA_035942355.1 Allosphingosinicella sp. | reverse complement strand
GCGTATGTCCTGCTTGCCGTGCCAGACGAGTGCTTTCATTCCGACTGCTCCTTCAAGCCCGCTCCTCCCTTCGGTCCGATGAACCGCTCGCGGCGAAATACGATCCGACCGTTCAGCCCCGCTTCCGCCACGGCTCGTCCTGAGCGTCATTATTTCGGCTGGAAAACAACGTCTTGCGGAGCAGGCTCCGGGTCGCCGGCGACGGAACAGGCAGCCGTGTCGGGCGGTTGTACGGCCGAGTCGATCAGGAGGCGCACATGACCACCAAGACCCAGTCCCGCGGCAGCGGCAAGAGCTCGAGCGACAGCATGTTCAACTGGGACAATGCCAGCACCGGCGTCGTGGTCGGCGCCGCGGTGGCCGGGGCCGCGCTCGGCCTGGCGGCCAATGCCGGGCGCAAATTGTTCGTGCAGATGACCAGCGGCGCCACCGGCGACTGGTTCGAGGCCTTGAAGACCGAGCATGCGATGACGCTCGCCATCTTCGACAAGATCGAAGCGACCGACGACAGCCAAACCATGACGCGCTCGCACCTGCTGGCGAAGCTCAAATATGCGCTCACCAAGCATGCGCTCGAGGAGGAAAATGTCGTCTATCCGGCGCTCCGCCAGGCCAGCGAGACCGACGATGCCGACGACCTCACCGCCGACCATGGCTATGTGAAGACCTATCTCTACGAGCTCGAGACGCTCGCCAATGACGATCCGCAATGGCTCGCCCGGGTCCGCGATTTCCGGACCATGATCGAGGAGCATATGCGCGAGGAGGAGAATGAGATTTTCCCGACCCTCCGCGACCGCCTGTCGGCCGAGCAGAATGCGCAGCTCACCACGATGATGAACAAGGAAGGCTTCAAGTTCGCCTGAGAGCGAGCGCCGGCCCTGTTCGCCGAGCTACTCCTGATGCGTCATCCCCGCGAAAGCGGGGATCCCGCTGCCCGGCCGCCTATGAGCTGATCATAGCCGTCAGTTCGCAAAACCGGTTGCGCTCGAGCGCGAGCAGTACAAGGAAAGCTGGATTCCCGCTTCCGCGGGAATGACGGGTTTCTCCGGCCACTCCCCCTAAGCCACCGCCCCGTGGCAGTGCTTGTACTTGCGGCCCGACCCGCACGGGCACGGGGCGTTGCGGCTTTCGGGCGGCGCGATCTCGCCGAGCGCGAGGTCGCCGCGCAGCTCCGGCTGCGGCGCCTGCAGCGGCGGCAGCCGGGAGAGGACGGTGCCGGTCGCCCCGTCAAGGTCCGCGCTGTCGTCCTCGCCGGTGAACGGGTCGATATGGGTAGTGATGAAGTCCGGCATTTCGGGAAGCTCGGGCAGCTCCGGCACGTCCCAGCGGAATTGGGCGAAGGCGAGCGTCCGGGTCACGTCCTCGCGGATCGCGGCGAGCATGCGCTCGAACTGCTGGAAGGCCTCGTGCTTATATTCGTCGATCGGCTTCTTCTGCGCGTAGGCGCGCAGGTGGATCACCTGCCGCAGCGCATCGAGCATCGCCAGATGCTCCTTCCAATGATGGTCGAGCGACTGGAGGAGGATGCTCTTCTCGATCTGGATGATTGTGTCGGGCTCGAGCTCGGCCATCTTCTCCGCGACCTGCGCGTCGGCGGCCGCGCGGAGGCGGTCGACCAGCATCTCGGGGTCGACCGCCTCTTCCTGGAGCCAGTCGTCGATCGGCGGCGTCAGGCCGAACACATGCTCGACCCGCTCCTTCAGCAGTCCGATCTCCCATTGCTCGGGATAGCTGTTGGGCGGGCAGGCCTCGCCGACGATGCCGTTCACTGTCTCGGCGCGCATGTCCTCGACGACGTCGCCGACGGTGTCGGCGTCCATGATGTCGGCGCGCTGCTCGTAAATGACCTTGCGCTGGTCGTTCATCACGTCGTCATATTCGACGACCTGCTTGCGGATGTCGTAATTGCGCGCCTCGACCTTCTTCTGGGCGGTCTCGATCGCCTTCGAGATCCACGGACTGATGATCGCCTCGCCGTCCTCCAGATTCTTGTTCATCATCCGCGCGAACATGGTCTGCGGGCCGAAGATGCGCAGCAGATCATCATCGAGGCTCAGGTAGAAGCGCGACAGGCCCGGGTCGCCCTGGCGGCCCGCGCGGCCGCGCAGCTGGTTGTCGATGCGGCGGCTTTCGTGGCGCTCGGTGCCGAGCACGAACAGTCCGCCCGCCTCGACCACGCGCGCCCGCTCCTCCGCCACCTCGGCCCTGATCCGTTCGACGGCGGCCTCGCGTGCGGCGCCGTCCTCGACGCCGCCAAGCTCGTCCTCGATGCGGAAATCGACATTGCCGCCGAGTTGGATGTCGGTGCCGCGGCCGGCCATGTTGGTGGCGATCGTCACCGCTCCGAAGCGGCCCGCCTGGGCGACGATATGCGCCTCCTGCTCGTGGTAGCGGGCGTTCAGCACCTCGTGGCGGACGCCCTCGCGCTCGAGATATTCGGACAACAGCTCGGACTTCTCGATCGAGACGGTGCCGACGAGCACCGGCTGGCCGAGCTCCTGCTTCTCCTTGATGGACTTGGCGATGGCGCCGAACTTGTCCTTCTGGTTCTTGTAGAATTCGTCGTCCTCGTCGAGCCGCCGGACGGGGACGTTGGTGGGGATGGTGACAACGTTCATTTTGTAAATGTCGTAAAATTCCGGCGCTTCGGTGAGCGCGGTGCCGGTCATGCCGGAAAGCTTCGGATAGAGCCGGAAATAGTTCTGGAAGGTGATCGAGGCGAGGGTCTGGTTCTCCGGCTCGATCGTGACGCCTTCCTTGGCTTCGATCGCCTGGTGGAGGCCGTCCGACCAGCGCCGCCCCTCCATCATCCGGCCGGTGAACTCGTCGATGATGATCACCTTGTCGTCCTTGACGATATAGTCGATGTCGCGCTTGAACGCGATGTTGGCGCGCAGCGCCTGGTTGAGGTGGTGGACCACCTGGGTGTTCTCATAATCGTAGAGGTTGGCGCCGACCAGGAGACCCTTGTCCTCGAGCACGCGCTCGAGCCGCTCGGTGCCGTCCTCGGTAAGCAGGACCTTGCGGTCCTTCTCGTCATATTCGTAATTGTCGGGCGACATCTCCTTCACCACCGCATCGACCAGCATGTAAAGCTCGGACTTGTCGTCGGTCGGGCCCGAGATGATCAGCGGGGTGCGTGCCTCGTCAATCAGGATGGAGTCAACTTCGTCGACAATGGCGAAGTTGAACGGCCGCTGCACCATCTGGGCGCGGTCGTACTTCATGTTGTCGCGAAGGTAGTCGAAGCCGAACTCGTTGTTGGTCCCGTAGGTGATGTCGGAGGCGTAAGCGGCGCGGCGCTGCTGGTCCGACAGGTTCGGGATGATCACGCCGACGCTCATGCCGAGGAAGCGGTAGATCTGGCCCATCCAGTCGGCGTCGCGGCGGGCGAGATAGTCGTTGACGGTGACGACGTGGACGCCCTTGCCTTCGAGCGCGTTCAAATAGGTGGCGAGCGTCGCCACCAGCGTCTTGCCCTCGCCGGTACGCATCTCGGCGATCGAGCCGCGGTGGAGGACGATGCCGCCGACCATCTGGACGTCGTAATGGCGCTGCCCGAGCGTGCGCCGGGCGGCTTCGCGGACGGTCGCGAAGGCCTCGGGCAGAATGTCGTCGAGCGCCTCGCCGCCCGCCAGGCGCTGCCGCAAGATGCCGGTCTGGTCGCGCAGCTCGTCGTCGGACATCGCCGCCATGGCCGGTTCGAAGCCGCTGATGCGGTCGACGATCTTCTGCAGGGAGCGGACGTAGCGGTCGTTGGCCGATCCGAAAATGGCTTTGGCAATTCCGCCAAACATGAGCGTTCCTGTCTTAAATGGCTGTCCTGCACATGCGCGGCTTCGCCGGCCGGCCCCCGCAGAATATAGCGGGCGATGTAGGGTTGGGCCTGCTTCAAGTCAATTGACGGAGGGCCGCGGCGCCCTTAGCCGACCGGCCATGAACACGGCTTTTTCAGGCGGCTGCACGTGCGGCGCGGTGCGCTACCGGCTGCGCAGCGCGCCCTTCGACGCGGGCTGGTGCCACTGCCGCACCTGTCAGCTCACCTCGGGCGCGCCGGCGATGGTGTTCGCCAGCGTGAAATCGGGCGATCTTGTCTTCGCCGCCGGCGAGGACAAGGTGAAGTCGTTCAAATCGAGCAGCTTCGGCCATCGCCTGTTCTGCGGCGAGTGCGGCACGCCGATCGCGATGCAGGTGGATCATCAGCCCGAGACGATCGACTTCAGCGTCGCGACGCTGGACGAGCCGGATCGGGTGAGGCCCGGCTTCCACATCTTCTGGGCGAGCCGCATCGGCTGGTTCGACACCGCCGACCGCCTGCCGCGTCACGAGCGGTTCCGGCCCGACACCAGGGGTCTGGAGGGGACCGAGCCGCCGGAATAGCTCCTCCCCGGTACGGGGAGGGGGACCGCGACGCGAAGCGGCGTGGTGGAGGGGGTTCCTTGCAGCGCCGTGCGGGTCTCAGGGCCCCTCCACCGTGCTCCGCACGGTCCCCCTCGCCGTCCCAGGGAAGATTTCAGGGCCCCTCCACCGCGTTTCACGCGGTCCCCCTCCCCTGCAAATGCAGGGGAGGATTTTTCTAAAGCTGACCTTCGAGCCAGCTCTGAAGCGCGCTTTTCGGCGCCGCGCCGACCTTCGTCGCGGCCGGCTCGCCATTCTTGAACAGGATCATGGTCGGGATGCCGCGGACGCCGTATTTCGCGGGCGAGTCGGGATTGTCGTCGATGTTGAGCTTGGCGACCGTGACCTTCTCGCCCAGCTCCCGGCTGATTTCCTCGAGCGCCGGGGCGACCATGCGGCACGGGCCGCACCATTCAGCCCAGAAATCGACCAGCACGGGTCCCGATGCGCCGAGCACGTCGGTTGCGAAGGAAGCGTCGGTGACCGTCTTGGTAGCCATTCATCATCTCCTGATGGATTTGATCCGCGATGTAGGGTGCGGGCGGCCCCGGCTCAACCTGCCGCGACGGCCGCGTCCGGCATGTAGTGCGCCAGCAGCGCGCGCGGCAGGGCGTGCAGCGTCGGCCCGGACGTGTAGAGCAAGGCCGCCTCGACCTCCCGCCCGGGAAAGATCACCTCGAGCGCGGCGACATAGGCCGCCATCTGGCGGAGGTGTGCCGCCGGCGCTTCGGCCGGCGTCGCGGGGACCGCCCGCCCCGTCTTGAAGTCCACCAGCCGGACCCTGTCGTCCGTCACCAGCAGGCGATCGACGGTCCCGGTGACGACCGTGCCGTCGGCGATCACCGCCGCGAGCGGAGTTTCGCCGAGCGCGTCCGGGCTGAAGATGTCGGCATGGCGCGGGTCCGAGACGATGGCGCACGCATCCGCGACGAGCCCGGCGCGAAGCGCTGGGTCGCCGATCCCCGCCGAGCGCTCGAGCCATCTGTCGGCGAGGGCGGCGCGCTGCGCCGGCTCGGTCCCCGGCAGGCGCTCGAACAATGAATGGAGCAGCCGGCCGCGCTCCGCCGCCGCGCGCAGCTCGGGCTTCGGCGGCGGGTTCGGCACGTCGTCCTCGCCGAGCGAGGAAGGCGCGAGCGGGCGCGGCGGCCGGGACTCGGCGGGCGCGGGGCGCTTCAGCCAGGCGGGCAGCTCCACCGCTATCCGTTCGCGGCGAACGGCGGCAGGGCCGGCCGGCGTCGCGGCCGCGCCAAAGCGGCGGCAGCGGCCCCATAGCGGATCGTCGCGCCATTCGGCCCCGAGACCGGCGAGCGAGGTTTCGACGGCCCGGTACCAGCTCGCCTCGGGCGGCCCCTTGCGG
>DASZDE010000118.1:0-3066 GCA_035942355.1 Allosphingosinicella sp. | reverse complement strand
GCAGGCGGCGGCGAACTTGCGCGTCTGCGCGACGTTTGAGACCGGCAGGATGCCCGGAACGATCTCCGCGTCGATCCCGGCCGCCGCGACCTCGTCGCGGAAGCGGAAGAAGCAGTCCGGCGAGAAGAAGAACTGAGTGATCGCCCGGTCGGCGCCGGCGTCGATCTTGCGCCACAGATTGTCGAGATCGGCCGCCTTGTTGGGCGAATCCGGGTGGCATTCGGGATAGGCCGCGACCGAGATTTCGAACGGCGCGATCGCCTTCAGGCCCTTCACCAGCGCGACCGCGTTGGCGTAGCCGTCGGGATGCGGTTCGAATCTCCTGCCCTGTTCGGGCGGATCGCCGCGCAGGGCGACGATGTGGCGGATGCCGACATTCCAATAGTCGCGCGCGACCTCGTCGATCTCGGAGCGGCTGGCCTCCACGCAGGTGAGGTGCGCCGCGGCCGCCAGCGAGGTTTCGCGGGCGATCCGCTCGACCGTGGCATGGGTGCGCGCGCGGGTCGAGCCGCCGGCGCCGTAGGTGACCGAAACGAAGCGGGGGGCGAGCGGAGCCAGCGTCTGCACCGATTCCCACAAAGTCTCTTCCATTTTGGCGGTCTTGGGCGGGAAGAATTCGAACGAGACGTCGATATCGCCGGCGACGTCCGCGAATAAAGGCTTGCCGCCATCGGCCAGAGCGGGCGCGGCCGGGCTCATGCGACCACCTTCAAGCGCAGCTCGGGCTGCTCGCCGGACCAGATCGTGACCGTCAGCGCGCCGCCTTCGAGATGGTCGACGACGCCGCCGTCGAGGCCGGCCTCCTCCATCCATCTGACCACCGCCTCGTCGGCGAAGCCGAGCCGGGCATGGGCGTCGCGGCTGCGCAGCTCTTCGCGGTCATGCGGCGCGAAGTCGACGATCAGCAGGCGCCCGCCGGGCGCGAGCAGGCGCGCGGCCTCGCCGACCGCGGCGGCCGGGTGCTGCGCATAATGGAGCACCTGATGGATGATCACGGTGTCGGCCGAACCGGACGGCAGCGGCAGCGCATACATGTCGCCCTGGCGAAGCTCGGCCGCCGCCAAGCCCGCCTGGGCCAGTTTGACCCGCGCCAGCCGCAGCATTTCGGGGGACCGGTCGATGCCGAGCGCGCCGGCCGCATCCGGCCCGAACAACTCGATCATGCGGCCGGTGCCGGTGCCGATATCGATCAGGCGGCCGACCGGCTTGCCTGCCAACGCGCGGGTGATGGCCGCCTCGACTTCGGTTTCGGCGATATGGAGCGACCGAAGCTCGTCCCAATCGGCGGCGTGCGAGGCGAAATAGCGTTCGGCCGCGGCGGCCCGGTCGGCCCGCACCGCGGCCAGCCGGGCCGAATCGGCAAGCATCCAGGCGTCCTCGCCGTCCGCCTCCGCCCAGCGGTCGAGCAGCGCGAACAGCGGCTCCACCCGCTCCGCGCTGCCGAGGCTGAGAAACACCCAGCTGCCTTCCTTGCGCCGTTCGGCCAGCCCGGCATCGATCAGGATCCTGACGTGGCGCGAGACTCGCGGCTGGCTCTGGCCGAGCACCTGGGCCAGCTCGCCCACCGAAAGCTCCATCGCCCGCAGCAGCGCAAGGATCCGCAAACGGCTCGGGTCGGCAAGGGACCGAAAGATTTCAGGCGGTTTCAGCATCAGATAAGGATATAAAGATATCTTTATATGCCGGTCAAGGCGGTTGTGGTCTTGTCCGCATGCGGCACCTGTGGCACCTCCGCGCTTTCGCCTCACCCGGAAGAAGGTGCCGATAATGCGAGCGATCCTGGCTCTCCTCCTGGCCGCCACCCTGAGCGCCTGCGCGACCACCCGGGGCAGCGCCTCGCTCGACGAGCCGGATCCCTATGAAGGCTTCAACCGGGGCGTGTTCGCGTTCAACCAGGCAGTGGACAAGGTCGCGATCAAGCCCGCCTCGACCCTGTACCGGGCGGCGGCCCCGATTCCCGCGCGGCGCGGCATCAGCCGCGTCTTCGCCAATCTCACCGAACCCTTCTCGTTCATCAACAATTTGCTGCAGGGCAAGCCGAAGCGCGCGGTCAATTCGCTCGGCCGGTTCATCATCAACAGCACGATCGGCGTCGGCGGCCTCGCTGATCACGCGACCGACCTCGGCATCCCGCGCGCCAAGGAGGATTTCGGCCAGACGCTGGCGGTCGCCGGAGCGAGGCGCAGCCCCTATCTGGTGCTGCCGGTGCTCGGGCCTTCGACGGTGCGCGACGCGGTTGGAACCGCGGTGCAGTTCGTCGCCGACCCGGGCCAGGCGGCGGTCGGAAGCCTGTTGTCGCCGACCGAAGGCTATGTCGTGACCGGGACCCGGTTCATCGATTCGCGGTCGCAGGCCACCGATGCCGGCGCCGACACCCTCGTCGACACGAGCGCCGATCCTTATGCCGCGGTCCGGTCCGCTTATTTCCAGCGCCGCAACGCCGAGATTCTCGATCAGGAAAGCGGCGGCGTCGTCCAGGAATCCGACGAGGACGAGCTTCTCCGGCGGACCCTCGAGGATGACGCGGTCACCGAAGGCGGGGTCGTCAGGCCGGAGATCGAGGGCGAGGCGCGGCCGCAGCCCCCCGCGTCCGAGGAATCGCCGCCGGAGCCGGAAGTGATTGAATCTGAAGATTGACTACTAAAAGAGTAGACATACACCTGCACCTCCTATAAGCCGGTCAGCCGCTGGAATGGTCGGCGGATACTCCTCCGGCCCCTCGCCCAGCGGAAACGATTGCTCCAATGAGGAGGGTAATGCCCGTGAAGAAAATTGCTCTGACTGTCGCCGCGTTCGCTTCGCTCGGCCTGGCCGCGTGCCAGGGCGGCGATTCCACCGCCGCCGATAACGACACCAATACCGCCGCGACCGAGATGGACGCGACCACCGACGAGGCGGTCACCGACGTCAACGCGGCCACCGACGCGTCGGCGATCAACGCGGCCGACGCCGCGCTCGACAATGCCGGCGAGGCTGTCGAGAATGCGTCCGACGCGGTCGCCAACGCTGCCGACGCCGCGACGACGAACAACCAGTAAGCGGTTCATTCGTGAGACGGGGAGGGGC
>DASZDE010000117.1:0-15321 GCA_035942355.1 Allosphingosinicella sp. | reverse complement strand
CAGCGGAGCGGGCGCCGGGGCGGGCGCGCCGACCGGCGCCGCCGCGGCGGGCGAGGGGAGCGACGCGATGACCGCGGCCACGGTCAGCAAGCTCGAGCCGGCCGACGCCAACAAGGCCGCAACTTTCCCTGCGTAGAAGCGCATGACGACCTCCCGAAAAAACGTGGCGACGCTGCGCGCCTGTCGGTGTGCAGCGATGAGCGCTCCCTAGCCGGGCGCGGCGCCGATACATGCGATTTGAGACCGGGGCGCGGGCGCGGGCGACGAGATCATTGCGCCCGGCTGCGCTGAGCGATTGGTCGTTCCGGCGGGCAGGTTTGTCCCGAATCCGGTCGGGGCCGGCGCCCCTTGCCTTGTCGCGGCCGCTCATTAGGGTCGCGGCGAGGCCGAGCGAGGGACGGGATGACGGGAAGCAGCGAATCAGCCGGCACGCCGACCACGCCGCTCCGGCGCGTGGTGATGGCGAGCCTGATCGGCACGACCATCGAATGGTACGACTTCTTCCTCTACGGCTCGGCCGCAGCTTTGGTCTTCAACCGCTTGTTCTTCCCGGATTACGACCCGCTGACCGGGACCTTGCTCGCGTTCACCACCTATGCGCTCGGCTTCGTCGCGCGGCCGGTCGGCGGCATCGTGTTCGGCCATTATGGCGACCGGATCGGCCGCAAGCGGCTGCTGATGCTGAGCCTGATCCTGATGGGAATCGCGACCACCCTGATCGGCCTGCTGCCGACCTATGCGCAGATCGGGGTGTGGGCGCCGATTGCCTTGGTGCTGCTGCGGCTGGTCCAGGGCTTTGCGGTCGGCGGCGAGTGGGGCGGCGCGGTGCTGCTCGCGGCCGAGCATGGCGATGCCGCCCGCCGCGGCTTCTGGGCGAGCTGGCCGCAGGCGGGCGTGCCGGCGGGCAGCCTGCTCGCGGCGGGCGTGCTCGCCTTGCTGAGCGGCGTGCAGAGCGAGGCGGACTTCCTCGCCTGGGGGTGGCGGGTGCCGTTCGTGCTGTCGGCGGTGCTGGTGCTGGTCGGCTGGTGGATCCGGACGTCGGTGGCGGAAAGCCGGACCTTCGAGGCCGAGCTGGCGGCGGCGGAAGCCCCGCCCAGCGCCCCGGCGCTGGAAGTGTTCCGGGAGCGGCCGAAGGCGGTGCTGACCGGGGCGGGGCTGCGGGTCGGCGAGAACATCTCCTATTACATCATCACCGCATTCTCGCTCACCTACCTGACCGAGGTGGCGGCGGAGAGCCGGGGCCTCGCGCTCCAGGCGGTGCTGGCGGGGGCGGCGGTGCATTTCTTCGCGATTCCGTTCTTCGCCTGGCTGTCGGACCGGATCGGGCGGCGCCCGGTCTATGCGTTCGGCGGCCTCGGCCTGGCCGGCTTCGCCTTCGCCTTCTTCCCGATGCTGGGCAGCGGCAGCAATGCCGCCATCTTCGCGGCCGTGGTGATCGCCCTCGTCCTGCACGGCGCGATGTACGGGCCGCAGGCGGCGTTCATCGCCGAACTGTTCCCGACCCGGATCCGCTATTCGGGCGCCTCGATCGCCTATCAGCTGACCTCGATCGTGGCCGGATCGCTGGCGCCGATCGTTGCGCTGGCACTCTACCAGCGGACCGGCTCGGCGGTGCCGGTGGCGATCTATGTCGGCGCCGCCTGCGCGATCAGCGGCGTCACCGCGCTGCTGGCGCGGGAGACAAAGGGCGTGGAGCTGGCGGGGATCCGCTGAGCGGACGAAGAAGGGCCGCCGCCTCGCCGGAGCCGACGGCCTTGGTCAGTCGGCGGAGGCGCTAGGCTTCGTCGCCCGCGCTCGCCGCTTCGCCGTCGCCGCCGGAGCTGCTCGCCTCGGTCTCGGCGGGAAGCTCGCCCGGCTCGGCGTTCGGATCATAGGCCTCGGTGAAGCTGGCCGTGTCCTTCTCGAACATCTCGGCCATGACGTCGACGCCGCGTGCCTGCAGCTCGGCCTCTTCGGGCGAGCGGGCGACGTTGACGTGGATCGCCACCGCGACTTCCGGGTGCAGCGACACGCGCACGTCCTGCATCCCGATCGCCTTGATCGGGCGGTCGAGGACGATCTGGTTCTTGGCGACCTTGTGGCCCTGCGCCTCGAGCGCCTCGGCAAGATCGCGCGCCGACACCGAGCCGTAAAGCTGCCCGGTGTTCGAGGCCTGCCGGATCAGCTGGATGGTGACGCCGTCGATCTTCTTCGAATCCTTTTCCGCCGCGCTGCGGCGCTCGGCGTTCTGGGCCTCGATCTTCTCGCGATTGGTCTCGAAAACCTTGCGGTTGGCGTCGTTCGCGCGGAGCGCCTTGCCGTTGGGAAGCAGGAAGTTGCGGGCATAGCCGTTCTTCACCTTCACCACGTCGCCGATCGCGCCGAGCTTCTCGATCCTCTCGAGCAGGATTACGTCCATCTGGGCTGCTCCTTATTTGACCATATAGGGGAGAAGGCCGAGATGGCGGGCGCGCTTGATCGCCTGGGCGAGCTCGCGCTGCTTTTTGGCCGATACGGCGGTGATGCGGCTGGGAACGATCTTGCCGCGCTCGGAGACGAAGCCCTGGAGCAGGCGGACGTCCTTGTAGTCGATGACCGGCGCATCCTTGCCCGAGAAGGGGCAGCTCTTGCGGCGGCGGAAAAATGGGCGTGCCATGATATGAATCCTCGTCCCTAAGCGTCGAAATCTTCGCGCGGCCCGCGCGGTCCGCGGTCGCGGTCACCCCGGTCGCGGTCGTCGCGGTCGCGGCCGCCGCGGCTCCCGCGGTCGCGCTCGCTGCGCCGCATCATCGCCGACGGGCCCTGCTCGTGCGCGTCCACCCTTACCGTCATATAGCGGATCACGTCCTCGTTGATCTGGGTCTGGCGCTCGAGCTCGGCGACGACCGGCGCCGGAGCGTCGAGGTCGAGCATCACATAATGGGCCTTGCGGTTCTTCTGGATCCGGTAGGCGAGGCTGCGGAGGCCCCAGGTTTCCGTCTTGACGACCTTGCCGCCATTATTCTCGATGATCTTGGTGGCGTTTTCCGCCAGCGCATCGACCTGGGCCTGGGCCAGGTCCTGACGAGCGAGAAACACATGCTCGTACAGCGGCATGGTCCACGTCCTTTTCTTTGGCCGATCGCTGGCGCCGCACCGTGCGGACGCCCCTCCGGCTGTCGTCTTGCAATGCAGGCCGGGGCTGGAGCACTAGGCTCACAGCCCCGGAACGACGGGCACATGGCGGAGCTGCCCTGAAAAATCAAGTCTCCAAACTATAGCCGTGGGGGCGGGGCTTGCCCAAGATGGACGATCTCCGGTGGAAGGTCTCAATGTTCGCAGTCGCCCTGGCGATCCCGCCTGCTTACCTGGCCGCGCGACATCGAACCTTTGGCACGCAAACATCCGCGCGCCCAGCACGCCCTCTCCCCAAATGCGCGGAGCTGCCCATGTCGCGGAACATAACAGAAACACTAGCCTGAGGAAAGCCCGGTGTTCGCCGCGCAAGGTCTGCTAGTGGCCGTTTGCGGAACGGCCGCTTTAGGTGGGCTAATAGGGGATGCAGACATGAACCCGCAGTTTGCGTAGGTGTCCGAGCAGGCTGTTTTCGGGCAACGGTGTCACATTGGACCGGCAGCTCGTGCATGGTATGAGGGGCGTATGAGGATTTACCTGTCGGGCCCGATCAGCGGAACAGCGCGCGAAGAGATTGCCCGCTGGCGGCAGCAAGTCGTCGAGATGCTCCCCCGACAGGTCGAAGTCTTCGACCCCGCGTCCTCGCCCTATGACGCTACCATGGCCTTCGCGTCCAAGGAGAGCCCGTCGGCCGCGCTCGGACGCCTGATGCACGGACGCCTGGTCGTCGACCGCAACAAGCACATCATCCAGTCGTCGGACGTCGTGCTGGCGAACTTCCTGCACGCCGACCACGCGTCTATCGGCTCGATCGGCGAGCTGTTCTGGGCAAACGCCTTTCGCGTCCCCATCGTCATCGTTCGCGAGCAATCGGGCAACGTCCACGATCATGCCATGCTGAACGCGATCGCGAGCGTCGTCACGTCCTCCCTGGAGGAAGGCTGCGACGCGGTCCTGAACACGCTCGGCACCGACGCACGTGTCGGGGGGCGCGGCTAGATCAGTCCGCGAGCTCGCGGGCCAGCTCCGACGAATCGTAGATCCTGAAGCCGCTGTCATCGATCTCGGCGGCGGGCGTCACGCCGTCGAAGAACGCCGGCGAATAGGGGCTCTTCCCGCCGTTCCAGCGCCGGGCCATGAGCGCCAGCCAGTCGCTGCGCCCGTCGCGCTGGTCGGCGGGGATTCGGCGCCGCCAGTCCATGTAGTTGCCGATCGACTGTTCTGGCGACCAGAGGTTCGCGAGCATGTCGAAGCTGACGCGCTTGTCGGGCCGGGCAAGCGACGCTCTGATGGCGCCCACGAAGTTCGCGGTGAAGTGGTTGGCGCCCTCCTGCGTAAGCTCGGAAGCGCCGCAGCATCCGTTGCCGTCGCTCCATGGGATGAACTCGGTGTCGCCGGCGCCGAACTTGACGCTGAGCCCATGCGACAGGCGCCGCGCCCGCCGGACGAAGGGGCGCTTGGCGTCCCGCGACAGCATCCAGTCCGGGCCCAGGCGAACCACGCCAAGCCCGCGCATCCGCTCGACGATATCGTATCCGAAGGCCCTGCTGGCGGCCGCGATCTCGGTCCCGATCGATTCGCCGGGCACCTTAAGATATTCGAAGGAGAGCTGCTTCGCGCCGGCGGCCGCCGCGTTCTCCGCCATCGCGAGGGCCTCCTCCTCATAGCCGGGGAAGATTGGCTGGATCCGCAGTCCGGTGACGATGCCGCGCTCGCCAAGCGCAGCCAGTATCTGGAGGGTCGCCGCGAATCCGTCGCTCCGGGGCTCGACGATCCGGCGGAGTGGCTCGGGGATTCCGGCCGCCGACACCCGCACGACGACGTTCATCCCAGCCAGCAGCGAGAGATAGGGTTCGCTCACGAGGAGCGATCCCTTCGTGCTGATCAGGGTCGGGTACCCGAAATCGCGCAGCACGCCGAGTAGTTCCCGGGTCACCCCGAGCTCCCCTTCCATTGGCGTGAACGGATCCTGGAGCCCTCCGAGCTGCAGCGGCACCCGCCGTGCGAGGAACTCGTCCACGGCGGATCGCACCTCTCCGCGCGCAACGCGCTCGAGCCTGAGAGCCAGCGCTTTCGCGTTGGCTTGGTGAACGCCCTTCGAGGCCCAGGCCCGGGACCGGTCGCGAGAGAAGCAGTAGGCGCAGCCGAACTGACAGGTGTCGTACGAGTCCAGCCTGATCGGCGCAGAGCAGAAGTATATCTGACCCGTGACGCTCAGAGCGTGCTTGTACGTCCCCTGCGTTCTACGCATCGACCTATCTACGCCCCTCTTGGTTGCTGCCGCATAGTGAGGGCCCATTCACCTTAGACGGATTTGAAGCATCAGGGGAGGCTGGGCCGCCGGTCTCGGCGTCAGCAGAACATGGGCTACCGCGAGAACGACCGCGAGGATCAGGAGCAGGCCCGACAGCCTGACAAAGGTCCAGGCGATCCAGCGCGACACTGGATTCTCCTTGGCCGCCTCCGTCAGAATGATCCAGAAGAGTTCCTTGCATTTCAGGTCGACCTTGGGGTCGCTCTCTCGGATGGGTAGAACGTACTTCCGCTCGACACCGTCCACGTTGGACTTGACCGTGAAGCCCAAGATCAAGTCGCGGTCGAAGTTGTATGGAGCATGCACGCACATGTCATAGGTCGGTGTCGAACCGTCGCGCTGTGTTATCGCAACGCTCCTCCTTATGCAGGAACCACCGAACGACGCGCTCAAAGGAAGGCGGGACCGCGGAAGGGATGTGACGTCATAGCTGAGCTTTTTCTCAATCGTCTCCTGCAGCAACTTGAAGCCATCAGTGAGCGTCTGAACGCCGTGGTAGAACTCCCAAAGGATCCACCGGTGTGAATGCTTCTTGTCGTCGTACGACTTGTAGTCCGGATATTCCTGAAGGATCGGCGGAGCCCTCGTCTTTATGATCACGATTGCAACGGCATAAACAGCCGCGGCGGCAATAAAGGAGTAGAGAGCAGGAGTCCCGAGATTCACCAAGTCGGCGAATTTTGTGACAATGGCGACAAGCGAAAAGAGCGTCGCCAGCGACAGCGCGCTGTTCATGCGTGATGCCGCTATCAGGAACTGCCAGTCAAACCTGAAGTTGCTCGCAACGCCCTCGACCGAGAACGAGAGAGACTTTCTCGGCGTTCTTGTCACTCACCCCCCCAAAGTTGGCCCCCGGCTCAGCTTAGCACGCACACACCGCAGGGCAATCGTGGCGGGCGAATAGGCGGCAGCACGGTTCCGGCCTCTGAAGGGCTGCTTTCAGGTGACCCGATACGCGATCAATTGTCCGAAATAGGCGCAATGTTGCCAGAAGGGAACCATCAGCACGCGCGCAGGTGACTAGCCCCGCAGCCCCTCCATCCCCCAATCGCTTGCGCCCCGCGCTCGCCCTGCCTACCAGCCGCCGCGAAGCAGGAGGCAAGCGATGCGCGCATTCATCTTCCCCGGACAGGGGAGCCAGACCGTCGGCATGGGCCAGGCGCTGGCCGAGGCGAGCCGCGTGGCGCGGATGCTGTTCGAGGAGGTGGACGAGGCGCTCGGGCAGAACCTCGCGCGGCTGATGGCGGAGGGGCCGCAGGACGAACTGACGCTCACCGAGAACGCGCAGCCGGCGATCATGGCCAATGCGCTGGCGACGCTGCGGGTGGCGGGCATCGCGGCGGACCGAGCCCACTTCGTCGCCGGGCACAGCCTCGGCGAATATACCGCCTTATGTGCGGCCGAGGCCTTGGCCGCGGCCACGACGGCCCGTCTCCTGAAGCTGCGCGGGCGCGCGATGCAGGCGGCGGTGCCGGTCGGCGAAGGGGCGATGGCGGCTTTGCTCGGCCTGGGCCTGGCGGCCGCCCAGGAGGTGGCCGAGGAGGCGGCGCAGGGCGAGGTCTGCGCGGTCGCCAACGACAATGATCCGAACCAGGTGGTGGTATCCGGTCACAAAGGCGCGGTCGAGCGGGCGCTCGACATCGCCAAAGCCAAGGGCGCGAAGCGGGCGCTGCTGCTGCCGGTGTCGGCGCCGTTCCATTCGCCCTTGATGGCGCCGGCGGCGCACGCGATGGAGCAGGCGCTCGGCGATGCCGACCTGCGGCCGCCGGTGGTGCCGGTCTATGCCAATGTCACCGCCGCGCCCGCCGAAGACCCCGCCGAGATCCGTCGCCTGCTGGTCGCGCAGGTCACCGGCATGGTGCGCTGGCGCGAAAGCGTCGCGGCGATGGCGGAGGCGGGCGTCGACCATTTCGTCGAGTTCGGCGGCAAGGTCCTCGGCCCCATGGTCAAGCGCATCGCGCCGGACGCGAAGGTGACCAGCGTCGTCACAATGGACGACATCGAGGCGCTGGTGAAGGAATTGTAGGGTTCGCGCAGAGACGCAGAGACGCAGGGAGGCCGCGTGAGGGACATAGACCAGATCACCGGCGACGTCCTCGATGCGGCCATTCGGCTGCATAAGGAGCTGGGCCCGGGTCTCTTGGAAAGCGTCTACGAGACCCTGCTGGCTGCTTCCCTTGCGCGGTCCGGGTATCAGGTTGCGCGACAGCAGCCGGTAGATATCGAATTTGACGGAATACGTTTTGCTGGGGCGTTCCGGATCGATATTTTTGTCGACAACACTCTGCTGATCGAAATCAAATCGGTAGACCGGCTGCATGCTGCGCATGCCAAGCAATTGCTCACCTATCTTCGCCTGACCAAGCAGCCCGTGGGGCTGCTCATCAAATTCGGAGGCGCGACGCTCAAGGAAGGGTTCCGGCGATTGGTGAATGATTACAGCCCCTCTGCGTCTCTGCGTCTCTGCGCGAACCAAATAACGGAGTCCGAAGCATGTTCGACCTTTCAGGAATGACCGCGCTGGTGACGGGCGCTTCGGGCGGCATCGGCTCGGCGATCG
The DNA here is from genome assembly GCA_035942355.1 of Allosphingosinicella sp. Lineage (GTDB taxonomy): Bacteria > Pseudomonadota > Alphaproteobacteria > Sphingomonadales > Sphingomonadaceae > Allosphingosinicella. The sequence continues at coordinate 7,354 of DASZDE010000117.1, read as the reverse complement.
CCAGGGCATTGGCGGGGCAGGGGGCGCGGCTCGCCGTCTCCGGGTCCAATGCCGACAAGCTGGAAGCGTTCCGGAGCGAGCTCGCCGCCGACCATGTCGCCTTAGGCTGCAATCTGTCCGATGCGGCGGCGGTCGACGCGCTCGTTCCGCGCGCCGTGGAGGCGCTCGGCGGCAAGCTCGACATCCTCGTCAACAATGCCGGCATCACGCGCGACAATCTGGCCATGCGGATGAAGGACGACGAATGGTCGGATGTAATCCGGATCAATCTGGAGGCCGCCTTCCGCCTCGCCCGGGCGGCGCTCAAGCCGATGATGCGGGCCCGCCACGGGCGGATCATCTCGGTGACCTCGGTGGTCGGCGCGACGGGCAATCCGGGTCAGGCCAATTACGCCGCCTCCAAGGCGGGCCTGGTCGGCATGTCCAAGGCGCTCGCGCAGGAGGTCGCAAGCCGCGGGATCACCGTCAATTGCATCGCCCCCGGCTTCATCGCCTCGGCGATGACCGACGCGTTGCCGGCGGCGCAGAAGGAGGCTTTGCTCGCCCGCATTCCGGCTGGTAAGCTCGGCGACGGGAACGACGTCGCTGCCGCCGCAATTTACCTGGCGAGCCGCGAGGCGGCCTATGTCACCGGCCAGACGCTGCACGTGAATGGCGGCATGGCGATGTTGTAAAGCGTAGCGGAACCGCAGTTAAGGAGCGCCACTTGCCAGCCCCGGCAGGGAGCGGCTAGGGCGATTGCAAACCACGCCTCTAGGGAAGGGTAGACAATGAGCGAGACCGCCGACCGGGTTAAGAAAATCGTCGTCGAGCATCTCGGCGTCGAAGCCGAGAAGGTCACCGAGGAAGCGAGCTTCATCGACGATCTCGGCGCCGACAGTCTCGACATCGTCGAGCTGGTGATGGCGTTCGAGGAGGAGTTCGGCGTCGAAATCCCCGACGATGCGGCGGAGAAGATCGCCACGGTGAAGGACGCGATCGACTATATCGAGACCAACAAGGGCTGAACCCCCGGCGAGGCGAACCGCCGGCCCGGCGATGATCGAGCTGATGTTGCACCCACGGCTCCCTGTCCTCGGCCGGGGGGCCGTTTTGCCCATTGAGACAGGAGTTTCCGCATGCGCCGCGTAGTCGTCACCGGTCTCGGTCTGGTCACGCCGCTCGGCGGCGACGTCGAAACCAGCTGGAAGAACATCCTGGCCTCGAAGAGCGGAGCGGGCCGGATCACGCGCTTCGATCCGTCCGACCAGGCCTGCACCATCGCCTGCGAGGTGAAGCCGCCCGAGCATGAATATGGCTTCGACCCTGGCAAGCGCGTCGATCACAAGGTGCAGCGGCAGGTCGATCCGTTCATCGTCTACGGGCTCGATGCCGCCGGCCAGGCGATCGAGGATGCCGGCCTCACCGAAATGAGCGAGCAGGAGCGTTACCGGGTCGGCGTGTCGATCGGCTCCGGCATTGGCGGCCTGCCCGGAATCGAGAAGGAATCCCTGGTCCTGCATGAGAAGGGCCCGCGCCGGGTCTCGCCGCATTTCGTGCACGGCCGGCTGATCAACCTCATCTCCGGGCAGGTCTCGATCAAATACGGCCTGATGGGCCCCAACCATGCGGTGGTGACCGCCTGCTCCACCGGAGCCCACTCGATCGGCGACGCGGCCCGGATGATCGCGCTCGACGATGCCGACGTGATGCTCGCCGGCGGCGCCGAAAGCGCGCTCTGCCCGCTCGGCATTGCCGGCTTCGCGCAGGCGCGGGCGCTGTCGACCCAATATAACGACCAGCCCGAAAAGGCCTCGCGGCCCTATGACAAGGACCGCGACGGCTTCGTCATGGGCGAGGGCGCGGGCGTGGTCGTGCTCGAGGAATATGAGCGCGCCAAAGCGCGCGGCGCCACCATCTATGCCGAGCTGGTCGGCTACGGCATGTCGGGCGACGCCTATCATGTGACCGCGCCGCACCCCGAAGGCGCCGGCGGCTACCGCGCGATGGAAGTGGCGATGAAGCGCTCCGGCCTCGATCTCAGCGACATCGACTATATCAACGCCCACGGCACTTCGACCCCGCTCGGGGACGAGCTCGAGCTCGGCGCGGTGCGCAAATTGTTCGGCAACGCGGTCGGCAAATTGTCGATGAGCTCCACCAAGTCGGCGATCGGGCACCTGCTCGGCGGCGCGGGCGCGGTGGAATCGATCTTCTGCATCCTTGCAATGCGCGATCAGGTGGTGCCGCCGACCCTCAACCTCGACAATCCCAGCGAGGGCACTGCCGGCGTCGACCTGGTCCCGCACGTCGCCAAGGAACGGCCGGTCAAGGCGGTGCTCAACAACAGCTTCGGCTTCGGCGGCACCAATGCCAGCCTGGTGATGCGGGCGATCTAGAAGCATGAAAAAGCTGGTCGCGCTCGGCCTGCTGCTGGCGGCCCTCTTGTTGGTCGCCGGCGCAATGTTCCTGCGCGGCTGGACCGGCCCGGGACCTACGGCCAAGCCGACGCCGGTGGTCATCGAGCGCGGTTCGAGCCTCGCCAGGGCGGCGGCGACGCTGGAGCAGGCGGGCGTGCTCGCCTCGGCCGACCGGTTCCTCCTGCAGGCCAGGATCCTCGGCGGCGACGCCCCGATCCGGGCGGGGGAATATGCGGTGCCGGCCAAGGCCAGCCCGGCCGCGATCCTCGAGCTGCTGCAGAGCGGCAAGACGCTGCAGCGTTTCGTCGTCATTCCCGAGGGCCTCCCGTCGATCCTGGTCCACGAGCGGCTGATGCGGGCGCCGGCGCTGACCGGTGCCGTGCCGGTGCCGGAGGAAGGGTCGGTGCTCCCAGACAGCTACAGCTACCAGCGCGGCGAGAGCCGGTCGGCGGTGCTGAAGCGCATGCAGCAGGCGATGACGAAGGCGCTGGACACGCTCTGGGCGCGCCGCAAGCCGCACAGCGCGGTCGCCAGCAAGCGCGACGCGATCATCCTGGCCTCGGTGGTCGAGAAGGAGACCGGCAAGCCGTCCGAGCGGCGGATGGTGGCGGGCGTCTACTCCAACCGCTTGAAGCAAGGCATGAAGCTCGATGCCGACCCGACCGTGATCTACCCGATCACCAAAGGCAAGCCGCTCGGCCGCCGCATCCTCCGCTCGGAGCTCAATGCCGACAACGGCTACAACACCTACGCCCGGGCCGGGCTTCCGGCGGGGCCGATCGCCAATCCGGGCCGGGAATCGATCGCGGCCGTGCTCGATCCGGCGCCGACCCGGGCGCTCTATTTCGTCGCCGACGGCACCGGCGGCCACGTCTTCGCCGACAGCCTGGCCGAGCACAATGCCAATGTGCGCAAATGGTACGCGCTCCGCCGGCAGCGCGGCGAGATGTAGAGCCTGAAGCGTGATCATCTCAGGGTGCAGCAGGTGAGCAATTGGGGGGCCTGCTCACCTGCCTGCCATTCGAACCTTATGGTTCCCGCTTCGCGCCAAGCTGAGATGATCATGCTCTAGCCCAGCCAGTCCTCCCCGATCGCAAGGATGCAAGCGCGCCGTTCAGGCGTCCAGCCGCCGCCGCTCGACTATGGCGGTACGCCCGGCGACCTCCGCGAGCGGCTCGACCACGGTCCTGCCGAGATGGCCGGTGGCGTGGATCAGCTGCTCGCGGTCGACCATCATGCCGACATGGCCTTCGAAGAACACCAGGTCGCCGCGTCCGAGATCGGCCTCGCCGCCGAGCGGGCGGCCCAATGCGCGCTGCTGGTCGCTGTCCCGGGGGGCGCGGATGCCGCACAGGCCGAGCGCCATCTGGACCAGGCCCGAACAGTCGATGCCGTGGCGGGTGCGGCCGCCCAGCAGATAGGGCGAGCCGAGCAGCCGTTCGGCGACGCTTGCCGGATCGTGCTCGAAAGCGTCGATCGGGCGGACCAGGGTGAAGGGCAGGAAGCCGCTGTCGGTGGCGAGGAAGCCGCTTCTCTCATGGCCGTTCAGCCGGGCGCCCATCGGCAGGCTCGCCAGCGGCGCGGCATGGACGTCGGGCTCCGCCTGGATCGGAGCGGAGGCCGCGGCGACGATATGGGTCGGCCGAACCGGCTCGATCAGCGCGATCGCCTCGACATAGCCGACATAATGGTCGTGGCGGCAATAGCCCCACGCCCAGTGGCCGGCGATCTCGAGCACGGCGAATTCCTCGCCGGGGAGCAGCTCGGAGCTGGGCGCGGCGTTTCCCGTGGAATCGGGGTAGACGAAGGCGGCCCGCGAGCCGCAGCTCCTGGTCAGGGGGCGGGCATAATGGGGAGCGAACAGCTGGCCGGCCAGCGCGATGTCGGCGAGGTCGCGGCGGTAGGCGTGGACCCGCTCGTCGAGCGGGAGCGACGGGCCGGTGAGGGTGAACCGTTCAGCCGTGCTGGAGGATGAGGCCTCGTTCCTTGGCGGTCCGGCGCGCGGCGCCGTCCTGCTCGATATTCCGTTCGAAGCCTTCAAGGAATTCCTGTCCCGTGTTGGTCCGCGCGACGAAGACGTTGCGGCGGTCGGCCTCGTCGCGCACCCGCCGCAGATAGCCGAGCGAGCCGAGCGTGTTCAAGGCGCGCGTGATGACGGGCTTCGAGACGCCCAGAATGTTGGCCAGGCCCCTCACCGTGTGCGGTCCCGGGGTCAAATAGACCAGCAGCATCAGCGCCATCTGCCGGTTGGTGAGATCGGGCTGCCCCGACCTGACATAGCTGATCAGCGTCTGCATCCAGCTCTTCAGGGAGCGTTCCGACACGTTGCTTCTCCGATTTCCACGCGAGTCACGTTTCGGGACTACAACCAAGCAGATCGGGTTTCGTTTCGTTAACTATCGGCCTTTTCGACGCAAACGGAGGGGCACCGGTCTCAGCGGCGGTAGCGCTCGCGCAGCATTTGCCAGGCGGCTCTGAGCCCGAGCGCGTCGCCTCCCTTGGGCCGGCCGGGCTTGGCCGCGGGGCGCCAGGCGAAGGTGTCGAGATGGGCCCAGGCGACCTCGTCCGGCACGAACCGCTGCAGGAACAAGGCCGCGGTCACGGCGCCGGCCATGGGTGCCTCGGCGGCGTTGCCGAGATCGGCGACGTCGGAGGCGAGCATCTCGTCATATGGCTTCCACAGCGGCATCCGCCACAGCGGGTCGGATACCGCCTCGCCGGCAGCGAGCAGGGCGTCGGCCAGTTCGTCCCGGTTGGCGAACATCGCCGGAAGGTCCGGTCCGAGCGCGACCCGGGCGGCGCCGGTGAGAGTGGCGAAATCGAGGATCAGCTCGGGCTTCGCTTCGGCCGCCTTGGCGATCGCGTCGCCCAGGATCAGGCGGCCTTCGGCGTCGGTATTGCCGATCTCGACCGTCAGCCCCTTGCGGCTCCGCAGGATGTCGCCCGGGCGGAAGGCGGCTCCGGAAATGGCGTTCTCGACCGCCGGAATGAGCAAATGGAGGCGGACCGGGAGCCGGTTCTCCATCGCCAGCCGGGCCAGAGCGAGGGCATGGGCGGCGCCGCCCATGTCCTTCTTCATCAGCCGCATGCCGGCCGAGGTCTTGATGTCGAGGCCGCCCGAGTCGAACACCACGCCCTTGCCGACAAGGGCGATGCGAGGGTGTTTGGGATCGCCCCATTCGAGCTCGATCAGCCGCGGCGCCCGGTCCGGCGCGGCGGCCGCTCCGACCGCGTGGACCATCGGATATTCGGCCTGGAGCTTGGCGCCGGAAGTTGTCGCAAGTGCCGCCGACCAGTCTTTCGCGGCATCGGCGACGGCGCTTTCCAGCTCCGCCGGGCCGAGATCCTGGGCCGGCAGGTTGACCAGGTCGCGCACCATATGGGTCGATCGGGCGATCGCTACGGTCTCTGCGATGCGCGCGGGCTCGTCGGTGAGCAGGATGCGCGCGCCCTTGGCGGCGGGCTCGGACTTGTAGCGGTCGAACCGGTACTGGCCGAGCAGCCAGCCGAGCGTGGCGGGCCCCGGGCTCCGGCCGGCGACGCGGTAGCTTCCCTCCGGCAGCAGCTCGGCGGCCTTGGCCAGGCACCAGACGCTGGGCGCGTCCGCGTCCGCCACTCCCAGCGCGGCCGACCAGTCACCCGCTTTGTCGCCCGGCAGCAGGGCGAACTGATAGCCGTCGGCCTTGAAGCCGGCCGCGGCGACCGCCTGCCGCACCCGCTCGGGCTGGCCCTTCAGCCAGGCGTCGAGGCCCTTCTTGTCGACCAAATGGAGGCTGCGGGCCGGCTGGCCCCTGTCGGGCTGGAGGAGGTCGGCAAGATCGGTCATACTGCCCCCCTAGCCAATTAGGCGAAGCGGGGCGAGGCGCGAAATCGGGCAGCAGCTCGGGCAGGGCGGCGGCCCGGGGGGAGGCGGAACATGGCATGGATCGGCCGCGCGCTCGTCGGCCTCGCGCTGCTCGCCGCGGCCGCCTGCTCGCCCAGGGCGGCGATCGAGGGGCTCACCTCGCCCGAGGAGCGCGCGTTCGCGACCGGCTTCGTCGAGGATCTGCGCGGCGGCGACCTGGCCGGCCTCAGGCCGCATTTCGACGATCCGCAATGGGCCGAGAGCGCGCCGCAGCTGCCGCGGGCGCGGCCGCTGTTCCCGCATGAGGGGGCGACCGAGCTGATCGGCTACCACGTCTCGACCGTGGTCGCGGACGGGAACCGCACCACCACCAAAACGTACGCCCTGGTCACCGGCGACGGCGACCGCTGGACCCGCACCCTGATTCAGACCGTGGCGCGCGGCGGCCCGGCCACGGTGACCGCATGGAACGTCGAGGCGTTCGCCGAGCCGCCGCCCAAGCTCGAGCTCTACCGGGCGATGGAGGCGGCGGTGCCGTGGCTCCGCGCGGCCGGCCGTGGCGGCCATGCTGGCGGTGGCGGGACTGGCCGTGTGGCTGGTCCGCCGTAGGCGCCGACGGCGGGCGGCGAATGCCGGCCGCTGAGCGGCCTGCTCGCTGCGCATCCCGGCCGCCGCGAAAGCGCTCCCCTTCGCGCATCCTTGCTTCGCGGAACCGACCGCCCGCTCACCCGTCGTTCACTCCGCGGGGCTCATGGCCAGCCGAGGCGTAGTGCCCGGCGGCGAGCGGTTTCCGGGTGACGGCACTGCCACTCTCGGCTAAGCTGGTAAAGTGGGTTCATGGGTTTGGGAATCTGGCGACCGATGGCCTGCTGGTGCGGGACATCGCTATCAGCGGGCAGTTCGAAGTCGAACGGCGGCCGGGCACCTATCCGGGCGAGGCCATCCAGCTTCGAGGGAGGAATGTGACCGTGAGCGGTTCCATGCGATCCGGAATGGTCGAAAGCAGGAAAACCGATGGCATGAGCTTAACCCTTGATGCAAACGATGCCGGCACGGATTTCATTCGCGACGGCACCACGCTGAACGAAGGCATTACCGCGATCACCTGACG
>DASZDE010000116.1:0-7902 GCA_035942355.1 Allosphingosinicella sp. | reverse complement strand
GGGGATTGATGATACGGGAGGATTCATAGGCGCTGTCGGGGCTGCGGAAGTGAAAGTCGCTGATGCCGGCGAGAACCGCGTCGCTGGTGGTCTCGTCGTGGAAGATCTTGCCGATCAGGCTGGTATGATAGCCTTGGTTGCGCAGCAGCGCCGGCAAGGTCGAGGCCGGATCCACCAGCTCGTGCCAGACGTCGTAATTCATATGGACGCCGGTCAGCGCCGGATCGAGGCCGCTCAGCACCGAAGCTCGCGACGCATTGCAGACGGCGATCTGCGCATAGGCGTTGTCGAACGTCGTCCCCATCGCCATCACCCGGTCGATGTTGGGCGTGTGCAGCGTCCCGCCGTAAAGCGACTTGAGGAACGCGAACGCGTTCATGTCATCGAAGGTGACTGAGAGGAAATTCAACGGACGGCTTTCTGGGTCGTTGCCCGGCTAGAGGACGAAGTCGGCGGCCACCAATGCGTGGGCGCCGTCGAGGCGAATCACGAAATCCGCCGCGCCGTCGCCGTTGGTGTCGCCCTCAATGTAACTATTGCCCTGAACGATCCTGTAACGAAGCTCGCCTCCGGCCCCGTCGCCCGAAAAGGCGCCGGCGCCGATGAACCGGAACCGATCGTCGACAGCGGGGGTGGCGGAATCGGCATCGATCGCGCGCAGGTTGATCCGGTCGCCGTCGGCGCGCGTGAAGTCGGCAACGCGATCGGCGGCGGCGGTGGTCGCGCCCGCATCGCCGGGCTCGAACACGAACTGGTCGGTCCCCGCCCCGCCGGTCAGCATGTCCTTCTGGATGCCGCCGCGCAGGACGTCGTTGCCGTCGCCGCCGGCCAATGTGTCGGCCCCCTCCTGGCCGAGCAGCCGGTCGCGGCCGCCGCCGCCGTCGACGGCATCATTGCCGAGCTCCCCGAACAGGAGGTCGTCGCCCCCCTCGCCGTTGACGCTGTCGTTGCCGAAGCCCGCGAACAGGAGATCCTTGTCATCGCCGCCGTGCAGGGCATCGCTCCCGCTCTGGCCGCGGAGCGTGTCCTCGCCCGCGCCGCCCTCGATCCGGTTGGCGAGCCCGGAACCCACGAAGATGTCGTCCCACCCCGACCCGATCAGATTCTCGACCCGCAGCATTCGGTCGGCGCCGGCGGCGCCCGAGTTGCGCGCCAGCAACGAGCCGATGTTGATGTCGACAGCGCCCGTCGCGGCTTCGTAGGAGACCGTGTCGACGCCCTCGCCCCCGTCCAGCGTGTCGTCGCCCCCGCCGCCGATCATCAGATCGTCGCCGGCGCCGCCCTTGAGAACGTTGACGCCGCCGTCTCCGGTCAGCCGGTCGGCATGGGCGGAGCCGGTGATGTTCTCGAACAGCAGCAGGGTATCGATACCGGCGCCGACCGTATTCTGTGGGTTGGGAGCGCCCAGGGTGATCGTGACTGCCGCCGTGGCCGATGCATAGGAGACGGTGTCGGCGCCGCCGCCGCCGTCGAGCCGGTCGTCGCCGGCGCCGCCTTCCACGCTGTCGATGCCCGAGCTGGCGGCGATCACGTCGTTGCCGTCGCCGCCGCGCAGATCCTCGCGCCAGGGCCCACCGAGCAGCTGGTCCTCGCCCGCGCCGCCGTCGGCGAAGCCGTTGCCCCACAGCCGGAGCCGGTCGTTGCCGTCGAGGCCCTCGAGATGGTTGCTGCCGACGATGAAATTGTCCCCGGCATTGCCGATCAGGGTCTGGTTGCGGTCGCGGACCTTGAGGTGGAGCTCCTCGACATGATCGGGCAGAGTATAGTCGATCGAAGTATAGACCCGGTCGGTGCCGCCATCCCCGGCCTCGCTGATCCGAGCCTCGTGGTCGGTAATGAAATAGGTGTCGTCGCCGCCGCCGCCCGATGCGCCGGCGCCGCCGGGAGCGAGCACGAACAATTCGTCGGCCTGGGTTCCCGTCGCGCTGCCGCCCGCATCGACGAGATGCCAGCCGTCCGAGGTCAGCTCGGACCTCAGCTGCGCGTCCAGCTGCGTCCTCACCGCCTGCCAGGCCGGGTCGGCAGCGAGGTTGTGCCATTGATTAGGGTCGTTGCGGAGGTCGTAAAGCTCGGTCGAGCCGTCCTCGTAGCGTATGTAGCGATAGTCGTTGGTGCGGATCGCGGCGCTGCCGTACATGGTGGTGACGGCGATGCCGCCGTCGGTCAGGCCGGGGTCGGCGATGAACGGCACCAGCGAGCGGCCTGACAGGCCGGCGGGGATCTCCATGCCGAGCAGATCGAGCACCGTCGGCATGATGTCGACCAGTTCGACCACCTGGCCGACCTTCTGGCCGTCGTCGCCGGCGCCGGGCAATGCGCGCACGACCGGCGCGCGGGCCGCTTCCTCCCACAAGGTGAATTTGTGCCAATTGTCCTTGTCGCCGAGATGATAGCCGTGGTCGGTCCACAGCAGGATCGCGGTGTCGCCGAGCTGACCGTTCGCCTCGAGCGTGTCGAGCACCCGCCCGAGCATCGCATCGGCGAAGGAGATGCTGGCGAAATAACCCTGCAGCGCCGATTTCCAGAAACCGGCGTCGAGGATCGCGCTGTGGTCCTCCCCCCAGACCAGCGCCCTCATGAATTCGGGGACGTCGGACAGGTCGCCGTCGAGGGTGAACGGCAGCTCGATGTCGTCGAGCGGGTAAAGGTCGAAATATTCCTGCGGGACCACCCACCCCAAATGCGGCTTGGCGATGCCCAGGAACATGGCGAACGGATCGGAGCCGGCGCCGTTCAGCACCTCGATGGCATGATCGACATTGATATAGTCGCTGTGGGTCTCGATGCCGCCGCCCAGCGGCCGGGTGTCGAGGATATGGCCACCGATCGCGGTGAGGTCGGCGAAGAAATAGTCGCTGATCGCGCTGGTGACGCTCTTCGGCATCACGACGTTGTGGAAGACCTTGCCAATGACGCTCGTGTCATAGCCGGAATTCTTCAGAATCGCCGGCAACGTGGCGGACGGATCGACATTCTCGTACCACACCTCGAAATTGGCATGGACGCCGCTCAGTCCGGGATCGAGGCCGGACAGCACCGAGCTTCGCGACGCGTTGCATACCGCAACCTGAGCGAACGCGTTCTCGAACGTCGTCCCCATCGCCATCACCCGATCGATGTTCGGCGTCTGCAGCGCACCGCCGTACAGCGATTTGAGGAACGCGAACGCGTTCAGGTCGTCAAAGGTAATCGACAGAAAGTTCATTCGCTGCGAAATCCCCACAAGCTGGCCGGCTGGTCGGCTCCGGCAGCGCCACCCGCTATCCTGCCGTTTCAGCTAAATATTCCGCAGAAACAGCTTGTTAATCGCCAATACGCAGAATCGGCGGGGTTGTCGACACCGTTTCGGCCAAAGGCGGGACAGCCGCGGATCTGGGAAACCGGGTCCGCGGCGGCCGCCGAGCATTGCCCCACCGATCCGCGCCATTGTCAATCCTACCGGGGCGGCTAGGGTCGGAGCGGGAGGCGCTGCCTTGCAGTCATCGTCAGCAACCGAGATCGTGGCCGCCGCCGAGGCGTTGAGGCGAAACGGAGATCCGCTCGGCCTGTTCGAATTCGCGTCGCACGCCCTCGAACAGGGCCATCAAGATTCGAGGCTCCGCTACCTGAAGGTGCTCGCCTTGGCGCAGATGGGCGATTGCGACCATGCCGAGCGGCTCTACCGCGACTATCGCCTTGCCGACAGCGGCGAGGAAGACGCGCTCGCACTTGGCGGCCGCCTCGCCAAGGACCGCGCCCTGGCCGCGGCGGGCGCGACCCGATCGGCTTTGTTCCGCGCCGCCAGCGACGCCTATCTCGCCGCTTATGCGCTCCGCTCGGGCTATTTCCCCGGCATCAACGCCGCCAGCACCGCCTGGGCGGCGGGCGATCGGGAGCGGGCGCGCGAGCTCGCCGCCAAGATCCTGGCCGACCCGGAAGTGGCGATGCCGGACGGCTTCTATGCGGCCGCGACCCGGGCCGAAGCGCTGCTGCTGCTCGGCCGCTGCGAGGAAGCGGCCGCTGCGGTCGAGGCGGCGTTGCGCCAGCCTGGCGCTGGCGACGGCGAGCGCGCCTCGGCCTACCGCCAGCTCGCCTGGCTCCATCGCGACCAAGGCGTCGGCGGCGACGGTGCCGAAGCCCTGCTCGCCCGCCTCCGCCCGCCCCCGGTGATCACCTATTGCGGTCACATGTTCGGCGAGGATGCCGAGCTCGAGGCGGCGCTGGGTCGGCGCATCGCGGCCGAGCTCGACGCGCTTGGAGCGCACAGCTTCTACGGCGCGCTCGCCTGCGGCGGCGACATCATGGTGGCCGAGGAGGTGGTGCGGCGCGGGTGCGAGCTCAACGTGGTGCTGCCCTTCGCGCAGGAGGATTTCGTTCGCGAATCGGTGGCGCCCGGCGGACAGGGCTGGCTCCGGCGCTTCCACCGCTGCCTCGCCGCCGCGGCTGGCCTCACCTTCGCGTCGCGCATGGTCTATATCGGCCATGACGAGCAGTTCGGCTATGGCAGCATGCTGACCATGGGCCTCGCCCGGCTGCGCGCGCGCCAGCTGTGCACCGAGGCGGTCCAGCTCGCCGTCTGGGACGGGGATCCGGCGAGCGGCCGGGCCGGGACCGGTGCCGATGTCGCCCTGTGGCGCGGCGGCGGCGGCATCACCATCGCGGTGCCGCCGGGGCCAGCCGACCGCAAGCTCAGCCGCGCCGCCTCCGGCCAGGCCTATCAGGGGCCGCCGCGTGTGATCCGCGCGATCATCTTCACCGATTTCGCCGGTTTCTCCCGACTTTCGGAAAAGGCGCTGCCGGAATTCTGGCGCGAGATCATGGGCCGGGTGGCCCAGATCGTCGATGCGCATGCCGACGCCGTCTGCAGCCGCGACACCTGGGGCGATGCGCTCTATCTGGTGATCGAGGACGCTCCGACCGCCGCCGAGATCGCGCTCGAAATCCAGGACGCGCTGCGCGAGGCGAGCTTCGCCGACGCCGAGCTGCGCGCCGGCGAGGGGATGCGGATCGGCGTCCATTTCGGGCCGGTCTATGCCGATTTCGATCCGGTCAGCCGCTCGCCCACCTTCTACGGCAGCGAAGTGACCTTGACCGCACGGATCGAGCCGAAGGTTCCGAGCGGCGAAATCTACGTCACCCAGCCGTTCGCCGCGATCCTGGCGTCGGCGGCACCCGATCGCTTCGCGTCGCATTATGTCGGCCGGATCGCGCTCGCCAAGGGCTATGGCGAATGGCCGATCTATCAGCTCGGGCGCGCTCCGGCCGCGAGTGGGTGAGCGGTCGGCGGGGGCCAGCCGGCCCCGCTCGGCCGCGGGAGAATGAAATCTGCCTGCTGGGCGGGACGAGCGACCGGCAGGGCGGCCGAGGGCGGCGATGCCGCTGAAGGCCGGAGCGCGATTGCAACCCGCGCGCGGCGTCGGCGTTGGCGACCCGATGCCGCGCTTTTACTTCCACATTTCGAACAGCCTCGGCTTCACCCGCGACGAGGAGGGGCGCGAGCTTCGCGGTCTCGATGCGGCGCGGGCCGTCGCCGTGGAAGGCGCGCGCTCGCTGCTCAGCGACGAGGTCAGCGGCGGCATCCTCGATCTCAGGGGGAGGATCGACGTGACCGACGAGCACGACCGGCTCGTGCTGAACGTGCTGTTCGGCGACGTCGTCGAAATCCGGAACGGAGAAATTCCCTCGGAAAAGCCGGCGAGGAAGGCCGAGGCATGATCGGTGAGGCCCTCGCCAGGCATCTCGCCTGCATCGGCGACCTTTCCGCGGAAGACCAGGCCGTTGTGACGGCGCTCGGCGGCGAAACCCGCCATCTGAAGCGCAACGAGGATATCCTGCGCAGCGGCGAACATCCGACCCATGTGGTGATCGTGCTCAGCGGCTTCCTCTACCGCTACACGATCGGGCCGGACGGCGCCCGCCAGATCCACTCCTTCTACATGCCGCCGGAGGCGCCGTGCCTCGAGACGCTCTACCTCGACGTGATGGACAACAATCTCGCCGCCACCACGGACAGCCGGATCGGCCTGATCCCGCATCCGGATATCTATCGCGTCATCGACGAGCATCCGGGCGTCCGCAAGCTGTTGTGGCGCCAGACCCTGGTCCAGGCGGCCATCTTCCGCGAGTGGCTGATGCGGAACAGCAAGCTGCCCGCGCACGCGGCGCTGGCGCATTTCTTCTGCGAGATCCTGACCCGCGCCAAGGCGGCCGGGATCGCCGACGGCGATTCGTGCCGGCTTCCGATCACCCAGGAGATGCTGGCCGACGCGGTCGGCATGACCACCGTCCACACCAACCGGACGATGATGCTGCTGCGCGATACCGGAGCCGTCGAATGGCGCAACGGCCGCCTCCAGGTGCGGGACTGGGAGAAGCTCCGCGACGCCTGCGACTACGACCCCTATTACCTCCATTTGCATTGCGACACGAACGGCTGACGGCGAGACTCCGGCTGATCGACAGGCACGGCGGGGCCTGGCGGCAGGCTGACCTGTAACGCAGGAGGCCACGACGCTATGATCGCTTGGCGACAGGAGAATGAAGATGGCGATCGTCAATGGCGGCCCCGGCGACGACAGCCTGTTCGGCACGCGCGAGGATGACGAGCTGCACGGGCTCGGCGGCGACGACACGCTGCGCGGACGGCGCGGCTCGGACCTGCTCGACGGCGGCGCCGGCGCCGACCGGATGCTCGGCCGGTTCGGCAACGACACCTATTTCGTCGACCATGCCGGCGACCGGGTCGGCGAGCGGTTCGGCGAGGGCACCGACACGGTCATCGCCACCCTCGCCTTCCGGCTGAGCAAGGAGGTCGAGAATCTCGAGCTCCACGGCCGCGCCCGCCGCGGCACCGGCAACAACCTCGACAACAGCATCGTCGCGCGCAATTCCGAGGCGGAGGACAATATCCTCAACGGCCGCGGCGGCGCCGACTTCATGAGCGGCGACCTCGGCAGCGACACCTACTATGTCGATGATCTTGGAGACGATATCCAGGAGCGCGGGTTTGACGCCGGCGATCGCGTCTACAGCTCGGTGACCTTCGACCTTGGCGGCGACCGAAATCCGAATCCCAACAACGAAGGCTATCTGGAAGACCTGATCCTGACCGGCTCCGCAACCATTGACGGGACCGGCAATGACCGAGCCAACCTCATCGTCGGGAACGACGCCGATAATGTACTCAAGGGCTTCGCAGGCGCGGATGAGCTGGATGGCGGAGGTGGCGATGACAGCCTGTATGGAGGAGATCTGAACGTAGACACCCTGACCGGGGGTGCAGGTAGCGATGGATTCTTTTTCGAACACATCACCTTGGCATTCGGGTTCAGGGATTTCATCGTCGACTTCGCTCCCGAGGACGACACGATGTTCCTGGACCGCGCCACTTACACTGAAATTGCTGCAGGCCCGCTGGATGCCGATGCCTTCGCAGTGGGCACGTCCGCTGAAGACGCAGAGGATCGCATCATCTACGATCCGGACACGGGGAATGTCGGCTATGACCCCGACGGCACCGGATCCGAAGAAGCGGTCATCTTCGTGACGGTAACCGCCGGCACCGATCTGAGCCACCTGGATTTGATCGGGATCTGACCGAACAAAACGCTTCAGGGACAAGGCACCGTAGATCGGAGATGGAGATTGGTCGAAAGCTATTTACCTCCATTTGCATTGCGACACGAACGGCTGACGGCCTGACCCGGGCTGATCGTGCAGGCATTGCAGGTAGCCGGGTGAAGACCCTGTAGCGACATCCACTTCAGAGACCGCGCTGCCGAGGGGAAAGGCTGTAACTTGGATGCCTTACAGGCTATGATCGCTTTCGCGGCAGGAGAATGAAAATGGCGATCGTGAATGGCGGCCCCGGCGACGACAGCCTGTTCGGCACGCGCGAGGATGACGAGCTGCACGGGCTCGGCG
>DASZDE010000115.1:0-5639 GCA_035942355.1 Allosphingosinicella sp. | reverse complement strand
TTCTCATAGCCCTCGGCCAGCATCGGCATCTTGTCGACCGTCGCCATAGTAAAGCCTTTCGTAAGACTTGTCGCAACCGCCTTCGCGAAAAGCGGCCTTACTTAGTCCAAGTTGTTCAGGATCATGCTCTGGAGACGGAATAATAGTCCTGAAGCGAACGAACTTCAAGGCTGTGCTCGCGCCGGGCGCCGATCGCCCGCACCACCGCGGCGCTCGAGGCAGCGGTGGTGAAATAGGGAACCTTCGCCATCAGCGCCGAGGCGCGGATCGAGGCCGAATCCTTGTGGCTCTGCCAGCCTTCGGTGGTGTTGAAAATGAGGTCGACTTCGCCGTCCTTGATGCGGTCGACGATGTGCGGCCGGCCCTGCGCCACCTTGTTGACCTGCGCGGCCGCGACGCCCTGGCCGCGCAGATAGTCGGCGGTGCCGCCGGTCGCGATCACGCTGAAGCCGAGCTCCGCCAGCGCCCGGACGGCGGGCACGATCAGCGACTTGTCGCTGTCTTTGACCGACACGAACAAGGTGCCGCCGACCGGCAAGGTGACGCCGCCGCCAATCTCCGCCTTCAAATAGGCTTTGGCGAAATCGTCCGATATTCCCATCACTTCGCCGGTGGACTTCATCTCCGGCGACAGCACCGGGTCGATGCCCGGGAAGCGCGCGAACGGGAACACCGCTTCCTTGACCGCGATATGGGCGATGTCGCGGCGGATCGGCAGGAACTGCATCAGCGGCTCGCCCGCCATCACCCGCGCGGCGATCTTGGCGATCGGGGTCCCGATCGCCTTGGCGACGAACGGCACCGTCCGGCTGGCGCGCGGGTTGACCTCGATCAGATAGATGTCCGGGCCTCGGCCGGACCCTGGGGCGCCGTTCTTCACGGCGAACTGGACGTTCATCAGCCCGACCACGCCGAGCGCGAGCGCGAGCGCCCGCGTCTGCCGTTCGATCTCGGCGATCACCGGCGGCTCGAGGCTGTAGGGCGGGATCGAGCAGGCGCTGTCGCCGGAATGGACGCCGGCTTCCTGGATGTGCTGGAGGACGCCGGCGACGGCGACGTCCGTGCCGTCGGAGATGGCGTCGACGTCGACCTCGATCGCGTCGCGCAGATACTGGTCGATCAGAACCGGGCTGTCGCCCGACACCTGCACCGCGGTGACGATATAATCGTCGAGCTGGGCCGGCCCGTCGATCACCTCCATCGCCCGGCCGCCGAGCACGTAGCTGGGACGGGTCAGCACCGGATAGCCGATCCGCTCGGCGACCGCGATCGCCTCATCGCGGCTGCGGGCGATGCCGTGGGCCGGCTGCCGGAGGCCGAGCCGGTCGACCAAAGCCGCGAAGCGCTCGCGGTCCTCGGCCAGGTCGATCGCGTCGGGCGAAGTGCCCAGGATCGGGATCCCCTCCTTGGCGAGCGCGGCGGCGAGCTTGAGCGGCGTCTGGCCGCCGAACTGGACGATCACGCCGACCAGCTCGCCGCGCGACGCCTCCACATGAAGGATCTCGAGCACGTCCTCGACCGTCAGCGGCTCGAAATAGAGCCGGTCCGAGGTGTCGTAATCGGTCGACACCGTCTCCGGGTTGCAATTGACCATGATCGTCTCGAATCCCGCTTCGCCAAGGGCATAGCAGGCATGGCAGCAACAATAATCGAACTCGATCCCCTGTCCGATCCGGTTCGGCCCGCCGCCCAGGATGACGATCTTGCGGCGGTCCGAGGGCTGGCTCTCGTCCTCGGGCGCGCCGAAGCTCGGCGCCTCGTAGGTCGAATACATATAGGGCGTCCTGGCCGCGAATTCGGCCGCGCAGGTGTCGATCCGCTTGAAGACGGGGCGGACCCCCAGCCGGTGGCGGAGCGCGCGCACCTCGTCCTCGCTGGTGGCCCCGATCATCGCCTTGACCGCATCGTGGAGCAGCCCGTGGCCGCGGGCGCGCACCTTGCGCCCCTCGCCGCGTATGTGCGCCGACTTGAGCGCCAGCTCGGCCAGGCGGCGGTCGGAGAAGCCCATCGCCTTGAGCCGCCTGAGCCCGTCGGCATGGTTGGGGATGCCGTCGCGGCAGATCGCGTCCTCGGCCTCGACGATCTCGCGGATCCGTTCGAGGAACCAGGGGTCGTATTTGGCGATGGCGTGGATCTCCGCGACGGTGAAGCCCTCGCGCAGCGCCTGGGCCGCGACCAGCAGCCGGTCGGGAGTGGGCGCGGCGAGCGCGGCCTCGATCTCGGCCCGCGGTGCGCCGTACAGCGCTTTCACCCCGTCGAGCCCGATCAGCCCGGTCTCGAGCCCCCGCAGCGCCTTCTGCAGGCTTTCGTGGAACGAGCGGCCGATCGCCATCACTTCGCCGACCGACTTCATTGCGGTTGACAAGAGCGCCTCGGAACCCCTGAATTTCTCGAAGGTGAAGCGTGGAATCTTGGTGACGACATAATCGATGGTCGGCTCGAAGCTGGCCGGGGTCGCGCCGGTGATGTCGTTGTCGATCTCGTCCAGCGTATAGCCGACCGCGAGCTTGGCCGCGACCTTGGCGATCGGGAAGCCGGTCGCCTTCGAGGCGAGCGCCGAGGAGCGGGAGACGCGCGGGTTCATCTCGATGACCACCAGCCGCCCGTCCTTTGGGTCGACCGCGAACTGCACGTTCGAACCGCCTGTTTCGACGCCGATTTCCCTCAAGCAGGCAATGCTCGCATTGCGCATGACCTGATATTCCTTGTCGGTCAGCGTCAGCGCCGGCGCGACCGTGATCGAATCGCCGGTATGGATGCCCATCGGGTCGACATTCTCGATCGAGCAGATGATGATGGCGTTGTCGTTGCGGTCGCGCACCACCTCCATCTCATATTCCTTCCAGCCGAGCACCGATTCCTCGATCAGCACTTCCGTGGTCGGAGAGGCGTCGAGCCCGCCCTCGACGATGGCGACGAACTCCTCGCGATTGTAAGCGATGCCGCCGCCGGTGCCGCCGAGCGTGAAGCTCGGCCGGATGATCGCCGGCAGCCCGACCTCCTCCAATGCCGTCATGGCGTCATCGAGGCTGTGGGCGATCCGGCTGCGCGGGCTTTCGAGGCCGATCCGGCTCATCGCCTCGCGGAACTGGAGCCGGTCCTCGGCCTTTTCGATGGCGGCGGCGTCGGCGCCGATCATCTGCACGCCGTACTTGGCGAGCGTGCCGTCCTTATGGAGCGCGAGCGCGGTGTTGAGCGCGGTCTGGCCGCCCATCGTCGGCAGCACCGCGTCGGGCCGCTCCCTGGCGATGATCTTGGCGACGAATTCGGGCGTGATCGGCTCGATATAGGTGGCCCCTTTGTCCTCACCCGACCCGACGAGCTCCGGGTCGGTCATGATCGTGGCCGGGTTGGAATTGACGACGATGACCCGATAGCCCTCCTCCTTCAGCGCCTTGACCGCTTGGCTCCCGGAATAATCGAACTCCGCCGCCTGGCCGATCACGATCGGCCCGGCGCCGATGATGAGGATGGAGGAGATGTCGGTGCGCTTAGGCATGGAAGGTAGGTTCGATCTCGAGTGGGTGAAGCTGTCCGCTGGCCGAGCTCGGCTTCGGACGCCGAGCCCCCTCACCCCAACCCTCTCCCCGCCGGGGAGAGGGAGTGGTATGGCACGACCCTGCATAACCCCTCTCCCCGAGGGGGAGAGGGTTGGGTGAGGGGGTACTGAGCTGGGCAGGAAGCGCCTGACGCCGATCGCGCGCAAGCTGCGAGCGGACCAGACCGACGCTGAGGCGCGTCTCTGGCATCACCTCCGCGGCCGCCGGCTTGAAGGCGAGAAGTTCGTCCGCCAGTTCCAGATCGACGATTTCGTCGCCGACTTCGCCTGCCGCACCGCCAGGCTGGCGATCGAGCTCGACGGCGGACAGCACGAGCCCGCCAAGGATGCGGCGCGAACCGCCATCATCGACAAATACGGCTATCGGGTGCTGCGCTTCTGGAACCACGATGTGCTCGCGAACACCGATGGAATCCTTGAGGCGATCCGGCAGGAACTCCTCCTGGCCCGCAACCGCCCCGAATAAGCCCGCTCTTTTCCTGAACCCTCTCCCCGTGGGGGAGAGGGCAGGGTGAGGGGGAGCGGCGCCGGTAATTACCCTCCGAGTCAGAGCCCCCTCACCCCAACCCTCTCCCCGCCGGGGAGAGGGAGCCACGGCGGCGCCGATGATGAGGATCGAGGAGATATCGGTGCGACAGGGCATATCTCAGCCTTCGTTCGGCAAAGTGATAGATAGACCCTCAAACACGCAGCTGGATGCACGCGCTTGATCGAGACAGGCCTTCAACAGCCCCCGTAGTTGGCCAGCTGTCCACAGGTCTGATCGGGCCAAAATCATTGTTGCGTCCGGCTCCTGACCAAGACCCTGAAAGATCTGCCAGCCCTGCTCTTCGAATTGCCTTTGTAAGCGGCTCCTCGCCTCAGGCGATCCGGCGAATTCAACGGTCGCGATTTGAGGCCGAAACCAATCAAGCCCCTCCTCATCCAGAGTCCGGAGATGGCATTCGAACTCCTCGCTCCAGGAGTCGGCGGACTTACGCGCATAGGGCGAGGTCAACGTAAACCACTCACAAATTTTCCGAACAAATAGGTGCTGTCCTGCGGTCCCGGGCTTGCCTCCGGGTGATATTGCACGCTGAACGCCGGGCGGTCGGTGAGCTCAAAGCCGCAATTGCTGCCGTCGAACAGGCTGACATGGGTCTCCCGCGCATTTTCGGGGAGGCTGTCGCGCTCGACCGCGAAGCCGTGGTTCATGCTGGTGATCTCGACGCGGCCATCGCTGAGGCGCTTGACCGGGTGGTTGGCGCCGCGGTGGCCCTGATGCATCTTTACCGTCTTGGCGCCGACGGCAAGGCCGAGCAATTGGTGGCCGAGGCAGATGCCGAACAGGGGCTTGCCGGTGTCGAGCAGCCGGCGGATTACCGGCACCGCATATTCGCCCGTCGCGGCCGGGTCGCCGGGACCGTTGGAGAGGAAGAGGCCGTCGGGCTTGTGCGCCATCACCTCCTCGAAACTGGCGGTGGCGGGGAGGACCGTCACCCGCGCACCGGCATCGGCGAGGTTGCGGAAGATGTTGCGCTTCGAGCCATAGTCGATCGCGACCACGTGCGGGCGGGCGCCTTCGGCGCCATCCTCGTCATGTTCGCCATAGCCACTGCCGTGTGACCACCGCCCGCCGGACCAACGGAACATCTGCCGGCATGATACTTCCTTCGCCAGGTCCATCCCCTCGAGCCCCGGCCACTCGCGCGCCTTGCGGAGCAGCGCCTCGACGTCGAAGGCGCCGGCGGAATGGTGGGCGATCACGCCATTCGGTGCGCCCCGCTCGCGGATGCGGCGGGTGAGCGCGCGGGTGTCGACGCCGGCAAGGCCGATGCGGCCGTTGCTCCGCATCCAGTCGACGAAGCCGGTCGTCGCACGCCAGTTGCTGGGCGCCGTCACGTCCTGGCGCACCACGCAGCCTAAAGCGAACGGGTTGTCCGCCTCGAGATCCTCGTAATTGGCGCCGACATTGCCGATGTGCGGGAAGGTGAAAGCGATGATCTGGGCCGCGTAGGAGGGATCGGTCATCACCTCCTGATAGCCGGTCATGGCGGTGTTGAAGCAGATTTCGCCGACCGCCTCGCCCTCGGCGCCGAAC
>DASZDE010000114.1:0-13975 GCA_035942355.1 Allosphingosinicella sp. | reverse complement strand
GTGCCGAGGAGGACGGCACCGCGCAGACCGGCTATTCGGTCGCCTCGGCCGGCGACGTCAACGGCGACGGTTTCGACGACCTGCTGATCGGCGCGATCCGCGCGCGGCCCGGCCCGGCCAGCCCGCCGGCCGGCGCCGCCTACGTCGTGTTCGGCTCGGCGACGCCGTTCGGGGCCGACTTCGATTTGACCAGCCTCGACGGGGCGAACGGCTTCCGGATCGACGCCGCCGACGCGCTCGACTATCTCGGCAGCAGCGTTTCCTCGGCCGGCGACATCAACGGCGACGGCTTCGGCGACATCGCGATCAGCGCGCTCGGCACCGACGAGGCCTATGTCATTTTCGGCCGCGCCCCGACGTCCGCCGTCACCCGCACCGGCTCGGCGGCCGGCCAGACGATCCGCGGCGGCGCGTTCAACGACACGCTCTCCGGCCTCGCCGGCAACGACGTCCTCTTTGGCAATGCCGGCGCCGACCGGCTCGATGGCGGCGCCGGCCACGACCGGCTCGACGGCGGCCTCGACTCCGATGCCATGACCGGCGGCAGCGGCAATGACGTCTACCTGGTCGACCGCACGAGCGAGCGGCCGGTCGAGGCGGCGGGCGGCGGCGCCGACACCGTGCTCGCCGCGCTCAGCTATACGCTCGCGGCAGGCTCGCATATCGAGCATCTGTCGGCGCTGTCCCCGGCGGCGACCACCGCCCTCAGCCTCGCCGGCAACGAGCTTGCCAACACCATCACCGGCAATGCCGGCGCCAACCGGCTCGAGGGCAAAGGCGGCAACGACCGGCTGGTCGGCCTCGGCGGCAATGACAGCTTCATCGTCGACGGCGCCGGCGACAGGATCGTGGAAGCGGCCGGGGGCGGCACCGATCGGGTGCTGGCCCGAGCGAGCTACACGCTGGCCAATGGAGTCCATGTCGAGACGCTTGCGACCTTCAACCCCGCCGGCGGGGCCCCCGTCCAGCTCACCGGCAACGCCTTCGCCAACCGGATCACCGGCAATGCCGGCGGCAACAGCCTCGGCGGCGGGGCCGGGAACGACATCGTCACTGGCCTAGGGGGCAACGACCGCCTGTCGGGCGGCACCGGCAACGACCTGCTGAGCGGCGGGGCGGGGCTCGACCGCTTCCTGTTCGACACCGGGCTCAATGGCGCCGCCAATGTCGACCGGCTCGCCGGCTTCGCGGCCACCGACGACGCCCTCCTGCTCGACCGGGCGGTGTTCTCCGGCATCGCCGCCGACGGCGCGCTCGCGCCCGCCGCGTTCCGGGTCGGCACCGCCGCGCAGGACGCTTCCGACCGGATCGTCTACGACAGCGCCACCGGCCGTATTTTCTACGACGCCGACGGCGCCGGCGGGGCGGCGCAGATCCTGTTCGCCCGCGTCGAGGCTGGAACCGCCCTCACCCGCGCCGACTTCATCGCCTTCTCGGCGACGGCGGCTGCGGCGCAGGCGCTGGCGGCCGGGGAGGCCGGGGCGCGCGTCGGAGGCGCCAGGGACGAGATTTTGCTCATGAGCTACCAGGCCCCGGTGGCGCCCGACGGGCCCTGGGGATTGGCCGCCATAGCCTGAGCAGGGCGATCGCCGCCTCGCCGCGCCGCCGGCAGGTTGCATGTTGGTTCGCGGCCGTCGGAGGGGAGACAAAACGTGGCTGACATCATCGACCTGTCGACGCTGGGTTCGGCCGGCTTCATCATCCAGGGCGACGCCGCGGGAGACCAGGCGGGTTTCAGCGTTTCCGACGCGGGCGATGTCAACGACGACGGTTTCGCCGATGTGATCGTCGGCGCGCCCAGCGGCGACGACGCGTCCGAAACCGCGGGCGAGGCCTATGTGGTGTTCGGCAAGGCGGGCGGTTTCGGGACGATCGACCTCACCACCCTCTCGGCCGCCGACGGCTTCATGATCCAGGGCCATATCTTCCGCGACGAGACCGGCACGAGCGTGTCGGCCGCCGGGGACGTCAACGGCGACGGCATCGACGACCTGATCGTCGGCGCGCCCGGCACCAGCGGCGGGACCCCGGGCGAGCTGAATGGCGACGCCTATGTGATCTTCGGCGCGACCGACGGCTTCGGCTCCGCCGATGGGGCCGGCCGGCAGGTCATCGATCTCAGCTTCCTGCTCGCCTCCGACGGCTTCAGGATACGGGGCGATGATGCGTACGACGCCGCCGGCTACAGCGTGTCCGGTGGCGGCGACATCAACGGCGACGGTCTCGACGACCTGATCGTCGGCGCCCGAAGAGGAGGAGGCGGCGGTCTCTATGCCGGCGAGACCTATGTCGTGTTCGGTACCACCGCCGGCGGGGAAGTCGACCTCACCCACCTCGGCAGCGGCGGCTTCATCATCCAGGGCGATGCCGCTTACGATCGGGCCGGCCATAGCGTCGCCAGCGCCGGCGACGTCAACGGCGACGGTTTCGACGATCTCGTCATCGGCGCCTACGGCAACGATGTCGGCGCCTCCAGCGCGGGCGCGGCCTATGTGATCTTCGGCAAGGCCGGCGGGTTCGGCACGGTCGACGCCACCGGCCGCAACGTCATCGACTTGACCGGCCTCGCCGCGGCGGATGGATTCGCGATCCTCGGCGCCGACGGCTTCGACGGCGCCGGGTTCAGCGTATCCTCGGCGGGCGACATCGACGGCGACGGCTTCGACGACGTCATCCTCTCCTCACCCGAGACAGCCAACAACGCCAACGATGGCCGCACCGCCTTCGTCATCTACGGCAGGGCCGGCGCCGGGGCGACGATCGATCTCGGCGCGCTGACACCGACCGACGGCTTCAGCATCAGCGGCACGATCGGCGAGATCACCGACCAGATCATCCGCTCCGTCTCCGGGGCCGGCGACGTCAACGGCGACGGCATCGACGATTTCCTCCTCGGCATTCCGGGCGCCAGCGCCAGCACGGCCGAGGCCGACAGCCAAGTCGGCAAGACCTATCTGATCTACGGCAGGGCGGGCGGCCTTGCCGACGTCAGCCTCGTCGAGCTCGCCGCCGATCAAGGCTTCCTCATCATCGGCGACGCGCGCCTCGACAATGCCGGCTTCAGCGTGTCGGCCGCCGGCGACGTCAACAATGACGGCTATGACGACCTGATCCTCGGCGCCCCCGGCGGCGACGATGGCGGGAACTTCGCCGGCGAGGCCTATGTGATCTTCGGCCGCGCGAGCGACCTCACCCTTGTCGGCACCAGCGGCCCCGACACATTGCAGGGCGGGGCCGCCAACGACCAGATTGACGGGCTCGGCGGGAACGACATCCTTTCCGGCCTCGCCGGCAACGACGTCCTGATCGGCAATGCCGGCGCCGACCAGCTCGATGGCGGCGCCGGCCACGACCGGCTCGACGGCGGCCTCGACTCCGATGCCATGACGGGCGGCAGCGGCAATGACGTCTATCTGGTCGACCGCGCCAACGAGCGGCCGGTCGAGGCGGCGGGCGGCGGCGCCGACACGGTGCTCGCCGCGCTCAGCTATACGCTCGCGGCAGGCTCACGCATCGAGCATCTGTCGGCGCTGTCCGCGGCGGCGACCACCGCCCTCAGCCTCGCCGGCAACGAGCTTGCCAACACCATCACCGGCAATGCCGGCGCCAACCGGCTCGAGGGCAAAGGCGGCAACGACCGGCTGGTCGGCCGCGGCGGCAATGACAGCTTCATCGTCGACGGCGCCGGCGACAGGGTCGTGGAAGCGGCCGGCGGCGGCACCGACCGGGTGCTGGCGCGGACCGACTACACGCTGGCGGCCGGCGTGCATGTGGAGACGCTTGCGACCTTCAACGCCGCCGGCGGGGCCCCCATCCAGCTCACCGGCAACGCCTTCGCCAACCGCATCACCGGCAATGCCGGCGGCAACAGCCTCGGCGGCAATGGCGGCAACGACATATTGAGCGGCCTCGAGGGCAATGACCGCCTGTCGGGCGGCACCGGCAACGACCTGCTCAGCGGCGGGGCGGGGCTCGACCGCTTCCTGTTCGACACCGCGCCCGGCGCCTCGGCCAATGTCGACGGCCTCACCGATTTCACGGCAGCCGACGACACGATCCTGCTCGATCGGGCGGTGTTCAGCGGTATCGCCGCCGACGGCACGCTGGCCCCGGCGGCCTTCCGCCTCGGCACCAGCGCCGGCGACGCCTCGGACCGGATCGTCTATGACGGCGCCACCGGCCGCATCTTCTACGACGCCGACGGCGCCGGCGGGGCCGCGCAGATCCTGTTCGCCCGGATCGATCCGGGGACAGCGCTCACCCGCGGGGATTTCGTCGCCTATTCGGCGGCCGCCCCATCGGCGCGCGCGCCGGCAGCGGCCGAGATCGCATCAGATTTCCGCACGACGTTCGAGAATTTGTGGGCGATGGCCTATTCACCCGGTTCGGCGCGCCTCGACGACGGCGCTTTGGACGCGGCCTTCGTCTGAGAGGGCAAGGGGAGATGGGCCGTCGCCAGGCGCCATTCCGGACTAGAAAAACAAGGTTGTACCGGGCGCGGCGCGCTCGACTCCGCCAACGCCTTAGTTTAACTTAAGTTATGGCTTCCAATCGAGTCGAAGATGAACCCACGGACCGGAATCCGCTGCTTCGCAAGCTCGACAACGTCACCAGACTCTCCGGCGACGACCGCGCCGCGCTTGCCGACGCGTGCCGCGACACCCGGGAATTCGCCGCCCATCACGACATCATCAGCGAAGGCGACAAGCCCGACCATGTCCACCTGATCCTGGACGGCTGGGCGGCGCGCTACAAGGTCGTGCCGGACGGAGCGCGCCAGATCACCGCCTATCTGATCCCGGGCGACTTTTGCGACCTGCACGTCACCATCCTGCGCGAGATGGACCATGGCATCGCCGCGCTGACGCCGGTGACTGCCGCCTTCATCCCGCACGACCGCATGGAGGCGCTGACGCGGCAGCGGCCGGCACTGACGCGGGCATTGTGGTGGGCGACGTTGGTCGACGAGGCAGTGCTGCGCGCGTGGATCGTCAATCTCGGCCGCCGCGATGCTTACCAAAGCGTCGCCCATCTGATGTGCGAGCTGCACGTCAGGATGAAGAATATCGGCTCGGTCACCGAGGGCAAGTTCGACCTGCCTTTGACCCAGGAGGAGATTGCCGACACGCTCGGGCTGACGCCGGTCCATACCAACCGCGTGCTCCAGCGGCTGCGCGGCGAAGGCCTGATCGAGCTGAAGGCGAGGCAGCTCACCATATTGGACGGCGGGCGGCTTCGCCAGGCGGCCGGCTTCGATCCCAACTACCTCCACTCCAGACAGCAGGTGCGGGACTAGTTCGGGCGCTGCTGGCGGTCGAGATGGTTCGTCCCTGCGGGCGCGGCTGCCGGAAGTCCGCGGCAGCATCCACTCGCGGCTTCCGAAGCGCCGCCGCATCGCGCATGATGGCAAAATCGGGCACGCAGGGAGACGCGGCCAATGTGGCTTCACTATCTGAAGGTCGCGGTGCGGGCGTCGCTCGCCGACCGCTTCTTCTCGCTGGTCAATTTGGCCGGGCTCGCGGTCGGGCTCGCCTCGGCCGCGTTCATCTTCCTCTATGTGCGCAACGAATATAGCTACGACAGCTGGCTGGAGCGGCCCGAGACCCTGTTCCGCATCGACACCGTCGAGACCTCGCCGGGGCAGGCGCCGATCGAGATCGCGCAGGCGCCGGGGCCGCTCAAGGCGGCCTTGCTCAAGGACTTCCCGCAGGTGGAGGATGCCGCCAGGGCCTATGTCGCGCCGGCCAGCGTGGTCCGCGACGGGCGGCCGTTCAGCGAGGAGCTGCTGGTCGCCGACCCGAACTTCTTCGCCCTGGTCGGGCTGCCGTTCGCGGCAGGAACGCCGGAGCGGGCGCTGCGCGGCACCGGCTCGGTCGCCATTAGCGCGCGGGCGGCGGAGAAATATTTCGGCCGGGCCGGCGCGGTCGGCGGCCGGCTGACGATCCTGGCGCCCGAGCCGCGCGATTTCACCGTCAGCGCCGTGTTCGCGACCGTCCCCGACAACAGCCACATGGCGTTCGACGTGGTCATTCCGTTCGACAGCTATTTCGCCGCGGCCAAGGACGAGGAAATCCGGGCGATCCCCGACGCCTGGAACGGCGCCTATTTCCACACCTATGTGCGGCTCAGGGACGGCGCCGCGGCCGCGGCCGTCGAGCGCGGCCTGCCCGCCTTCGTCGACCGCCATTTGCCGAGCTGGCTGAGCGACCTGGCCGCGGGCTCGCCCGACCCATTCTACCGGTTCCGGCTGGTGCCGGTCCGCGACGTGCATTTCGACGGCGCCGCGCTGGCGGCGATGAAGCCGCCCGCGAGCCGGCCCGCGGTGCTGGCGGTGTCCACCGTCGCGGGGCTGATCCTGCTGATCGCCTCGATCAATTTCGCCAATCTGACGACCGCGCGCTCCACCCTGCGCGCCCGCGAGGTGGCGCTGCGCAAGGCGGTGGGCGCCAAGCGGCGGCAGATCCTCGTGCAGTTCCTCGGCGAGGCGCTGCTGGTGACGCTATGCGCGGGGCTGATCGCGCTCGCCTTGGTCGAGCTGACGCTGCCTTATCTGCGCGGGCCGCTGGGACTGCCGGCGAGCGTGCTGGAGCGCAATCCGTGGGAATTGTGGGCCGGGCTCGGCGCGCTGGTGCTGGCGACGGCGATCGGATCGGGCCTCTATCCGTCGCTGGTGGTGGCGCGGATCCGGCCGGCGCGGGTGTTCAACCGCGATCCCGTGCGCCATGGCGGCGGCGCGCTCCGCAACCTGCTGGTCGTGCTCCAGTTCGCGATCTCGATCGGCCTGATCGCGGCGACCATCGTCATGCTGCTCCAGGCGCGCTTCACCAGCCAGGCGGAGCTCGGCTTCGACCCGGAGAATCTGCTGGTCGTGCGGGTGCCCGACGGGCCGCGGCGGGAGGCGGCGGCGCGCTCGCTGAGCGAGGCGGTGGCGCGGCACGGCGATGTCCTCGACGTCGCGCTATCCTCGGCGGTGCCGTCCGACCAGTCGGAGGACAATGTCGCGGTGAGGCTGCCGGACGCCGTGAAGCCGGTCGTCCTCGGCTTTCATAAGGTCGATTCCCGCTTCTTCCGCACCTACCGGGTCGAGCCGCTGAGCGGCCGCACGGCCGCGATGCGGCAGGCCGGCGCGGCGGCGGCGGACGGCGAGCAAAGCGCGTCGGCGGTGGTCAACCGCAAGGCGCTCGATCGGCTCGGGATTACCGATCCGGCGGACGCCATCGGCATGGTCGTGCGCGGCTCGGACACCGCTTATACCCTCGTCGGTGTCGTGCCGGACCTCCATTTCCGCTCGCTGCACGAGCCGGTGCGCGAGGAGATGTTCGTGCTCGACGGCGCTCCGGGCGGCGCGGTCACGATCCGCTACCGGACCCGCGACCTGCCGGGCCTGCTGCGGTTCGTCGAGCAGGCGTGGCGCGAGCGCGTGCCGGACCGCGCGATCGACCGCCTGTTCGTCGACGAGGCGCTGGACGCGCTCTACGCACGCGAGCGGCGGCAAACCTCGCTGCTCGGCATGTTCGCCGGTGTGGCGATCGTACTGTCGTGCCTCGGGCTGCTCGCGATGGCCGCCTTCGCGGTCCAGCGGCGGACCCGGGAGATCGCAATCCGCAAGGTGCTCGGCGCGCGCAGCCGCGACATCGCCCGGCTGCTGCTGTGGGAATTCTCGCGGCCGGTGCTGATCGCCAATGCGATCGCCTGGCCGGCGGTATGGTGGCTGATGCGCGACTGGCTCAACCGCTTCGCCTACCGCATCGACCTGCCGCTGTTCGCGTTCGTGCTGGCCGGGCTGGCGGCGTTGCTGATCGCATTGCTCGCGGTCGGCGCGCATATTTGGAAAGTGGCGCGGACCAGCCCGATCGCGGCGCTCAGATACGAATAGCAGGAGCGGCGGCGGGCGGCGCGGGATTACTCCGCGGCGCTCCAGAAAATGTCGATCGGGATGTCGAAGGCGGCGATCACCCGGCCGATCGGCAGCGACGAGAGCGGGCCTTCCGCGATCGCGCGTTCGAGCAGCGCGCGCTTGTGGTCGCCGGCGATCGCGACCATCGCCGCCCGCGCCGAGGCGAGCGCCGGAGTGGTGAGCGTGACCCGCTCGACCGCGGCGAAATCGGGCATCGGATCCGGCCGCACCCCGATCGCGCGCCGCTCCTTGGGGCCGTCGACCGCGCGGTCGAAATCCGGGCCGGGGAAGATCGAGGCGGTATGGCCGTCATAGGCCATGCCGAGCAAGACCAGGTCGAGCGGCCATTGGACCAGCTTGAGCCTTTGGTCGGCGAGCCGGCCGGCCTCGCGATAGTCGCCGAGCGCCGATTCATCGACCAGCGGGATGACGGTGGCGCCGACCGGGGTGAAATGGCGGCCGAGCTGGCGGTACATGCTGATCTCTTCGTCGTGGCCGACCAGCCGGTCGTCGGTCGGGATCACGGTCACCTTCGCCCAATCGAGGTCCTGCTTGACGAGCGCCGCGTAGATATGGTCGCGCTTGGGACCGCCCGCCAAGGCGAGCCGCGCGCCGCCATGGGCCTGGACCGCGCTTTCGATGATGAAGCCGATGTCCCCGGCCGCCTGCTCGGCCAGCTCGGCCTGGGAGGCGAACTCCCACCATTCTATCTCGTCCATAAGCTCTCCTGTCCGGCCCCCTTAGCGCGTGACGGGCAGCCGTCAAAGCAGCGCACAGCCGGCCCTCGGATTTGCAAAATGGCCGTGCCCGGCGCAGGGTCGCGGCTCCCGGGAGAGGTTCGATGAGACTGTCGCCGATGTCGCTTGCCATCACCGCGGGGATCGCCGGATGCTCGGACGTCGGCGCGAGCGCGGGTCAGGCGGGAGCGGCCTCGGCCGGCGGCGTCGCGATCCGCGACGCAGAGGGGGCGCCGGACGGCTGCTCGCTCACGATCCGGTTCGGCAGCTACGCGATGGGGATCGACCGCGGCGCCGCCCGGCGCATCGAGCAGCTGCTCACCAGCGCGCCGGACATCCGCTCGGTGACCCGGCACGGCTGGGGGCGGGAGGGCGAATATACGTTGTGCGTCACGACCGCCAGCGCGACCGACGCGGCGGCCTTGCTGGCCGCGATCAGGCCGCTCCTGCCGGCGGCGCCGCGCGGGCCGATCGAGGTGGCGCTCGCCGACGGCACCAAGGTCAGCGCACCCAAGCGCTAGAAGCTTGCAGGAACCGCGACCGGCCGCCGCGGGTTGGAACTTGGACCCGATGGGAGAACAGCCATGCCCGCGAAATCGCAGGCCCAGCAGAAGGCGGCGGGCGCCGCGCTTTCCGCCAAGCGCGGCGACACGCCGAAGAGCAAGCTCAAGGGTGCGTCGAAATCGATGGCCGGCTCGATGAGCGAAAAACAGCTCGAGGAGCTCGCCTCGACCAAGCGCAAGGGCAAGCCCGAGCGCAAGAGCAAGAAATAGGCTCAGTCCGGCGGCGGCACGATCCCGGCGCTGCCCGCCCGGCTTTCTTCGGCAGGCTTCGTCCCCGCCCGGTCGCGCTCGCTCTCGGGCAGGGTGTGGCCGGCAGCCTCGCCCTCGTCGAGCAAGGTCTCGCCGCCGCGCCATTCGTCGCGGGCCACCGCCTCGGCCGAAAGCGGCCCTTCGTCCTTCTTACGATCGTCCATGTCCGGCTCCTTCGGGCGCCGAACGTGCGCCCCGCCGGCTCCGTTCCAGGCGGGATCGCCGCCGGCGACCGCGGTCAGCCCAGGCAGGAGCGCAGCGCGATGGCGCCGGTGGCGACCG
This sequence comes from Allosphingosinicella sp., assembly GCA_035942355.1. Taxonomy (GTDB): domain Bacteria; phylum Pseudomonadota; class Alphaproteobacteria; order Sphingomonadales; family Sphingomonadaceae; genus Allosphingosinicella. The sequence continues at coordinate 4,247 of DASZDE010000114.1, read as the reverse complement.
AATAGGCGATCTCGTAGCGCAGGCAGGGCCGGAGCAACGGCGCGAACTGGATCCAGGCGGGAAAGCGGTCGCGGGCGACGATGTACGCGCCCGGCCGCCAGCAGGTGCGCAGGACCGCGGCGGGCAGCGCCCGCGCGCAGTGCCGCTCGCCGCCGACCGCGCCGATGATGATCCTGCGGCCGGCGCCGTCCAGCGCGCCGCGGTAGAAGCGCGGCAAGCTCGCCAGGCTCGCCGGCCCGGCGGGAAATCTCGCCGGATCGCCGGCGATGAAATCACGCAGTGCCGCTTCGAGCCGTTCGATGTCGTCCGGCGCGGGCGTCCAGTCCTCCCCGACGGCCGTACGGGCGGCCAGCGGGGCACCGGCCAGCGCCAGCATGACGAGCGGCGCCGCGGTCCATATTCGCATCATCCGCCTCGATTCAAAATAGATTTCGGGCGGAACGATTCGGTCCGCCGCTTTCCCGCTTTATGCTATAGGGGCAGAATAATGTGATTCCAGATTCTTGCCCCCGGCCAGGATGCCGCGAGCATGAGCGCGGCGTGGGACATTGGGGGGGCACTATGAAGAGGACGGGGAACGGGAATGCGGGCAGGCCGCTGGGCGTGCCGGGCGAGGATTTCGCGATGCCCGCGCTGACCGACTCGGAGATCGGCGAGCTCGTTCGCTTTGCCGCCGGGCATGCGGCGAGGGGGCCGGAGCTTCGCTACAGCCAGATGCGCAGGCTGCCCGAGCTCGCCGAGGCCGATGCGGCGGAGCCAGGGCTCGGCGAGGCCAACGGCGCCGGGCGCACCCAGCTGATCGATCAATATTATGATGCGGTGCAGGCCCGCTATGAATTTAGCGGCAATCAGGACATCGACGCGGTCCTGATCGGATCGCGCTGGACGATCCGCAGCTTCACCTTCAGCTTCCCGACCAGCGGCGCCTTCTACGCCAATCAAGGCTATCAAGCCGACACCGAGCCGTCGGCGCACACGCCGTTCAACGCCCAGCAGCAGGCGGCGGTGCGCTATGCCTACGCCCTGCTCGCATCCTATACCGGCCTCACCTTCACCGAGGTCACCGAGACCGCCACCGTCCACGCCGATTTCCGGTTCAGCCAGACCGGCGCCACCGACGACGTGCCGTCGGCGCTGGCCAACTTTCCCTCGAGCATGGCGCGGGCCGGCGACGTTTGGTTCGGGACCTCGGATCAGCCTTTCTACACGACGCCCGCCATCGGCAATTGGGGCATGGCCACCATCCTGCACGAAATGGGCCATACGATGGGCCTCAAGCACGGCCATTCGGACCTCACCACGCAGAGCCTGGCGGGCAATATCGACGCGCCTCCCGGCGGCGGCACGCGCTTCGGGTCGGCGGCGCTGCCGACGCATCATGACGGCCAGGATTGGGCGCTGATGAGCTATCGCTCCGATCCCACCGTGCCCGGCGAGACCGTCTTCGCCGGCGAGGGGTTCAACCAGCCGCAAACCTACATGCAAAACGACATCGCCGCGCTCCAATATCTCTACGGCGCCAATTACAACCATAATGCCGGCAACACCGTCTACAGCTGGAACCCGGGCACCGGCGCGCAGTCGGTGAACGGCGTCGTCCAGGGCGCGCCTTCCGCCAACAAGATCTCGATGACCGTGTGGGACGGCAACGGCATCGATACCTACGATCTGTCCAACTACGCCACCGACCTGCTGGTCAACCTGCAGCCGGGCGCCTTCTCGACCTTCTCCTACGACCAGCTCGTCAATCACCAGGCCGAGAATGGCGACGGCGACGAGGGCACGTCCGGCGGAGCGATCGCGGTCGGCAACGTCGCCAACGCCCTCCTCTACCGCAACAACACGCGCTCGCTGATCGAGAATGCCACCGGCGGCTCGGGCGACGACCATATGGTCGGCAACCAGGCCGCCAACACCCTGCGCGGCGGCGCCGCCGGCGCCGACACCCTCATCGGCGACGCCGGCAACGACATGCTGTTCGGCGGGGCCGGGTCGGACAGCCTGTTCGGCGACGGCGCCGCGGCGGTCGCATCCGGCGTCGGCATGGGCTCGGGCGCGCTCACCAAGCCGCCCGGGGGCGGCAATTTTTCGCCGGCGACGGCTTATAACGTGACCAATTTCTTCAGCCTCGCGGCGAACGCCGACATCCTCGACGCGACGACCGTGCCGCACGTGACGGTCAGCGCCAATGGCGACAATAATTTCGATTTCTACGCGCTCACCGTGACCGCCGGTACCGTCCTGACCTTCGACATCGATAACACGTTCGCGCTCGATACGATCATCCTCCTGCGCGATGCCGGCGGCAATCTGCTGGCCTTCAACGACGACGCGTCCACGCCTCAGGGGGCCGAAGGATCGATCTTCCCGCAGGATTCGTTCCTGACCTACACCGTCACCCGGTCCGGCACATATTATCTCCAGGTCGCGGAATTCCTCGGCGCCGGCCAGATTCAGGGGCCGCTGGAATTCACCAGCTACCAGCTCCACATCTCGGCCGCCGGCCGGACCGCGGTCGGCGGCGGCGCCGGCAACGACACGCTCGACGGCGGCGCCGGCGCGGACATGATGCTCGGCGGCGCGGGCAACGACACCTATCTGATCGACGTTGCCGGCGACCGCGCGATCGAGGCCGCGGCCGCGTCGGGGGGCATCGACACCGTCCGCAGCCTGATCGGCTACACGCTCGGCAGCGGCCTCGAACGGCTCGTCCTGCTCGGCACCGCCGCCATCGGCGGCACCGGCAACTCGCTCGCCAACAGCCTCACCGGCAACGCCGCCGCCAACAGCCTCACCGGCGTCGCCGGCGACGACATGCTGAACGGCGCGGCCGGCGGCGACACGCTCCGCGGCGGCGCCGGCAACGACGTCTATGTCGTCGACAACGCCCTCGACAGGGCGCTCGAATCGGCCAGCCAGGGCACCGATACGGTGCAAAGCACGATCGCCTGGACGCTCGGCGCCCAGCTCGAGAATCTCGTCCTGACCGGCGCCGCCGCGGTCGGCGGCACCGGTAATGCGCTCGCCAACGCGCTCACCGGCAATGCCGCCGCCAATGTCCTGAATGGCGGCGGCGGCGCCGACCGCATGGCCGGCGGCGGCGGCGGCGACACCTATGTCGTCGACGATGTTGGCGACCGCGTCATCGAGGCCGCCAATGCCGGCCTCGACACGGTCCGCAGCTTCCGCAGTTTGGCGCTCGCCGCCAACATCGAGAATCTGACCCTGCTCGGCAGCGCCGCCAACGGCGTCGGCAACACGCTGGCCAACAGGATCACCGGCAGCGCCGCCGCCAATGTCCTGAATGGCGGCGGCGGCAAGGACCGGCTGGTCGGCGGCGGCGGCGACGACATGTTCGTGTTCAACACAGCGCTCAGTTCGGCGACGAATTGGGACGACATCCTCGACTTCGTCGTCGACGACGACACCATTGTGCTCGACCGGACGGTGTTCACCGCGATCGCCGGCACCGGCGGACTCGCCCCGACCGCCTTCGTCAACGGCGCCGCCGCCGGCGACGGCAATGACCGAATCCTCTACGACCAGGCGAACGGCAGGCTTTACTACGATGCCGACGGCTCCGGCCCGGCGGCGAAAATCCTGTTCGCCCATGTCGATCCCGGCCTCGCCCTCACCGCCGCCGACTTCCTGGCGGTCGCCTAGGAACAGGCCGCGGTTGCTATGTGATTGCTAAGCGAGTTTTGCCCTGATTCGCGGAAAAAGGGCGGAAAGATGGCGCGCCCGGAAGGATTCGAACCTCCGGCCCCCAGATTCGTAGTCTGGTGCTCTATCCAGCTGAGCTACGGGCGCGCGGAGGGTGCGACATAGGGGCAAGCGCCAGGGCGCGCAACCCCGCCCGCCCCCGAAAAGGCCCGTTGCCGGGGCGGTTGGCGGCGCATAGGAGAAAGCCATGTCCGCCCGGCGCTGCCCGTTTCTTGCCGTGATCGCCGCCGCCTGGCTCGCCGGCTGCGCGGCCGAAGGGCCGTTCCCGTCGCTGGCGCCGCGCGCGGTGGAGCAGGAGCCGGCGGCTGAGCCTCCCGCTCCGGCTGCCGCCCTCACCCCCAGCGATCCCGCCACCGCAGCCAGGATCGCGGAGCTCGCCCGGGCCGCCCGCGACGGCCATGGCAGGTTCGAAGCCGCGCTCGCCGCCGCCCGGCCGGCTACGGCGCGGGCGGGCGCGACGGGTTCGGAGAGCTGGATCGAGGCGCAGCTCGCCGTCTCGCGCGCCCAGGCGGCGCGGACCCCGA
>DASZDE010000113.1:0-26725 GCA_035942355.1 Allosphingosinicella sp. | reverse complement strand
TCAACATGGAGTTCGTCACCGGCAAGAGCTGGTCCGGCTACAATTATTACCAGGGCAATTATTACAGCCTCATCCAGATCAACACCGATCTGCCGATCCGGATCAGCCAGCCGATCGATCTCGGCTGCCACGAAGGCTATCCCGGCCATCACGTCTACAACATGCTGCTCGAGCAGAAGCTGGTGAAGGAGCGCGGCTGGATCGAATATACCGTCTACCCGCTCTACTCCCCTCAATCGTTCATCGCCGAGGGATCGGCCACATACGGGGTCGACCTCGCTTTCCCCCGCGGCGAGCAGCTCGCCTTCGCGACCCGAATCCTCTACCCGATCGCCCGGCTGCCGACCGCGGAGGCGGCCGCCTATCGTGCTCTCGGCGAGGCGACGAGGGACCTGGCCGGCGCGAGGCTGACCATCGCCGCCGACTATCTCGACGGCCGCATCAGCCGCGCCGAGGCGATCGAGCTGACCCGCAAATACCAGCTGGTCACCGTCGCGCGCGCCGAGCAGTCGCTGGCCTTCGCCGACCAATATCGTTCCTACGTCATCAATTACGGTCTCGGCCGCGAGATGGTCCAGGCCCATGTCGAGGCGGCCGGCACGACGCCCGAGGCGCGTTGGGCGGCGATGGAGCGGATCTTGTCGGAGCCGACCTTGCCCAGTGACCTGGTCCGCTGATCTTCGTCATGCCAGCGAAGGCTGGCATCCATGCTGCCGGCGCGGTTCCATGCCCGCATGGACCCCAGCCGCCGCTGGGGTGACGGCCTAGCAGATGCGAATCTTCTTCGACGCTCGCCAGCGGCTCCATGCGCCCGCCCGGGAGCTGCACAACGGCGCCTTCGTCCCCTATGCCGAGCATCCCGGCCGCGCGGAGGCGATCCTCGCCGCCCTCGGCGAGACCGAGCTGCCGGAGGACCGGGGCGAGGATCCGATCCTCCGCGTCCATGCCGCCGACTATCTCAGCTTCCTCAGGACGGCGCATGCCGAGTGGCGGCAGGCGGGGCGTCCGGGAGATGCCCATGGCTATGTGTGGCCGGTGGTGGGCCGGCGCCCGCTGGCGCTGGCGCGGATCGATGCGCTGCTCGGCCGGCACAGCTTCGACGCCTCGACGCCCATCGCGGAAGGCACCTGGTCCTCCGCCTACTGGAGCGCGCAGACCGCGCTTTCGGCCATGGCTGCCGTGCTAGGCGGCGATCGCGCCGCCTTCGCATTGTGCCGTCCACCCGGCCATCATGCTGGCGCCGATTATATGGGCGGCTATTGCTACCTCAACACCGCCGCCGTCGCGGCCGAATCCGCGCTCGCCGCCGGCCGCCGCCGGGTCGCGATCCTCGACATCGACTATCATCACGGCAACGGCACCCAGGATATATTCTACGGCCGCGGCGACGTCCTGTTCGCGTCGATCCACGCCGATCCGAAGTCCGACTATCCGTTCTACTGGGGCCATGCCGACGAGATTGGCGAGGGCGACGGCGAGGGGGGGACGCTCAACCTGCCGCTGCCGCGCGGCACGGCGTCGGCGGGTTTCGACCGGGCGCTCGGCACGGCGCTGGAGCGGATCGCGGGCTTCGCGCCCGATCTTCTGATCTGCTCCTACGGCGCCGACACCTATGCCGGCGATCCGATCAGCTTCTTCGATCTCGAGACCGCGGACTATCCGCGGATCGCCCGCCGCATCGCTTCGCTCGGCCTGCCGACCCTGATCGTGATGGAGGGCGGCTATGCGGTGGACGCGCTCGGACGCAACGTGGCGAGCTTCCTCTCCGGCTTCTGAGCAAGCCTGTTCCGTCAGCGCCGAGCCGCAGCGGTCGCGTCGCGCACGGCCTTATATTCAACTCCGTCGTTCCAGCCCGGCCAGCGGCGGCTGTTGGCCAGCTCCAGCCCGAGCTCATAGGCGACCAGCCCCTCCTGCTCGGCGCCGGCCATATCCCAGGCGGGCTCGAACTCGTCGGTCGTCTGGTGGTAGCGATTGGCGTTATAATCCTCGATCGCGGCGTTGCCGGCAGCCATGCCGCCGCTGACGAGATCGCGCCCGGCACGGAAGGCGAGCGCCGGAACGCCCTTCTTGGCGAAGGCGAAATGGTCGGAGCGGAAGTACCAGCCGGCTTCGGGCGACCGTTCCTCGTCGACGCGCAGCCCGTGTTTCGCCGCGACCCGGACGAGGTCCTGCTCGAGCTCGGTGCGGCCCCCGCCGATCAGGTCGAAGCTCCGCGCCCTGCCGATCACGACATGCGGGTCGAGGTTGAACACCGCCACCGTCGTCTCGAGCGGGTAGGGCGGGCGGGCGGCATAATGTTCGGCGCCGAGCAGGCCCTTCTCCTCGGCCGTATAGCCGATGAAGAGCAAGGAGCGCTCCGGCCGCTTGCCGGCGGCGAAGGCGCGGGCGATCTCGATCAGGGTGGCGGTGCCCGTGGCATTGTCGACCGCGCCGTTGCGGATCGTGTCGCCCGCCGCGTCGGGCGCCCCGATGCCGTAGGCGTCCCAATGGGCGCCGTAGATGATTGTCTCGTCCGGCTGGCGGCTGCCGGGAAGCCGGGCGAGGACGTTGCGGCTGACGACTTTCGATGCGCGGGTCTCGAGCTCGGCCGACAGCCGGGCGTCGCCGATCGGCAGCGCCCGGAAGGACTTGTCACGGGCGCGCACTTTCAGCGCGTCGAGATCGAGCCCCGCGCGGCGGAACAGGTCCACGGCGGCGTCGCGGTGCAGCCAGCCGGTGAGCCCCAGTGGCGCCGCCCCCGGCGCCGGCGGCAGCGAGAAGGCCGGCGCGCCCTCGTTGCCGGCCACCTGGCTCCACGGATAGCTGGCCGGCGCCGTTTCGTGGATCACCAGCACCGCCGCCGCGCCGGCCTTCGCGGCCGCGGCGGCCTTGGCGCCGAAGCGCCCGCCATAGACCAGCGTGCGCCCGCCGAACTCGCCCGGCTGCGGGGCTTCGAAATCGGGATCGCCGGCGAGGAACACGGCCACTTTGCCCTTGAGGTCGGCGCCCTCGAAGCTGTTCCAGCCGAGCTCCGGCGCGACCATGCCGTAGCCGAGGAACAGCATCGGCGCGCCCGTGAGCCTTGTCTTGCCGACGATGGCCGAGGAGGCAGTGACCTGCTCGCCGGGCCGCAGCGGCAGCGTCGCGCCGCCGACTGTCACCGACATCGCCACCGGCCCGACCCGCTCGTACCGCACCAAAGGCACGTCCTGGAACCAGGAGCCGCCGTCACCCCCCGGCTGCAGCCCCATCGCCGCGAACTGCTTGGCGAGATAGGCGATGGTCTTCGCCTCGCCCGCCTGCGTCGGCCCGCGTCCGGCGAACGCGTCGCTCGACAGGATGCGGACATGCTCCTTGATCCGCGGCGCCTCGATCCGGGCCGCGGCTCCCTGCGGGGCAAGGAGCGGAACCAGCAAGGCGACCGTAAAGACGTTGAGTCTCATCGCTTTGTCCTTGATAGGCGGGCTGTCTGTGACGGGTCGGAGCGAGCCTGTCCAGCCTGACGGAGCGCGGGGACATGAGTTCGCTTTCCAAAGGAGCGCGGAATGAAATCGGAAGTGGAGGATCGGGCGCTCGGCGCATTGCTGGGGCTCGCCGTCGGCGATGTGATCGGCACCACGCTCGAGTTCCAGCCGCGCGATAGCTACGAACCCCTGACCGACATGATCGGCGGCGGCCCGTTCCGCCTGGAGCCGGGCCAGTGGACCGACGACACCGCCATGGCGCTTGCCTTGGCGGAGAGCCTGATCGCCTGCGGCGGCCTCGATGAGCGCGACCTGATGGAGCGCTTCTCAGCCTGGCGGCGGCGCGGCGACTATAGTTGCACAGGAACGTGCTTCGACATCGGGCATACGACCTCGGCCGCGATCGAACAGTTCGAGCGCAGCGGCGAGCCGATAGCCGGGGCGACGGATCCGAACAGTGCCGGCAACGGATCGTTGATGCGGCTTGCGCCCGCTGCCCTGCACGGGCTGGCAAATGGGGGCGGGAGCGAGGCCGCCCGCCGGCAAAGCGCGACCACCCACGGCGCAGCGGCCTGCCTCGATGCGTGCGAGCATTTCACCGGTCTGCTGATCATGGCCATGAACGGAGAGAGCCGGGACGCCGTCCTTGCTCCGCAGGCGGTCGAAGCCGAACCGGCAATCGCTGCGATCCTGGCCGGAAGCTGGCGCGGCAAGGCCCGGCAGGAAATCCGCTCCTCCGGCTATGTCGCCCACAGCCTCGAAGCGGCGCTGTGGGCAATCGGCGAGACCGGCAGCTTCCGCGATGCCGTGCTGCTCGCCGCCAACCTCGGCGACGATGCGGATACGACGGCGGCCGTTACCGGCCAGCTGGCCGGAGCGCTCTACGGCCAGAGCGGCATCCCCGCCGAGTGGCTCGACAAGCTCGCCTGGCGCGAACGGATCGAGGCGCTGGGGCGGGCCCTGCTCGAGCCTAGAGCTTCTCGGTCAGCTCCGGCACCAGCTTGAACAAATCGCCGACCAGGCCGAGGTCGGCGACCTGGAAGATCGGCGCGTCCTCGTCCTTGTTGATCGCGACGATCAGCTTCGAATCCTTCATCCCCGCCAGATGCTGGATCGCGCCCGAAATGCCGACCGCGATATAGACTTCGGGAGCGACGATCTTGCCGGTCTGGCCGACCTGATAGTCGTTCGGCGCATAACCGGCATCGACCGCGGCGCGGCTCGCGCCGACGGCGGCGCCGAGCTTGTCGGCAAGCGGGTCGATCAGGGCGTGGAACTGCTCCGAGGAGCCCAGCGCGCGGCCCCCCGAGACGATGATCTTGGCGCTGGTCAGCTCGGGCCGCTCGGACGCCGCGATTTCGGCGCCGACGAAGCTCGACAGGCCGGCGTCGCCGCCGCCGCTGACGGCTTCGATCTGGCCCGATCCGCCTTCCGCCGCGGCCTTGTCGAACGCCGTGCCGCGGACGGTCAGCACCTTCTTGGGGTCGGACGACTTCACCGTGGCGATCGCGTTGCCGGCATAGATCGGACGCTGGAACCTGTCCTCGCCCTCGATCCCGATCACGTCGGAAATCTGCATCACGTCCAGCAAGGCGGCGACGCGCGGCGCCACGTTCTTGCCAGTCGTCGTCGAGGCGGCGACGAAGGCATCATGGCCTTCCATCAGCTTCGCGGCCAGCGGCGCGACATTCTCGGCGAGCTGGTGGGCATAAGCCGGATCGTCGGCGACATGGACCTTGCCCACGCCGGCTATCCTGGCCGCGGCTTCGGCGACTCCACCCACGCCCTCGCCGGCGACGAGCAGATGGACCTCGCCCAGCTTCGAGGCGGCGGTCACCGCGGACAGGGTGGCGTCCTTGAGCTGGCCGCCTTCATGCTCGACGAGAACGAGCGTCTTCATCCGATCACTCCCACGGTCCGGAGGCGGTCGATCAGCTCGTCCACCGATTGCACCTTGATCCCCGCCTCGCGCTTCGACGGCTCGCGAACGCCGAGCATGGTCAGCCGCGGCGCCGTGTCGACTCCGTAATCGGCGGGCGTCTTCTGGGCGAGCGGCTTCGACTTGGCCTTCATGATGTTGGGCAGGCTGGCATAGCGCGGCTCGTTGAGCCTGAGATCGGTGGTGACGATCGCTGGCAGCTTCAGCCGCAGCGTCTCGAGCCCGCCGTCCACCTCGCGGGTGACGTTCACCTGCTCGCCGTCGACCTCAACCTTGGAAGCGAACGTCCCCTGCGCCCAGCCGAGCAAAGCCGCCAGCATCTGCCCGGTCTGGTTGGAATCGTCGTCGATCGCCTGCTTGCCGAGGATCACCATCCCGGGCTGCTCCTCCTCGGTGATCTTCGCCAGGATCTTGGCGACGGCGAGCGGCTCGACCTCGTCGTCGGTCTGGACGAGGATGGCGCGGTCGGCGCCCATCGCCAGCGCGGTGCGGAGCGTCTCCTGCGCCTTTTGCGGCCCGATCGAGACGGCGACGATCTCCGTCGCCACCCCCTTCTCCTTGAGCCTGATCGCCTCCTCGACCGCGATCTCGTCGAACGGGTTCATGCTCATCTTGACGTTGGCGAGGTCGCTGCCCGTGCCGTCGGCTTTGACCCGCGGCTTGACGTTGAAATCGATCACCCGCTTCACCGGCACGAGAAGTTTCATTCCAAAGGCTCCTCGAGAAGGAAGAGAAAACCGTTCGGGTTGAGCTTGTCGAAGCCCCTCCCTTCACCTCTTCCCGAAGAAGGAAAGCCCTTCGACAGGCTCAGGGCGAACGGTGTGTGTGTCACTCGCTTGTCCTCACGCCGCTTCCCTTACCTGCGCAACGATCTTCCTGGCGGCATCCCCGAGATCGTCGGCCGGCACGATGGCGAGCCCGCTCTCGGCCAGGATGCGCTTGCCCTCCTCGACATTGGTCCCCTCGAGCCGCACCACCAGCGGCACGTCCAGCTCGACCTCCCTGGCCGCGGCGATGATGCCGTCGGCGATGATGTCGCAGCGCATGATGCCGCCGAAGATGTTGACCAATATGCCTTTGACCGCCGGATCCGACAGGATGATCTTGAACGCGGCCGTCACCTTCTCCTTGGAAGCGCCGCCGCCGACGTCGAGGAAATTGGCCGGCTCGGCGCCATTCAGCTTGATGATGTCCATCGTCGCCATGGCGAGGCCGGCACCGTTCACCATGCAGCCGATATCGCCGTCGAGCTTGATGTAAGCGAGGTCGTGCTTCGAGGCCTCGATCTCCATCGGGTCCTCTTCGGTGAGGTCGCGCAGCTCGGCCAGATCCTTGTGGCGGAACATGGCGTTCGAATCGAAGCCGACCTTGGCGTCGAGCACGAGCAGCTTGCCGTCGTCGGTGACGGCGAGCGGGTTGATCTCGATCTGCGAGGCGTCGGTGCCGATGAAAGCGTCGTAAAGCTTTGCCAGCACGCTCTGCGCCTGCGTCGCGAGATCGCCATCGAGGCCCAGCGCCGCGGCGACTTCGCGCCCGTGATGCGGCATCAGCCCGGTCGCCGGATCGATCGTGATCGTCTCGATCTTCTCGGGCGTGTCGTGCGCCACCGCCTCGATGTCCATGCCGCCTTCGGTCGACGCGACCAGCGCGATCCGGCCGGTGCCACGGTCCACCAGCAAGGCCAGGTAGAATTCGCGGGCGATATCGACGCCGTCGGTCAGGTAGAGCCGCTGCACCTGCTTGCCGTCGGGGCCGGTCTGGACGGTCACCAAGGTGTTGCCCAGCATCTCATCGGCGGCGGCGCGCACTTCCTCGAGGGTGCGGGCGAGGCGGACGCCGCCCTTGGCGTCCGGCCCGAGCTCCTTGAACCGCCCTTTGCCGCGTCCGCCGGCATGGATCTGCGCCTTGACGACATAGAGCGGCCCGGGAAGCTTCTCCGCCGCGGCCACCGCTTCGTCGATGCTCATCGCGGCGTGCCCGGCGGGCACAGGCACTCCGAATTTGGCGAGGAGCTCCTTGGCCTGATATTCGTGGATGTTCATCGGACGAATTTATCCTCGGGCAAAAGATTTGCCGCGCCTTAAGCACAGTGACGCGGCTATTGGAAGCGGCTCGGGGTTCCGTGGCCAGCCGTTGCCGGCGCGACGGCATCGGCGCTGGCCCGCCCATGCAGCCTAGGGGTGTGGCGGCCCATGCGCAGTCGGGTTTGGCATGACGGCGGCAGGTCTCGCCCCTATAGTGCCTCGATGCACCCGGCGCTTGGCATCCTGGTCCTGTTCGGCACCGTCGCCGTCATGGAGGGCGTCGCTTATGCCGCCCACCGCTGGGTGATGCACGGCCCCGGCTGGGTCCTCCACAAGAGCCACCATCGCCCCCGCGCCGGCCGCTTCGAGGCGAACGATCTGTACGCGCTCATCTTCGCCGCGCCGTCCGTCCTGCTGATCCACGCGGGTGTCCATCTCGGCTGGGGCGAGGGGGCGGTGTGGGTAGGGGGCGGGATCGCCGCCTACGGCGCTCTCTATTTCGGCTTTCACGACGTCATCGTGCACCGGCGCCTTGCCCACCGCTACCGGCCCGGTTCGGCCTATATGAAGCGGATCGTTCAGGCGCACCGCCTCCACCACGCGGTCGAGACGCGGCGCGGCGCGGTCAGCTTCGGCTTCCTGTGGGCGCCGCGTCTCGACCGGCTCAAATCGGAGCTCGCCGGCCGCGGACGCGAGCGGCTCCGAGAGCCCCGGCCGCCGTCGCGAATGAGCCTGGAGGTGCGATCGGATCGGCGAGCCGAAACAGGGGCTGCTGGGGATCGGTGAACGGGACCGCATAGGCCCGGGGGCGCCGGTCCGGGCGATCGGCGCGTCGCCCGCGACGGACCCGTCCCAAAGCGCCGCCGCGGGCGAAACCGCCGGTTTTCCGCGCCTTTAGAGAAAATTCGTCAATTTCTGCGACAGCGTTTCCCGTGTCGGAGAAACTTACACTAGCCCTTCAGCGGCCCGGGCAGCCTCAGCGATGATCCGGCTGTTCAAACATTACGTGCCGCATACCGTGCTGCTGCTCGGTGTCATCGATTTCGCGATGCTGATGCTGGCCGCGGAGGCCGGGTGGCTGCTGCGGGACTGGCAGATCGGCAGCAAGATCGCACCCGACGCGGCGCGGCTGCCGCTGATGCTGACCTTCGCGCTCACCGTCCAGCTGACCATGACCGGGGTCGGCGTCTATGCCGTCGAATCGCTGCAGTCGCTGCGCTTCTCCGGGCCGCGGCTGCTGGTCGCGGTGACGCTCGGCGCGCTGCTGCTGGCCCTGGTTTTCTTCGTCGCGCCGCCGCTCACCTTCTGGCGCTCAAACCTGCTCTACGCTCTGCTGTTCGCCACCGTTGGGCTGATCGCGGTGCGGCTGCTGATCGGCCGCTCGCTCGGCAGCGAGGCGTTCAAGCGGCGGGTGCTGGTGCTTGGCGCGGGGCCGCGCGCCGCCCGGCTTGAGGCGCTCGCGCGGCGCGACGGCGCCAACTTCGCGGTGGCCGGCTTCGTCGCGATGAACGACGGGCCGATCGCGGTCGCGCATGCGGTCAATCGCGACGCCATCCCGAATCTGTCCGACCATGTCGTGCGGCTCGGCGCGAGTGAGGTCGTCCTCGCGATCGAGGAACGGCGCAATGCGCTGCCGCTCGGCGACCTCCTGCGGGTCAAGACGACCGGCGTCCACGTCAACGACCTGTCCTCGTTCCTCGAGCGCGAGACCGGGCGCGTCGACCTCGACAGCCTGAACCCGTCCTGGCTGATCTTCTCCGACGGCTTCTCGTCGGGGCGGCGGCTGTCGAGCCTCGGCAAGAGGCTGTTCGACGTCCTCGTCAGCGCGGCGATCCTGATCGTCGCCGGGCCGCTCATTCTCCTCACCGCGATCGCGGTAAAGCTCGAAAGCCCCGGCCCCGCTTTCTTCCGCCAGCGCCGCGTCGGCCTGTACGGCGAGGCGTTCGAGATATTGAAGCTGCGCTCGATGCGCCAGGATGCCGAAGTGGGCGGAGTCGCGGTCTGGGCCCAGCAGGACGATCCCCGCATCACCCGGGTCGGCGCCGTCATCCGCAAGCTCAGGATCGACGAACTGCCGCAGGCCTGGTCGGTGCTGAAGGGCGAGATGAGCTTCGTCGGCCCCCGTCCGGAGCGGCCGCAATTCGTCGCCGACCTCGAGGCGCGCCTGCCTTATTATGCCGAGCGGCACATGGTGAAACCGGGCATCACCGGCTGGGCGCAGATCAACTTACCCTACGGCGCGTCGGTCGAGGATTCGCGCCAGAAGCTGGAATATGACCTTTATTACGCGAAGAACTATACGCCGTTCCTCGACATCCTGATCCTGCTCCTCACGATGCGCGTGATCCTGTGGCCGGAGGGCGCGCGCTGATGATCGGGCTGATCGGCCTGTGGAGCCACGCGCTCGCCGCCCTTCTGTTCGGTGCGCTTGCCATCTGGCAGCTCCGCCACTGGAACGGGGACCACCGCAACCGGCCGCTGGTGGCGGCCTTCGCCGTCACCGCCATATGGGCGATCTTTATCGCCCTGCTCGGCCCGCGCCACTGGCTGTCCGGCTTTGCCGAGATCGCCCGCAACTTCGCCTTCCTCGCCTTCATGTACGGCATCTTGAGGAGCGCCGCCGAGGACGAGCGGCAGCGGGCGGTGAAGCTGGTCTATTTCACCGTCGCCGCGGTGATCGGCCTCCAGATCGTGGTGACCGGCGTGCTGCCGCGCTTCGAGGGGGCGTTTCCGGTCTACCAGGCGCTGACCACCACCTCCCACCTGCTCGGCTTCACCGCCGCCGCCGGATCTCTGGTGCTGGTGCACAATCTCTACGGCCAGGCCGCCCCCGATTCGCGCTGGGGCATCAGGCTGCCGATGATCGCGCTGGCCGGGATGTGGGCCTATGACCTTCATCTCTACACCGTCGCCTACCTGACCCGCGCCCCGGTTGCCGATCTATTGGCGATGCGCGGCGCCATCGTCGCCATGCTGGTCCCCTTGTTCACGCTCGCGAGCAAGCGCAACGCCCATTGGCGGATGCAGATCTCGCGCGCCGCGACCTTCCAGTCGCTGTCGGTGATCGCGATCCTCGCCTATTTGATCCTGATGATGTCGGCGACCCAGGCGCTCGAGGTGATCGGCGGCGAATGGGTGCGGATCGGGCAGATCGCGATCATCTTCGGCATGACCTTGGCCGCGGTCATCTTGCTCCCGTCGGGCAAGGCGCGGGCGTGGCTGCGCGTGATCCTCGCCAAGCATTTCTTCGAGCACCGCTACGACTATCGCCAGGAATGGCTGCGCTTCACCCGCACCGTCGGCCTCGGCGGCAGCGACGCCGCGCCGCTCGGCGACCGGGTGATCCAGGCGCTGGCCGATATCGCCGGCTCTCCCGCCGGGCTGCTGCTGCTGCTCGACGACCAGCGCCGGCTCGCGCCCGCCGCACACTGGAACTGGCACCATCCGGTCGGCAAGAGCGACGGCGGCGACCATGCCCTCGTCCGCTTCCTCGAAACCACGGGTCACGTGATCGATTTCGAGGCTGCGGGCGGACGCCTCACCTCGGGGCGGCACCAACCGGTCCAGCTGCCGTCATGGATCGATCCGGGCGCCGCGGCCGCCTGGGCGGGCATTCCCTTGCTCCACAACGACCGCCTGGTCGGGCTGGTGGTGCTCGAACATCCGCTGGTGCGCCGGCCGCTGGACTGGGAGGATTTCGACCTGTTCCGCACCGCCGGCATCCAGGCCGCAAGCTATCTCGCCGAGGCGAGGAGTCAGGAGGCGCTCGCCAACGCCCAGCGCTTCGACGAATTCAACCGGCGCTTCGCGTTCATCATGCACGACATCAAGAATTTGGTCAGTCAGCTGAGCTTGGTCGCGCGCAACGCCGAGCGCCACGCCGACAACCCGGAATTCCGGGCCGACATGATCGCGACCCTGCAAAGCTCGGTCAGGAAGATGAACGACCTGCTCGCGCGCCTGACCCGCGGCAATCGCGGGGAGGCGTCGGATGTGCGGCCGGTCGAGCTGCGTCCGGTCCTCGCCGGCCTCGCCAGGGCCAGGGAGCGCGTCCGGCCGATCGAGCTGTTCGGCGATCTGGCGCTGTCGGCGCTGGCGGACCCGGTTCAGCTCGAGCAGGCGCTCGGCCACCTCGTGCAGAATGCGATCGACGCCAGCGGGCCCGGCGATCCGGTTCGGATCTGCTGCGGCAGCCGCGGCGGCGAGGTCATGATCGAAGTGATCGACAGCGGCTCCGGCATGTCGGCCGATTTCATCAGCAACCGCCTGTTCCAGCCGTTCGCCTCCACCAAGGAGGGCGGCTTCGGGATCGGCGCGTTCGAGGCGCGCATGCTGATCGTCGGCATGGGCGGCCGGATCGAGGTCGAGAGCCGCGAAGGCGAGGGCAGCCGCTTCACCATCTTTTTACCCGCCGGGGAGACAGAAGCCCTTCCCGCTTATGAACGGATGCGCGCATGAACGCTCCCCTGAAGAACGGCGAGATGAAGGCCAAGCTGCTGATCGTCGAGGATGACGAGGGGCTGCAGCGGCAGCTCCGCTGGGCCTATGACGATTATGAGGTGCTGGTCGCCTCCGACCGCTCCGCCGCCGTCGACCTGCTGCGCTCGCAGGAGCCCGCGGTGGTGACGCTGGATCTCGGCCTCCCGCCCGACCCGGACGGCGTCAGCGAAGGTTTCGCGACGCTGGAGACGATCCTGTCGCTCAAGCCGGAAACCAAGGTGATCGTCGCGTCCGGCCACGGCGCGCGCGAGAGCGCGCTGCGCGCGATCTCGTCGGGCGCCTACGATTTCTACCAGAAGCCGGTCGACATCGACCAGCTCGGCCTGATCGTCCGCCGCGCCTTCCAGCTCCACGGCATCGAGAATGAGAATCGCCGGCTCGAGGAGCGGATCGGCGAGGATCGCACCGTGCTCGGCACTATGATCACCGCGGCGCCCGAAATGCTGAAGGTCGCCCGCACCATCGAGCGCGTCGCCCATGCCGGCGTTTCGGTGATGCTGCTCGGCGCGAGCGGCACCGGCAAGGAGCTGCTCGCCAAGGGCCTCCACCAGTCCAGCGGCCGGCGCGGCGGCGCGTTCGTCGCGATCAACTGCGCGGCCATCCCCGAGAACCTGCTCGAAGCCGAATTGTTCGGCTACGAGAAGGGCGCGTTCACCGGCGCGATCAAGACCACCGAAGGCAAGATCGAGCTCGCCCATGGCGGCACCCTGTTCCTCGACGAGGTCGGCGACATCCCGCTGCCGCTCCAGGTCAAGCTGCTGCGCTTCCTCCAGGAGCGGGTGATCGAGCGGATCGGCGGC
This sequence comes from Allosphingosinicella sp., assembly GCA_035942355.1. GTDB lineage: Bacteria > Pseudomonadota > Alphaproteobacteria > Sphingomonadales > Sphingomonadaceae > Allosphingosinicella. Next base: position 14,019 of record DASZDE010000113.1, on the reverse strand, counting down.
AGGAAGCCGATCCCGGTCGACACCCGCATCGTCTGCGCGACCCACCAGGACCTGCCCGAGATGATCAAGGCGGGCAGCTTCCGCGAGGACCTCTATTACCGGCTCGCCGAGATCGTCGTCCGCATCCCCACTTTGGCCGAGCGCCACGGCGATGCGACCCTGCTCGCCAAGCATTTCCTCAACCGCTTCTCGCTCGAGATGAACCCGGCGGTGAAGGGCTTCGCACCGAGCGCGCTGGCGGCGATCAACGACTGGCCGTGGCCCGGCAACGTGCGCGAGCTCGAGAACCGCATGAAGCGCGCGGTGATCATGGCCGACGGCAAGCTGATCACTGCCGAGGATCTCGATCTCGGCACCGGCGAGGAGGAGGCCCTTCCGGTCAACCTCAAGGCGGTCCGCGAGGAAGCCGACCGCAAGGCCATCCGCCAGGCGCTCGCCCGCACCGAAAGCAACATCACCAACGCCGCCAAGCTGCTCGGGATCAGCCGTCCGACGCTCTACGACCTCCTCAAGCAATATGGGCTCCAGCCATGATCAAGCATCAGCACCTCCTCGCCTGCGCGCTCCTGCTCGGGGCCGCCGCCTGTTCGAACTCGCCCGACGGCGGTTCGGCCAGGGACGCCCACGCCCGCGGCGTCGCCGCCCTGGCCGAAGGCCGGCCGCGGGTGGCGCGGGTCGAGCTCATGAACGCGATCAAGGCCGATCCCAACAACGGGGCGATCCGGCTCGCCCAGGCCCGCACCTACCTGTCGCTCGGCGACGGCGTCGCCGCCGAGGCGGAGATCCAGCGCGCCCGCCAGCTCGGCATACCGGCCGAGGACACGCGGCACCTGCTCGCCCATGCGCTGCTGCTCCGCAACGAGCCAAAGCGGGCGATCGAGGAGCTGAAGTCGTCGGCGCCGGCGCATGCCGTTTACGCCGCGCGCGTCCGCGGCCAGGCGCTCGCCAAGCTCGGCGACAATGCCGGTGCCGCCGCTGCGTTCAACGAGGCGATCGCGGCCGCTCCGAAGGACAATGCGGCGTGGACCGACGTCGCCCGCTTTCGTCGCGCCACCGGCGACCTCGCCGGCGCGGTCGCGGCCGCCGACCGCGCGCTCAAGATCAACCGGGACGATATCGAGGCGCTCACCCTGCGCGGCGAGCTGACCCGCAGCCAATATGGGCTCAAGGCGGCGCTGCCCTGGTTCGAGCGCGCGCTCGAGCTCGATCCCAACAACATACCGGCCTTGCTGGAGCGCGCCGCCACGCTCGGCGACCTCGGCGACACCAAGCGGATGCTGGCCGAGACCCGCAAGGTGCTGAAGCTGTCCGAAAACCACCCGATGGCCTTCTACCTGCAGGCGATGCTTGCCGCCCGCGCCAAGAAATACGACCTCGCCCGCACCCTCTATCAGCGTACCGGCGGCGCGCTCGACGACGAGCCCGCCGGGATGCTGCTCGCCAGCGCGATCGACTACCAGACCGGCAATGTCGAGCAGGCGGCCAAGCGCCTCGAACAGCTGATCGCGATCCAGCCCAACAACCGCAAGGCGCGCCGCATGCTCGCCGCCGCGCAGTTCAAGCTCGGCGACAATGCTGCGACGGTGCGCACTCTCCACCCGATCGCGAACCGCCCCGACGCCGACAGCTACACGCTCGCGCTGATGGGCGCGGCGCTCGAAAAGCGCGGCGAGACCGCGGCGGCTTCGCGTTACCTCGCCCGCGCCGCCCAGCCGCAGGGCCGCACCTCGACCGCGCTCTGGTCGCATCCGGTGAGCGACGAGCAGCTGATCGCGATCCGCCGCTTCGCCGCGAGCAGAGCGGGCCACGCACCCTCGCAGGTGCTGCTGATCGGCGCCTTGCTGTCGCGGGGCCAGGGCCAGGAAGCGCTCGAGCGCGCCGTCAAGCTGCAGGCCGACAATCCCGGCGCGCCCGACGCCCACATCCTGGTCGGCGACGCCCGCGGCATGGGCGGCGACTTCCGCGGCGCGGCCGAGGAATATCGCAAGGCCGCCAACATCGCGTTCAACGAGCCGGTCGCGATGCGCATGATCGAGGCGCTGCAGCGCTCCGGCCAGCGTGGCGCCGCGAACCAGGTGCTGACCTTGTTCCTCGAGCAGAATCCGCGCAGCGTTCCCGCCCAGATCCTGGCCGCGAACGGTTTCCTGCAGGCGCGGCAATGGGGCGAGGCGATCAAGATCTACGAAAGCCTCCGCAAGCGCCTCGGCGATCGCGACGCGGTGATGCTCAACAACCTCGCCTGGGCCTATTCGGAGCAGGGCAATTACGCGCGCGCGCTTCCGCTCGCGCAAAAAGCGTGGAGCCTCGACAAGGACAATCCGGCCACCACCGACACCTTGGGCTGGCTGCTGTTCAAGAGCGGCAAGGACAAGGCGCAGGGTCTCGCCCTGCTCGAGCGCGCGTCGCGCGGCGCCCCCACCGACGCGCAGATCCGGCAGCATCTCGATGCCGCGCGGCGGGGGTAACCGCCTCGCTGTCGTGCAGCTACACTATGTAGCCAGCGCCTCGACCTGCTGGGCGAGATCGAGCCACCGCTCCTCGGCCGCGTCGCGCTCGGCTCGCGCCGCTTCGATCGCGGCCGTCAGCGCGCTGAATCGTTCCGGATCACGGCCGTAAAGGTCCGGGTCGTGCAGCGCCGCCTCGTCGCGGGCGATCGCCGCGTCGATCGCCTCGATCCGGCCCGGCAGCAGGTCGTAGTCGCGCTGGTCCTTGTAACTGAGCTTTGCCCTGCTGTTCCCCGGCGCAGGCCGGGGTCCAGGATCGGCGCCTGACTCGCCCCCGGCCTTTGCCGGGGAACGGGCGGGCGCCGGCTCGCCTCGCTTGCGCTCCCAATCCTCATAGCCGCCGGCGACGATGTCGACCTTGCCCGATCCGTCGAGGCCGAGCGTGATCGTCACCGTGCGGTCGAGGAAGTCGCGGTCGTGGCTGACGATGAGCACGGTGCCGTCATAATCGGCGATCACCTCCTGGAGCAGGTCCAGGGTCTCGAGGTCGAGGTCGTTGGTCGGCTCGTCGAGGACGAGTAGGTTGGAGCGCCGCGCGAACTCGCGCGCGAGCAGCAGCCGCGAGCGCTCGCCGCCGGAGAGGGTGCCGATCTTCGCGTCGACCAGGCCCGGCTCGAACAGGAACTCCTTGAGATAGCCCTGGACATGCTTCCTGTGGCCGCGGACCTCGATCCAGTCGCCGCCCTCGGCGAGCACGTCGCGCACGCTCTTGTCGGGGTCGAGCAGGCGGCGCTGCTGGTCGATCATGATCCCCTGCAGCGTCCTGGCGCGGACGATCCTGCCCTCGTCGGGCTCGATCTCGCCGGTCAGAAGCCTCAGCAAGGTGGTCTTGCCGGTGCCGTTGGCGCCGACCACCCCGATCCGGTCGCCGCGCTGGATGCGCAGCGTGAAGTCGCGGACGATCGCACGGTTGCCGAAGCGCTTGGTGACGCGGTCGGCGTCGATCACCATCTTGGTCTTCACCTCGTCATTCTCGAGGCCGAGCTTCGCCGTCCCCGCCGGCCCCAGCATCGCCGCCCGCGCCGCGCGCATCTCGTGCAGCCTGGCGAGCCGGCCCTGGTTGCGCTTGCGCCGGGCGGTCACGCCGCGCTGCAGCCAGTGCAGCTCGAGCTTCAATTTCGCGTCGAGCTTGTCGGCGGCGCGGGCCTCCTCGGCATAGACGGCTTCCGTCCACGCGTCGAAGCCGCCGAAGCCGATCTCGGCGCGCCGCAGCGTGCCGCGCTCCAGCCACAGCGACGAGCGGGTGAGGCGCTTGAGGAAGGTGCGGTCGTGGCTGATCGCGATGAACGCGCCGGTATAGCGGCCGAGCCACTCCTCGAGCCATTCGATGGCGGCGAGGTCGAGATGGTTGGTGGGCTCGTCGAGCAGCAGCACGTCGGGCGCCTGGGCAAGTGCCCGCGCGATCGCGGCCCGCCGCCGTTCGCCGCCCGAGGCGGTGACGGCCGGCCGGTCGAGATCAACGCCGAGCTGGTGCGCGATCGCGTCTACCTCATGCGCCGGCGCCCCGCCCGCCAGCGCGAAGTCGCGCAAGCTGGCGAATTCCGCCACCGGCGGGTCCTGCTCGAGCAGCACCACATTGATGCCCGGCTGGATGGTCCGTCGCCCTTCGTCGGTCTCGACCAGCCCGGCGAGGCATTTGAGCAAAGTGGTCTTGCCGGCCCCGTTGCGGCCGATCAGCGCCAGCCGGTCGCGCTCGCCGATGAACAGGTCGAGCCCGCGGAACAGCCACCCCGAACCCTGGATGAGGCCGAGATTTTCGTAAGCAAGGACGGGTGCAGCCATGGCGCGGGAGATAGGGGCTCGCGGCGACATCGTCACCCCGGCTGAGCCATAGCCGGTCCGCACCCGCCGAATCTTCTGGCCGCGGACCAGCCGGCTCGCCGAACCGGCTCTAGCGGCCCGCCTTCTGTTCCTCGACCATCGCCGCGACGTCCGCCAGCAGCTGCTTCGCGTCGTAGAGGATGCCGTCCTTGATCGTCCAGCGGACGCCGCCGATCCGTTCGGCCTTGCCATCTTTGTCCAGCCGCTCGAAGCCGGTGCCGTAGAGCGTCTTGAAATTGTGGAGCGGGTTTTCGGGCACGATCACCAGGTCCGCGAGCATCCCCGGCCGCACCGTCCCGAACGGCGGCTCGACGCCCTTCGGATCGTAGATGGCGTGGGCGCCGTTGCTGGTGGCGGCCTGGATCGCCTCGAGCGGCGTGAAGCCCGCCTCCTGCAGCATCTCCAGCTCCTGGATGTAGGAGAAGCCCCAGGTCTGGTAGATGTAGCCTGGGTCCGAGCCGGCCGTCACCCGGCCTCCCATATTCTTGTAATCGTTCATCAGCCGCATGTACGGACCGTAGAAGCGCCGCCACGCCACCTCGCGCGCAGTCGTCCAATCGTACCAGTAGGAACCGTGATTGACCCGGCTCGGCTGGAAGAACTTGTAGAGGCTCGGCAGTGTGTATTTTTGGTGCCAGTCGGCGTTGCGCGCGCGCATCAGGTCGCGCGAGGCCGAATAGATGTTGAACGTGGGGTCGAAGATGACGCCGTTAGCGAGCTGCGCCTCGAGATAGGCGCGCCATTCCGGCCCGCCCGGCTCGACGATCTGGTCGGTGAGATTGGCGATCTCGCCGAACCGCGACTGCTCGTCGAGCATATTGTAGTCGGCCGGATATTTGGGCAGCCGGCCGTCCTTCAGCAGGCCCTCGAAATGGCCGTAAAAATGGGTGACCGTGCCGAGCCCGAGCTCGCCGGCGATCCGGGCGTTGACCTCGGCGACGCCGCTTTGGCCCAGATGCGCAACCGTGCCGAGCCGCTGCTTCCTCGCTTCGTCGAGGGCGGCGGCGGTGATCGCCTTGGGCTCGGCGTTGAAGAACTTGACCCCGTCATATCCCGCCTTCGCGGCCCAGCGGACCCAGCGCCGCGCCCTTTCCGGGCTGTCGACGTCGCCGCCGTCCCAGCCGTCGCCAAGCACGGCGTAAGCGAACAGCCGCGGCGCCACGATGCTGTTGTCGGCGCTGCGGCGTTTGTCGAGCAGCGACATATTGTCCTTGCCCCAGTAGAAGGAGACGCCGCGCACGCTGGTGACGCCGTGGGCGAGCCACAATTTGTAGCCGTAGCTGGCATTGGGCGCCTTGCCGGGGTCGCCATTGTGGCCGTGGGTGTCGACGAAGCCGGGCAGCACGTACATGCCGGCGGCGTCGATCTCGCGGTCGAAGTCGCGCGGCTCGCGGTCCGCCGGAAGCGGCAGACCCGGCGTGCCGGCGCCGCTCACCTTGCGGACGCGGTTGCCTTCGACGACGATGTCGACCGGGCCTCGCGGCGGTGCGCCGCTGCCGTCGATCAGCATCGCCCCCCGAATCACCAGTCGGCGGAACGGGCCCTCGCCTTCGCCCGGCCCACGCGCCGGCACCGGAGTCATGGCGGCAGGCTGGTCGGCGGCCGCCGGGGCCGGCGCCGGAGCCAAGGGCACGGCCGCCGCCAGCGCTGCCGCAACCCATCTCATCTGCCGCATATTCAGCCCTTTTTTCCGTGACTTGCCAGCAACAGGCCGGGAAGCTGTCGCTCCGGTGACGAAGCATTCATGGCTTATTCAATGCAGCTTGGCTATGTCATCCGCAGCAAGTGGAAAAAGTGGTTGCTGGTAATGCGTATCGTGCCCCTCCTGATCGCCGCCATCGGCATGACGGCCCTCGCGCCGGCCGCCGACGCGCGGCCGCGCGACCGGGAGCAGGACCGCGCCTATCGCGCCCGCCAGGAAGGCCGCATCATGCCGCTCCGCCGGATCGAGCGGCGGGTCAGGCCGCGCATGAACGGCGCCGATTATCTCGGCCCGGAGCTCGACGCGCGCTCGGGCACCTATCGGCTGAAATTCATGCGCCGCGGCCGCGTGATCTGGGTCGATGTCGACGCCCGCACCGGCGAGGTCAGGGGCAGATCGGGCGACTGAAGCCGAACCCGCATTGCTTCTCCGTACGAAACAATTGGCCTTGGCGCCGGTTGGGCGGCTAGATTGCGGGCTTCAACCAGGTCGGAGACAGATGACATGCGGGTCCTGATCGTCGAGGACGAGCCCAATCTCGGCCGCCAGTTGAGGGCGACCCTCGAAGGCGCGGGTTACGCGGTCGATCTCGCCACCGACGGCGAGGACGGCCATTATCTCGGCTCCACCGAAAGCTATGACGCGATCATCCTCGACCTCGGCCTGCCCGAGATTGACGGCCTCACCGTGCTCGACCGGTGGCGCAAGGAGGGCGTCAAGGTGCCGGTGCTGGTGCTGACCGCGCGCGACAGCTGGTCGGACAAGGTGGCCGGGCTCGATGCCGGCGCCGATGATTATCTCGCCAAGCCGTTCCAGACCGAGGAACTGATCGCCCGCCTCCGCGCCCTCATCCGCCGCGCGTCGGGCAATACCAGCGCCGAGCTCACCGCCGGCGACGTCCGGCTCGACACCCGCTCGGGCAAGGTCACGCTGGCGGGCGAGCCGGTCAAGCTCACCGCCCAGGAATATAAGTTGCTGTCCTACCTGATGCACCACAAGGGCAAGGTCGTCTCGCGCACCGAGCTGATCGAGCATATTTACGACCAGGATTTCGACCGAGATTCGAACACCATCGAAGTGTTCGTCACCCGCATCCGCAAAAAGCTCGGCCCGGACGTCATCACCACCATCCGCGGCCTCGGCTATTCGCTGGAAGAGCCCAGCGCGTAGGGCGCATCCCGTGCCTTCCCCCGTCATTCCCGCGGAAGCGGGAAACCATAATGGCTGCGCGAGCCGCGGCGGCGCCGCCTGGCCTGCCGCCTTCGCGGGAGCGACGGCTTGAAGGTGATATGGCCTTTCCTCCGGCGCCGCCGCTCGCCGCGGTCGACCGGGTCGTTGACCCGGCGTATGATCGGGGTCGCGGCCTTGTGGATCGTGGTGCTGCTCGGCGTCGGCGGAGTCGCGCTCGATCGGGTGCTGACCGCCGCGATCACCCGCAATTTCGACGAGCAGATCGGCTATGTGCTGACCGCCCTGATCGCCTCGTCCGAGATCGGCCCCGACGGCGAGGCCTATCTCAACCGTCCGCCCGCCGACCAGCGCTTCCTCGAACCCTATTCCGGCCTCTATTTCCAGATCAGCGGCGAAGGCTTCGAGCCGTTCCGGTCGCGCTCGCTGTGGGACCGCGCGCTCGCGGTCAGCGGCACCCATCGCGACTTCGAGGTGCATCGCTACGATTCGACCGAGTTCGAGGAGGAGAAATTGCGCGTTCTCGAACGCGACGTGCGGCTGCCGGGATCGCCGCTGCGCTGGCGCTTCCAGGTCGCGCAGAGCCGCGACTTGCTCGACGATCAGATCGCGGTCCTGCGCCGCACCATGGTTCGCTCGTTCGGCCTGCTGGGGCTGGGGCTGATCGCGATGGCGGCGCTGCAGGCCTTTTACGGGCTGTGGCCGCTGCGCCGGGTGCGCAAGGCGATCGCCGCGATCCGGTCGGGCCAGCGGTCGCGCATCGAGGAGACCTTCCCGCAAGAGATCCAGCCGCTCACCGAGGAGCTGAACGCCTTGCTCGAGCATAACGAGACGCAGGCCGAAGAGGCGCGGCGCCATGCCGGCAACCTTGCCCACGCGCTCAAGACGCCGCTGACGGTGATCACCAACGCCGCCACCGCGCACAGCTCCGATCTCGTCGAGACCGTCTGCCGCGAAGCCACGACGATGCGCCGCCAGGTCGATCACCATCTCGCCCGCGCGCGCGCCGTCGGCCGCCGCTCGAGCGCGCAGGCGCGCGCCGACGTGTGGCCGGCGCTGGAGGCGGTCGAGCGGGCCATGGACCGGCTTTACGAACATGTCACGGTTGACCTTGCCGGGGATCGCCACGCGGCCGCCCGCGTCGAGCGCCAGGACCTCGACGAGATGCTCGGCAATCTGATCGAAAATGCCGCGAAATATGGCGGCGGACGGGTGTTCGTCACGGTCAGGACAACTCCGGAATGCGTCGAGATCGAGGTCGAGGATGACGGCCGCGGCATCCCCGAGGCTGAGCGCGTCAGCATCTTCGACCGCGGCGCCAGGCTCGACACCGGCAAGCCCGGCACCGGCCTCGGCCTCGCCATCGTCCGCGACGTCGCCAGGATCTACGAAGGCTCGATCGACCTCGAGGAAAGCGAGGACCTCGGCGGCCTGCTCGCGCGGCTGAAGCTGCCGCTCGCCCGGTAGCGGACTTGCCATCGCGGATGGCAGCGCGCAAAGCCGCGGCCGACATGGGCGCTACCATCCACCAGCTCGGCAAGCGGTCGCCGTCGCTCGATGCGATGATCCGGCTGGTCGCGGCCGACCTCAACCACGTCAACGCCGTGATCCTCGAGCGCATGCAGAGCGAGGTCGCTTTGATCCCGGAACTGGCCGGGCATCTGATCGCCGGCGGCGGCAAGAGGATGCGGCCGATGCTGACGCTCGCCTGCGCGCGGCTGCTCGACTATCCCGGCAGCCGCCACCACAAGCTGGCCGCGGCGGTCGAGTTCATCCACACCGCGACCTTGCTCCACGACGACGTGGTCGACGGCTCCGGCCTCAGGCGCGGCCAGCGCACCGCCAACATCATCTGGGGCAATCCGGCGAGCGTGCTGGTCGGCGACTTCCTGTTCAGCCGCTCGTTCGAGCTGATGGTCGAGGATGGCAGCCTCAGGGTGCTCCGCATCCTGTCGCGCGCCTCGGCGGTGATCGCCGAGGGCGAGGTCGACCAGCTCACCGCCCAGCGGCGCGTCGAGACCAGCGAGGATCATTATCTCGACATCATCAGCGCCAAGACGGCGGCTTTGTTCGCCGCCGCGTGCCGGATCGCCGCGGTGGTCGCCGAGCGCGACGAGACGGTCGAGGAGGCGCTCGACGGCTATGGCCGCAACCTCGGCATCGCCTTCCAGCTGATCGACGATGCGATCGACTACAGCTCCGACGCGCGCACGATGGGCAAGGGCGTCGGCGACGATTTCCGCGACGGCAAGGTCACGCTTCCGGTGATCCTCGCGGTCGCCCGCGGCACCGAGGAGGAACGCGCATTCTGGCGCGATGCGATGGAAGGCCGCCGGACCTCGGACCAGGATCTCGCCCGCGCCACCGGTCTGTTGCGCGCGCATCACGCGCTCGACGACACCATCGCCCGCGCCCGCACCTACGGCCAGCGCGCGATCGACGCGCTCGGCCCGTTTCCCGGCGGCAAGGCCAAGGCGGCTTTGGCCGAAGCGGTCGAATTCGCCATTGCCCGCGCCTTCTGAGAATTGGAAATCGTCATTGCGAGGAGCGAGGCGACGAAGCAATCCAGCTTCGTGCCGTGCTCCTATCCAGCTCTGGATTGCTTCGCTTCGCTCGCAAGGACGGCGGGACGGTGACTCCGCTTCCCATCCATCTCGTCCTGCCGGACCTGCTCGCCGCCCTTCGCACGGCGCCCAACGCGGTGCTGGTCGCGCCGCCCGGCGCCGGCAAGACCACGGCCGTCGCTCCGGCCCTGCTCGCCGAGCCTTGGTGCAGCGGCGAGATACTGCTCCTGTCGCCCCGCCGGCTGGCGGCGCGCGCCGCCGCCGAGCGGATGGCGGAGCTGGCCGGGGAGAGCGTGGGCGGGACGATCGGCTACGCCACCCGCCTCGACACGAGGCGGTCGGCCCGCACCCGCATCCTGGTTCTCACCGAAGGCATTTTCCGCAGCCGCATCCAGTCCGATCCGGAGCTGGCGGGGGTGTCGGCGGTTCTGTTCGACGAGGTCCACGAACGCAGCCTCGACAGCGATTTCGGCCTCGCCCTCGCGCTCGACGCGCAGGCGGCGCTGCGGCCCGACCTCAGGCTGCTTGCGATGTCGGCGACGCTCGACGGCGAGCGTTTCTCCGCCCTGATGGGCGGCGCGCCCGTCATCCGGAGCGAAGGCCGCAGCCACGATGTCGAGCTCATTCACCTCGGCCGGTCGCCGGAGAAGAGGATGGAGGATGAAATGGCCGCGGCGATCCGCCGGGCGCTTGGGGAGGCGGAGGGTGGCCTGCTCGCCTTCCTGCCCGGCGTCGCCGAGATCGAGCGGACCGCCGAGCGGCTCGGCCGCCTGCCGCCCGACATCGACCTCCACCGCCTCCACGGCAGCCTCGAGCCCGGCACCCAGCGCGCCGCCATCGCCTCGGCCCCGCCGGGCCGGCGCAAAATCGTGCTCGCCACCTCGATCGCGGAGACCAGCCTGACCCTCGACGGAGTGCGGATCGTGGTCGACAGCGGCCTTGCCCGCCGCCCCCGCTACGACCGCGGCGCAGGCATCACCCGGCTGGTGACCGAGCGCGCGAGCCAGGCCGCGGTGACGCAGCGGGCCGGCCGCGCCGGACGCCAGGGCCCCGGCATCGTCTACCGGCTGTGGGAGGAGGCCGCGACCGCCGCGTTGCCGCGCTTCGACCCGCCCGAAATATCGGAGGCGGACCTTAGCGCCTTGGTCCTCGATTGCGCGCTCTGGGGCCTCGCCGATCCGCGCGAGCTGAAATGGCTCGATCCGCCGCCCGCCGCCGCGGTGGAGGAGGCAAGTAAGCGTCTCCTCTCGCTCGGGGCGCTCGGGGAGGATGGCCGCCCCACTTCGCACGGCCGCGCGATCGCCGCTTTGCCCCTTCCTCCTCGTCTCGCCCACATGCTTGTCGAGGCGCAGGCCCGCGGCTGGGGCCAGGCCGCGGCCGAAGTGGCGGTGCTGCTGTCCGAGCGCGGGCTGGGCGGCAACGACGTCGACGTGGAGCTCCGGCTGCGGCGCTGGCGGGGAGAGAAAGGACAGCGAGCCGAGGCGGCCAGGGGATTGGCGAAACGGTGGGCGCGGCTCATGGGTTCCCCGGCGGAAGCCGGGGCCCAGTCCGGCACCGGAGCTGGGCCCCGGCCGTCGCCGGGGAACGAACCGATCGGCCCCTGCCTCGCCCTCGCCTTCCCGGACCGCCTCGCCCGCCGCCGCGACGCCTCGGGCGAGAGCTGGCTCAGCGCCGGCGGCCGCGGCTTCCGGCTCGATCCGCACTCGCCGCTCGCCCGCGAGGCCTGGCTGGCGGTCGGCGAGGTGAGCGGCACCGCCGCCGGCGCCCGCATCCTTTCGGCCGCGGCTATCGACGAAGCGCAGGTGGAGGCCCTGTTCGGAGACCGGATCGAGAGCAGCGCCGAGTTCGGCTTCGATCCCGCGACCGGCACCGTCAGCGCCCGCCGCGGCCGCAGGCTCGGCGCGATCAAGCTTTCCGAGGGGCAGGACGGCAAAGCCTCTCCGGACGAGGTCACCGCCGCCCTCCTGGAAGGGGTCCGCGGTCACGGCCTCCACCTCCTCCCGTGGAGCGAGACGGCGCAGGCGCTGCGCCGTCGCGCCGCCTTCGCGCGCGCTCACGATCCGGCCCTGGCCGACCTTTCGGACGGGGCGCTGATGGCCTCGCTCGACCAATGGCTGCCGGTGCTCGTCGCGGGCAAGCGAGCCCTGCGCGATGTCGATCCCGCCGCCCTGGCCGGCCTGCTCGACACCCGCCTCGGCTGGGAGGGCCGCAAGGCCGTCGACCGCCTCGCGCCCCATGCCTTCGAGACGCCGGCCGGCAGCACCCACGATATCGACTATGAAGCCGAAGCCGGTCCGACCGTGACGGTGCGGGTGCAGGCCTTGTTCGGCCTGGCCCAGCACCCGGCGGTCGCCGGCGGCAAGGTGCCGCTGGTGCTCAGCTTGACCTCGCCCGCCGGCCGTCCGATCCAGACGACGCGCGACCTGCCGGGCTTCTGGGCCGGCAGCTGGGCCGCAGTCGCCAAGGAGATGCGCGGCCGCTACCCAAGGCATGCGTGGCCCGAGGATCCCGTCCGTGCGGTTCCGACGCTGAGAACCAACAAGGCTTCCGCCCGTTCGGGCCGAGGGGTATAGACCCGCGCAAAGGGCAGACGAAGGACAGTCATGGCCGCGCGAATCTTCCAGGAAGCCAGGAACGCGATGCAGTCGGGCCGCGCCCGCGAGGGCCGCTGGGTGCTGGAATTCGAATCGCACGCGCCGCGGCGGCCCGATCCGCTGACCGGCTGGTCGGGCGGCGCCGACACCCAGGCGCAGGTCTCGATCGCCTTCGACACGCTCGAGGCCGCCAGGGCCTATGCCGACCGCGAAGGCGTCGCCTATCACGTCGTGCCGCTGGCCGAGCGCAAGCTCCGCATCCAGTCCTACGCCGACAATTTTCGCTAGCCACTCGCAAACAAGCGGGCTGCGGCACCTTTTGTCATCCCGGCGGAAGCCGGGACCCAAGAAACACGGAGATGCCCCATCTCGCCCCGGACCGTCCTGTTCCTGGGTCCCGGCCTTCGCCGGGATGACGAAATGGGGCTGCCGTCGCGGGCCCGCCGGTTTCAGAGCCCGCCCAGTATGCCGCCGGCGAGCAGGATCAGCATCTTGACGTCGACCGCGGCCCCTTGGCGCCGCTTGGCGGCGACGAAGGCCGGCACCTCCGCCAGCGCCACCCGGTGGACGACGATATTCTCGCCCGCGACGCCGCCGCCCGCGCCGACCTTGCTGAGCCCTTCGGCGCGCAGCAAGGTGAAGCCTTCCGACGACATCCCCGGCGAAGCGTGGAAGCGGCCGAGATCGACCATCCGTTCGGCCCGGTAGCCGGTCTCCTCCTCGAGCTCGCGGATGGCGGCGGTCTCGACCGCCTCGCCCTGCTCCTCATCGCCGACCAGGCCGGCGGGAAGCTCGACGCATTGCGTGCCGAGCGGCGCCCGGTGTTGTTCGACCAGGATCGCATGGCCGTCGTCCACCGCCAGGATGACGGCGGCGCTGACGTTGCGGGTGCGGGCGACGAACTCCCATTTGCCGATCCGCTTGGCGGCGATGAACCTGCCTTCCCAGAGGGTCTCGGCCTGCGGGCTCATAGCTCGATCAGACGATCCGGAAGCTCGTCCCGGTCGGCAAGGCTCTTCGGGAAATGCTGCGCGAGCACCGCGCCGATCTGTTCGACCGCGGCCGCCATGCCTTGGGCCGCCCGCCCCGCCTTCACTTCGGCGACCAGCGCCGCCATCGCGTCGCCCCAGACTTCCGGCGCGACCTTGGAGTGGATCGCCTCGTCTGCGACGATCTCGGCGCGGTGCTCGAGCAGCGACAGATAGAGCAGCACGCCGGTGCGGCCGTGGGTGCGGTGCTCGGCGCTCGCCTTGAACAATTCGATCGCGCGGCGGCGGACGCGGCGCGACTTGGTCGATCCGGGGGTGAGCGCCATCCGGAGCGGCATCCAGGCGAGCGCGTAGCGCACGATCAGGAACACGCCGGCCAGCTTCACGAACAGGAACGCCATCAGCGCGCCGCGGGTGAGCGCGGGGTTCCAGCCGAGGAACATCGCCATCGCCCAGTCGATCAGCGCCTGCGGCAGCGCCGCCAGCGCCGCCGGCACCAGCAGCATCGCCAGCACCGCATAATGGAGGCCGACGTCGTGATAGCTGTCCGATTTGGCGGTGACGATGGTGACGATCTCGCCGTCGCTGATCCGCTCGGCCCTGGTGACCGCCGCGGTGACCAGCGCATGGTCGTCCGGGGTGAAGCGAAGCATCACC